>CAVAUD010000019.1:0-17177 GCA_963591565.1 bacterium
GGATGCCGTTGAGGTCGCCCATGCCGTCGCCGTCGGAGTCGCAGAAGCTCTTGGGATAGGCCTGGTAGACGACGGCCGACTTCCACCACTCGGGGTTACTCGTCGTCATCGTCCACCTCCGCGGCCAGGTCGTTGGCGTACTTGATCTCGGACTGGGCGTCGGCCACGATCTCGCGCACGCGCTCGGCCGTGAGGTAGTCGTCGGCGGGCTCCAGGGCAAAGACCAGGGCCAGCGGCAGGTTCATGCCGCTCACGACGTGGGTGTGCGGGCGGCCCACATAGCGGAAGAACTGCTGGTTGACGCTGCCGGCGTTGAGGTCGGTCAAGACGATGGCCTCGGTGTCTGCGTCCAGGGACTCCATGACCTTGTCGACGGCCGCGTCGCACGGCTCGTTGTCCATGTAGGCCGAGAGGGCCACGCACTCGGCCGCGCCGCCCGAGACGAAGTCCAGCGTGTCCTTGAGGCCGGCGGCCATGGTGTGGTGAGAGGCCAGGATGAGGGTTCTCTTCATTGCAAGATCTCCAAACAAAGAGGGGTTTTACCAGGTGAGAAGAACGCGGCGGGCGGCCGGGGCGCGTGCCCCAAAGCCGCGCCGCCGCGCAAAGGTCGTGCTAGACGGCCAGGATGCCGAAGAAGGAGCCGACCAGGGAAATCGCGATGATCAACAGGATCAGCTTGGTCGGGGTCCACTTCTTGTTGCCCAGCAGCTTGTAGACAAGCACGGTGAGAAGGACGGGCAGCAGAGACGGCATGATCTTGTCGATGACGTCGGTCTGCAGGTTGAGCGCGACCTCGCCCACCTGGAACTGCAGGGCCGTGGAGACCTTGACGGAGGTCGCGATCAGCGCGCCCACGACGGAGAGGCCCATGATCGAGGCGGCCTCGGTGAAGACCGAGAGCTTCTCGCCAAGCTCGGTGACCAGCTTGGTGCCCGAGGTGTAGCCCACCTCAAAGAGCTTGCGCTTGACGAACCAGAAGGCCACGTTGCAGATGAACCACACGATGGCGCCCAGGGGGTTGCCCTGCTGGGCCATGTAGCCGGCGATGGAGCCCATGATCGTGGGCCACAGCACCCAGACGATCGTGTCGCCGACGCCCGAGAAGGGGCCCATGAGGGAGGTCTTCAAGGACTGGACGGCCTCCTTGGCGGCGATGCCGTCGCGCTCCTCGGTGGCGGTGGTGGCGCCCAGGATCATCGAGGCCATGCAGGTGGTGGCGTTGAAGTAGTTGAAGTGGTTGTTGAGGGCGGCCTTGTACTCCTCGTCGTTGGGGTAGACCTTGCGAAGGACGGGGGCAAGCGCCCAGGCCACGGCCGCGCCCATCTGGGACTCGTAGTTGAAGATGTTGCAGGCCATGAAGTTGTAGCGGTCGGCGGCCTTCTTGAGGTCGGCCTTGGTGACCTGGTAGCGGCCGTCTGCCGCGGTGGTCTGGGTCTCGTTACTCATCGAAGTCATCTCCCATATCAGAAGCGTCGGCGGCGGACACGGCAACGGCGGTCTCGGTCTTGTTAACCTCGGTCGTGAAGTACCAGAAGGCGGCGGCGAAGCCCACGATGGCGATGCCCAGGACAGGAACGCCCAGGTAAGCGGACAGGACGAAGCCGATCAAGATCATGGGGAGGAACTTCTTGACGGGCATGTAGCGCATCAGCATGCCGACACCCACGACGGGGAGCATGCCCGCGGCGATGGACAGGCCGTTGGTGACCCACTCGGGGATGAACTCGAGCACGAAGTTGACGACGGTGGAGCCAAAGAGGATGACGAGCAGCGTGGGGACCAGGGTCTGCAGCGAGCAGATGATGGGGCCGAGCCAAGCGATGCGGTTCATCTTGTCCCACTCGCCGGCGTTGTTGTAGTCCTGCATCTTGTGGGCAACGAAGTTGTTGACGATGCGGACCAGCACCTCGAGCTGGATGGCGAGAAGACCGACGGGCAGGCCGACGGCGATCGCGGCGTCGGTGCCGGTGCCGGTGCGGACGGCGATGAAGGTGCCGACGATGGTCGCCAGGCCGTAGTTGGGGGCACTTGCGCCGCCCAGGGCCGCGACGCCCAGGCTCATCAGCTGGAAGGTGCCGCCGATGACCAGGCCGGTGTTGACATCACCCATGATGAGGCCGGTGATGAGGCCCACGATGACGCCGAACCAGCTCATGACCACGGGGCCGTTCTGGTCGATCGTCATGTACCCGGCGACGAGAAGCACGAGCACGTCCTGCAAGATTTCCATTGCGCGTTCCTACCTTTCCTTGTGCGCTTGTGGGTGGGTTGGGCGGCGAGAAGAACGCGGCGGCCGCGGGGCCGGGCGGCGGGCTTCTCGCCTACTGTGACCTGGGGCGGGTTTAGAACGCCTGCTCCTCGTCGGTGGGCACGTACTGGATGACCACCGGCACGCCGCGCGACTTGATGGTCTCGAGGTCGGCGCGCTCCTTCTCGTTTAAGGCGACGAACTTGGTCACGGGCTCGCGGTCCTCCTCGTTGAAGATGATGCCGAGGTCGACCTTGGGGATCTCGACGCCGCCGTCGATCAGGCGGATGAGGGTCTCGGGCTCCTTGACCAGGATGAGGACGTTCTGGCCGTCGTACTTGCCGGCGGCGAAGTTGGTGACGGCGGTCTCGACGCTGATGACCGAGACGCCGGTGCCCGCGGGCTTGGCCATGCGCATGCTGGCCTTGATGGCCTCGTTGTCGCAGAGCTGGTCGTCCACGACCATGAAGCGCTTGACCTTGAAGGCCGGCGCGACCTGGTTGACGACGATGCCGTGGATAAGGCGCTGGTCGATACGTGCGAGAACTACCATGGAGGGTCTCCCTTCCTCGTGCGCCGGGCGGCGCGGTTTCAAAAACGTATCTGCGAAATTGGTATCGTTACCAATTTGATGCACAAAAGTTGGGCCACAAGACCTTGGCGCAAGTGGTGCGAGGCCGTGCGGTGGTGCGTTGGGTTGTGCGGGTGAAGCGGGCGGTGCGGGCCGTGCTGGCGAGAAGTGCCTGGTAGATCGGGTGCTACGTCGACGATCGGACGATCAGCTCGAGGTTAAGCTCGTGCTTGACGGGTTCTATCGGCTCGTCGTCGTCAAGGGTGAGCTGGCGGATGATCTCTTGGGCCACCAGCGTTCCCATCTCTTGAATCGGCTGGCGGATGGTCGAGATGGGAACCGGGGCGATGCCTGCGATGGGCTGGTCGTCGACACCAAAGATGGCCAGCTCATCGGGCACAGAGAAGCGACAGTGCATGGCCTCGAGCTCGATGCCCACGGCCACCTCGTCAGAGCCGGCGATGATGGCATCGGGGCGCTCGGGCAAGGCCAGGATGCGACGAAAGACGTTGCGGCCGTCCTCGAGGGTGTTGACGCCCTCGAAGTACCAGCTGGGGCGGGCCTCCAGACCGCGGGACTTCAAGGCGTCCGCGTAGCCGGTGTAGCGATCGGAGTCCAGGTCAGAGCCCTTGGGCTGGACCTTAAGGCCGTGAAAACCGGTGCAGTAGGCGATCTTCTTGTAGCCGCGGGCGATGAGGTACTGCGTCGCGCCGTAGAAGCCGTCGTACTGGCGGCCGATCACCTTGGAAAGCTCGTCAGAGGCGGTGTACTCGTCGCAGATCGCCAGGGCGCCGTACTTGGAGAAAGACGTGATGGTGTCCCACTTGTTCTCCAACGAGCACAGGATCAGGCCGTCGGCGTGCTGCATCTTGAGCAGGTCGAGGGCGTCCATCTCGCCCTCCTCGGTGCCCTGGGTCTGGGAGATGAGGCTGCGGTAGCCGGCGCTGCGGCAGGTCTTCTCGATGGCATCTACCAGGTGCGCGAAGAAGTTGTTCTTGATGCCGGGGATGGCGACGGCGATGTTTCCCGAGCCCGAGCCGCGCATCTGGCGGGCGGCCTGCAGGGGCACGTAGCCGAGCTGGTCCATGGCGGCGAGAACCGCGTCGCGCTTCTTCTGCGAGACGTGCGGCTTGTTGTTGATCACGCGGGAGACGGTGGTGACGGACAGGCCGGAAAGCTTCGCGACGTCTGAAATCGTTGCCATTGTCTTCTCCCTTCGTGAATCGCGTCGGTGACTGAATATAGAATAACGTGCTTGAAAATGACGTCAATTGAAAATTGGTATCGTTTCCAATTTTCGCGTCAAAACGCCGCTTGCCGGAGTTTTACTACCGCTTACGGCGGGCGAACGGTTTGGGAGTACTATAGAGAAACGTTTACCGCACCCCCACCTCTCTCATGAAAGGCTGCCCATGGACCAGTCGAATCTCTCCCGCCGCGGGTTTCTCGCCAGCGCAGGCACCGTGCTCGCAAGCCTCACGTTCTCTCTCGCCTCTGGCCCGGCGGCCGCGTTTGCCGAGGACGCAGACGGCGCCGAGCCCCTTTCGGCCGAGGGCGAGACGGGCGAGGCCGTCGACGACTCGCGCATCATGATCGTCCACACCAACGACGTGCACTGCGCCTTTAACAACAAGACGACCCAGCTGGGCTACGCCAAGCTGGCCGACTACGTGACCGAGCAGCGCAAGAAGTACGGCCAGGGGCGCGTCTCGCTGGTCGACGCCGGCGACAACATCCAGGGCGACGTCAACGGCTCCCTAAGCCAGGGCGACTACCCGGCCCGCGTCATCAAGGCATGCAAGTACGATGTTATGACCTGCGGAAACCACGAGTTCGACTACGGCATGCAGACGTTCTTCTCCGTTCGACAGACCGAGGAGACCCCGTATGTGTGCTGCAACTTCCTGCAGGCGTCCGGAGAGCGCTACTTCGACGCGTACAAGGTCATCGAGTACACGGTGGCCGGCCAGACCGTGAAGGTCGCCTACGTGGGCGCCGTCACGCCGTCGACCATCACCTCCTCGACCCCCGCGAGCTTCAAGGACAAGGACGGCAACGTCATCTACAGCTTCTGCGGCGACAAGTCCGGCGAGAAGCTCTACGCGGCCGTCCAAAGCGCCGTCGACGAGGCGCGCTCCACCGGCGACGCCGATTACGTCGTCCTTCTCGCCCACTTGGGTCAGGCCGGCGCGCCCACCCAGTGGAGAAGCGACGCCGTTGTGGCCAAGACCCGCGGCATCGACCTGGTGCTGGACGGCCACTCGCACGAGGAGTACGTGCAGACGGCCAAGAACCTCGACGGGCAAGACGTCGTCATCACGCAGACGGGCACCAAGTTCTCGTCGTTTAGCAGCACGGTGATCGACCCGGCGAGCGGCACCGCCACGGTGAAGCTCACGGCGACGGGCGTCGCGTCCGAGCTTGTCAAGGAGTGGGACGGCTCTGACGAGGAGATCGCCGCCCTGGTGGCCCAGCTTGACGCCGAGCTTGCCAAAAAGACCGAGGTCGTCATTGGTAAAACCACCGTTGACCTGCGCGTTCACATCGATAACTCCTCGCAGTGGGCGTCGCGCGCGCACGAGACCAACATGGGCGACCTCGTGGCCGACGCGTTCTTCTACCGCGCCGCGAACCTGGGCCGCAAGTGCGACCTGGCGCTTGTCGGCAGCGGCGGCATCCGCGCGGACATCGACGCCGGCGACATCACCTACGGCGACTGCGTCTCGGCTCTTGCGTTCAACAACCAGGTCGCGTGCCTGCGCGTCACCGGCCAGCACATCCTGAACATGCTTGAGATCGGCGTCAGGAAGTACCCCAACCCCTCTGGCGGCTTTTTGCAGGTATCCGAGGGTGTTTCGTTCACGCTGCGCACCGACCTGCCGACGCCCGTCGTGATGGTCGACGATGAGTCCGCGGTCGAGAAGTACGTCGGCGAGCGGCGCGTCCAGAACGCGACGCTGTTCGGCGAGCCGATCGACCCCGAGAAGGAGTACGACCTCATCGCGACCAACTACATGCTGGTCGCGGGCGGCGACGCCATGCCGATCCCCGACAACGTGGACGACGTCGAGTTCCTTGGGCTCGAGACCGATGCGCTGATCGACTACGTGCAGGTCAACCTGCACGGCGTCATTGGCGAGGGGTACGAGAACCCGGCCGGCGCGGGCCGCATCAAGATGAGCGACCACGCCGAGGAGGTTGTGCCGGAGGACGGGTCCGGGTCCGGCAGCGGTGACGGGTCCGGCGGCGATGCCGACGCCGATGGCAACGCGCAGAACGCGACGCCCAAGTCCGGCACCGGCAACGTCCCGGCCACCGGCGACACCGCCGTTGACCTGGCCGGCGTAGCCGCCCTTGGCGCCGCAGCCGTCGCGGGAGCCGTCCTTCTCGCCGAGTAAGCCGCCGTCGCAAGCCCAACGTCCCGACGCCCCCCAGCGCCCATCCGCTCAAATAACGCCGTTATTAGTGGATGGGCGCTCATTTTTTGCGATTACTTGTGCCTCTCAGCCATCAGGCACAACAGCAACCTGCGGTTTTGTCGAGAGACGATCCCCGCTGGAACAAGAAACGCGCTATTTTGAGCGCGCGGAGAAGACCCCGACCCGCCCCGAGCTACCCGCGGACGCAGGCAGAGACGACGGAGACAAGCTGATCGATGTCGATGGGCTTGGCCAAATGGCCGTTCATGCCGGCCGCGAGGCAGTGCTCCTCGTCCTCGACGAAGGCGTTGGCCGTAACCGCGATGATCGGGACGCTCTGTGCATCGGGCCGCCCACTCGCGCGAATCGCCGCAGTTGCCTCGAAGCCGTCCATCACCGGCATCATGACGTCCATCAATATCGCGTCAAAGGTCCCGGCAGGCTCGGCGCAAAAACGCTCGAGAGCTGCGGCTCCATCGGCCACAGCGTCAACAATGCCGCCGTGGTCCTCAATCAAAATCTTAGCTATCTCGGTATTGAGCTCGTTATCCTCGGCAAGCAAGATTCGCAGGCCCTCGATGCTCTGCTCGACCTGCGGCTCCTCGGCACACACGTCCGCGACCTCGGGCGCGCGCTCGAACGGAATCTCGACGATAAACGTCGACCCCACGCCCTTCTCGCTTTCAACGCGAATCGTGCCGTCCATCTTCTCTACCAGGCGCTTCACAATCGACATACCCAAGCCCGTGCCCTGGACGTGCGTGCGCACCGCATCGTCGTCTTCCTGCACAAACGGCTCGAAGATGCGCTGCACAAACTCCTCGGTCATGCCGATGCCGGTATCGGCGATGGTCCAGCGATACACCACGCGCGCATCGTCGCAGCTCACGCACTCGGTCGAAGTCGTGATCGAACCGCCCTGCTTGTTGTACTTGATGCAGTTGCTGTAAATGTTGAGGAACACCTGCCGCAGGTGAAGAGGACTCGTGTAAACGTAGCGCACCGGGATCTCGCGCTTGTCGACCAGCATCTCGATCCCGTCCTCGCGCGCCTTGGCCGAGATGATCGTCATGATCGCGCGCGTCACGTCCATAAGGTCGGCCGCCTCGAACTTAAGCTCGATCGTCTCGTCGTCGAGCTTATTCATCTGCAGCACGTCGTTTACCAGCGACAACAGGTGATCGGCCGCGACGCGCATCTTCTCCTGGTTCTCGCGCACAAGCCCGATGTCGTCTGCATGGGCCTGATTGATCTGCAACAGGCCGATGATGCCGTTGAGCGGCGTGCGGATGTCATGGCTCATGCGGCTCAGGAAGTTGGTCTTTGCGGTATTGGCGTGCTCGGCGGCCTGTTTGGCGGCGAGAAGCTCCTCCATGCGAGCGTTCTCCTCGCGCTCCAGCTCGTCAACGTTGCGCAGGCCGATGATAACGCCCGCGACCGGCCCCTCGCCCGCCCCGTCCTGGTCCATGCGGATGACGTCGAGCTCGGCCGCCGAGACCGGCCCGCCGTCGCGAGTGAAGTGGTAGCGCCTCGTCAAGCTGGGATTCTTGGCGAGAAGGGCGCGCAGCTTGTCGCGCGTGAACTCGCCCAGGAACCGCTCACGCTCCTCTTTGACGACGAAGGAGTCGACGTAGGTCTCGATGACCTCGTCAAAGGGACGCCCGGCCGCCAAGGCACTGGCCGCCGTGGTGCCGTTGTAGCTCTCGGCAAGCTTGATGAGCTCGACGTCATTTGTCGCAAGATCTGCCTGCAGAATCGTGAGGTAGTTCTCGCCCAGCGCCTGGGTCACCGAGCGGCTGTGCAGCAGCGCCTCCTGCGCGGCGCTGAGCTCGGCCAGGGCCTGCTTGAGCGTGACGTTTTCCTCCTCGGCCACCATCGTGCGCTTAAGGACGCTCGACTGGAAAAGGTAGAAGTAGAACAGCGTGCCGTAGACCATGGCCGTACGGCCGATGTTCTGCACGTTGAAGAAGGTCTCGGCAATGGTCGTGACCACCAGATAGACCACGATAAGCAGCATCATCGTGGTGTCGAAGTAGCGGCCCAAGATGTTGTGCCTGATGATATGGATGGTGAACCAGGCGAGATAAACGCCGATGCAGGCCAACGGAACCCAGGCCAGGGGCCCTCCGCGGTAGAAGTGGTTGTCTGCCGTGTAGCCGTAGACGATGTCGGTGAACAAGACCGAGAAGGCGGCGAGAAGATCGACAACCAGCGGCGTAAAGAGGGCGATATTGGAGCCTAAGCTACGCTTCTTTGGCTTCAACATGAGGAGCAAAACCAGCAGGATAAGCGGGCGAGTGCTATAGCCGATGGCGCTCATCACGCCTCGCCAGACGCTGTAGGTGGGCGCGGTGCTCAAGAGGATCTCGCCCATGGCGGCGCCGACCTCAACGGCCTCGGCGAAAAACACGATGAAGAAGAGGATGCGCGAGCGCTCGTCAAGCGTGTGCGCGCGATAAAGCATGAGCGCGAGGAAGCACAGGCCAAAGATTGGTGCCAAGGTGCTCAGCCAAAACTGATCGACGGACATCCTCGTTCCTTCTTTCTAGGCCCTTGACCAGGCCTTTATTTAAACCGTGAGAGACGCGTGCGGCAAATGAGGCAAGTATGCCAAGGTTACCACAGCCGGGTCCTTACGCCGCGCGGGACCCCCCACAAAATGGCCCGCCCACCGCGACCTACAACCGGGCAAAGCCCGAGATCCTTCAGTACCCGCTAGAAGACGCCGGCGCCCACGTAAGCGTGGCGAGAAGGGCGCGGCCCCGTTGCGGTGGCCGCGCCCTTCTCAGCAAAAGCGTGTCTTCTCGCCGTTTCGTGCCCTTACGGCAAGTCCTCGCCGGTGACCTGGCGGCTGATCTCGGCCGCGGGGGTAAGGCCCAAAAGCAGGGCGTCGTGCATCTCGGTCGAGGTGCCGTCCTCGGGCTTGACCCAGGCGCCGCCGGCGGCCTCGTTGGCCTTGGCCGTCGCCGCCTCGATGTACTTGTTGGACCCGATGGCGTCGACGATCATCTGCATGTAGGCCTCGCGACCCTCCCAGGTGAGGTGGATGCCGTCGCCGCCCACCCACTCGTCGTGGCCCTCGCTGTAGGCCTCCCAGTCGATGATGCTCACGTTGTCGTGGGCCGCGGCGACCTGGACCATCGTCTGGTTGGTCGTGCGGTGCCAGGACGCCGGCACGCGGTTGGTGATCAGCCAGATCTGGCGATCGGGGCCGATGTCTGCGATAAAGGCCTCGAGCTCCTCGGCCGTGAACGAGCCGTTGGTGCCCAGCGCCAGGATGACGGTGTGGCCCACCTCGTTGCGGTCGCGGTAGTAGTCGTAGACGGTCTGGCCCATCGCGATCTGGCGGCTGCCGCACGCGTCGATCAGGCCGCCGGTGTAGGCCTGATGGAACTCGTCGGTGAGGCCGATCGACACGGAGTCGCCGATCATCAGGGGCTCGTAGCCGGTGACCTCGACGGGGCCGTCGTCCTCGGTGGCCGCGGCGTCGCCGGAGCCGTCCTGCGAGGCGTCGCCGTTCTCGTCCTCGCTGGCCGCCTGGTCCTGGACCACGATCTTGCCCTCGCCCGTTCCGGCGGCGAGGTCCTGGTCGGTGAGAAGACCCTGGCCCTGGTTGGGGTTCTGTACGACGGCCAAGGCCACGACGGCGGCGAGAATGACCGCGGTCGCGCCGGCGGTGACCCCGGCGGCGCGCGTGAACGCCGCGCCCTTGAGCTCGCCCGCCTTGTAGGCCTGCCAGGTCTTGCCGATGGCGCCGTGGCGCAGGGGGTTCTCGACAAAGCGGTAGGACAGCTCGGACACGCCCACGATGACGGCCAGCTCGAGGATGATCTTGAAGAAGCCCGGGTTGCCCGCGTTGCTCGGGTTCATGAGCAGAAGCAGCGGGTAGTGCCACAGGTAGATGCCGTAGGAGCGCGTGCCGAGCCACACCAGCGGCTTCGACGCGAAGACCTTGCCCAGCTTGGAGCCGGGCAGCGTGATGGACGCGATCAGCAGCGCCGAGGCGACGGACGCCAGCGCCAGGCCGCCGCGATACCAGAAGGCGTCGGTGCCGCCAACGAGGCCCGCCATCAAAACCAGCGCCGCCAGCGAGGCGTAGCCCGCGTAGGTCAGCTTCTTCTGGCGCTCGGGCGGGCAAAAGCGCTCGAACGGCATCGGCGACTTGACGTAGACGGGCCAGCGAAGGGCCAGGTAGGCGCCGGCGAGAAGCGAGAAGGCGCGGGTGTCGGTGCCGTAGTAGATACGGCTGGGGTCGGCGCCCGGCGTGTAGAGCACGAACATCGCGAGGGCCGAGGCGCACGCCAGCGCAAGGCAGAGCTTGCGCATGCCGCGGCGGCGGTAGCCCTTCTTGTAGAGGAACAGCATCACCAGCGGCCAGACCAGGTAGAACTGCTCCTCGATGGAAAGCGACCAGAAGTGCAGAACCGGGCTGGGCGAGACCATCGCGTCGAAGTAGGACTCCTGGCGCAAGATATACCACCAGTTGGTGACCCAAAGAAGCGACGGGAGAAGGTCGGTTTTGAGCTTGTAGAGAAGGCCCTGGTTAAGGAACCAGGCGAGAAGGGCGGTGGCGACCAGCACCAGGATGACCGCCGGCATGAGGCGGCGCAGGCGGCGGACCCAGAAGCGCTTGAGGTCGATGGTGCGCTTTTGGGCGAGCTCGACGCTTAAGATGCCGGTGATGAGGAAGCCCGAGATGACGAAGAAGACCGTGACGCCCACCAGGCCGCCGGGGCACCACGGGAGGTTGAGGTGGTAGGCGAGAACGGCGGCGACGGCGACGGCGCGCAGGCCGTCGACAGCGGGCAGGTAGTTGCGGTTGGATTTGCGGGGCGCGGGGACTTCTGCTGCCGTCGCGGGCGCCGCGTCGGCGGGCTTCTCAGCTTCCTGACCTGCGGGTTTCTCGCTTGATAGAGCCTTGTGCGCCGCGGCGCTGATATGGGCAAACTTCTCGTTGAAATTAGAAAGGAGCTCGTCTCGCATGCTGTGCCTTTGGGTGGTGTGTTTTTGCTGCATAGTCCTGATTAGTTTAGCGCGAACTATACGCAAATACCTACCGGGGCCACGCCCAAAATAATCTGCTAACAAATTCCGCCCGCCCGGTGGCAGAACGGGAGGTTTTCCGCGAGCGGAGCGGCACTTGGGGCGTTTTTCCGTGCGGAAAACCCCTGCAAGTGCCGCGTTTGCCCTTCTCGCCCGCGGAAAACCTCTGGAAATGCCACCTGACTTAAATGGGCATATGAAGCCCGGGAGTCTTTTGCTCCTCGAGACGGTGTTGATAAGCGGCCAGGGCCTCGGCTCTAAACGCCGCGTCGCCCGTCTCGCCCATAAGCCTCATAAGATACTCGGTGAACAACGGATTCATGGGCAACAGGGGCGCGCAGAGCCATGTGCCAAAGAGGTTGCGACGACGATAGCCCTCATAGAAGTCGCCGTATTTAAGCCCAAAGCCCACTTCGTTTTTGCAGAACGGCTCGCGGCTGTTGTCGCCCTCGACCTGCGTGAACTGCACCTTGTAGCCAACAATCTCCAGCGGCTGAGCGTCGACCTCGTCGCTTACGAAGGTGCCCAGATAGGGCTCGACGATGCGACGCGAGAAGTCCTGCTTAACCACGAAGTCAAAAAAACCAAGGCAGTCGATCTCGCGTCCGTTTTCGCTGACAATTTTGGTTCCCAAAAGGTCGCATGCGTTGCCAGTGAAAAGGACGACGCAGCCCCTCTCGACAAGCTCGGCGAGACGGTCCTTGCAGGACATGAGCTTGGCCGCGACCTTCTCCTGCTCCGCCTCGGTCATGTAGCCCAGGTAAATGAAGTCGACGTCGCGCGATACAAAGGCCGGCTCGTCGGTAAAGTGAGTCTCGATGAACTCGGCGGCGGGAAGGCTGGCCTTGAGGTACATCATGTTGCCATTATCCCCGCCCTGATTGGAGAACTCGGGAAACAGGCTTTCAATCACCGGGGCAGACATCTAGGCCACCTCTTTCTTGTCGAGAAGGGCCGCCAGATACTCGAAGGCCTTCTTGGCATCCCAGTAGTTGTCCACGGCGTGGCTAAAGCAGACGGAGTCCACGTTCTCGTAATCCAGGCAATCGGCAGCGGCGATGCCGTCTTTTGCCGTCGCGATACGGGACCGGTCGACGCCGGCCAGAAGCAGGCGCAGGACCAGGTCCTCGCAGTGGGTGCCCGTGACGACGATCTGCTTGATGTCGTCGTCGGCCAAGAACTCGAAATCGGTCTCGTAAATCCACCCAACGTACTCGGCCTCGTTGACGTTCTTGGCCAGGTGGTTGTTGTCGCTCATCAAGATAACGGCCTTGGTGCCGGGCAGGCGCCTCACGTTTGCATACCCGCGCGAACTCGCCATTGCGTTCTCGCCCTTGGCGGCGATACGCACCAGACGCTTGCCGCCCGCGACGGCCTCGTCGTAGCGGACCGCGACAATACCCACGCCGTTGCTGAGCGCATGCGCGATCTTCTCGGCAGAAATGCCCAGCGTCCTGGCACAGGAGATGGCGGCGAGAAGATTGTAGAGGTCGGTCACGGAACCGGCGCTAAAGTGATACTCGCCCATCGACCCGTCCGCGGCCTTGTTCTCGCGCACGCAGATCGTGTTGGTGTCGTAGTCGACGGCCACCGCGTCGAAGCTGGACTCGGGGTTGGTACACCCGCAGTTATCGCAAGTAAGCTGGCCAATGTGACCCAGGTGGCAGGCCCTGTAGGTTAGGTGGCCGCCGCAAACGGGACAAGCGTTGAGGTCGTTGACCAGGCTCGCGGGCTCTTTGGTGTCGCTCGGAAGGGCGCACTGCATGGAGTAGTAGATTCGGCTCTTGGTCTGCGGGGCCAGGCGCGAGCTAATGAGGTCGTCGGCGTTTGCCAGCAGGGTCGTGTCATCGGGAATCGCTCGCGAGAGAATGTCGAAGACAAAGCCCACGTGAGAATTTCGGCTAAACGTGTCGCGATAGAGGTTGGTGACGACAAGGACCTCGGGCGTGAGATAGGGGAACACGAACTTCGAGCAGCGCTCGTCGAGCTCGAGCACGGCGTACTTCGAGCGCGCTTTGCCGCCGACAGTCGAACCTTTGATCAACGTCGAGACAATACCCTCGGTAACGTTGCCGCCCATGCGATTGACGAGAGGCTCCTCGCCGGCCGCCGTCAGGATGTCGGCAATGAGGTTGCTCGTGGTGGTCTTGCCGTTGGTTCCGGTCACGACGATCACGTGCTCGGGCAGCTCCAGGCGTCCGAGCACGTCGGGGCAAAGCTTGGTGGCAATGACGCCAGGCATCTGGCCACCCGCGTGATGCGTGACCTTAAGCGCGAGCAGGGCCGCCTTAGAGACCCCCATCGCCATATAAAAGCGCGGGTTGCGTGGCAACCGGGACTGTTTACTCACGTACAACCTCCTGGATGGACTCGAGGATGATCTCGAGGCCGCGGGTAAGCTGCTCGTCGGTGATGGTGAGGGCCGGCATGAGCTTGACGACGTTGTTGTCGCGGCCGGCGCGCTCGATGATGAGGCCCTTGTCAAAGCAGGCGCGCGAGACGGCCAGCGCAGCGGCGCCGTCGGCCATCTGGATACCCCAGATCAGGCCGATGCCGCGCACGTCGGCGACGAGCGGGCGGACCTTCTCGTCCATGAAATCAGAGACGATCTTCTGCTTGCGCTGGACCTCGGCCTCGATGTGGTTGTCCAGCATGAACTCCAGGCCGGCCTTGGCGGCGACCATGGCAAGCTGGTTGCCGCGGAAGGTGCCGTTGTGCTCGCCGGGGGTCCAGACGTCCAGCTCGGGCTTGAAGAGGGTCAGCGCGAAGGGCAGGCCGTAGCCGCCGATGGACTTGGACAGGCACACGATGTCGGGCACGATGTCGGCGCGCTGGAACGAGAAGAACCAGCCGGTGCGGCCGCAGCCCACCTGGATGTCGTCGACGATCAGCAGGATGTCGTGGCGGTCGCACAGATCGCGCAGGTCGCGCAGCCACTGGGCGTCGAAGACCCAGACGCCGCCCTCGGCCTGGACGGTCTCGAGGATGATGGCCGCGGGCTTCTCGACGCCGGAGTGGTCGTCGGTGAGAAGGGTCTCGATATAGCCGATGTTGTCCAGGCCCTCGAACATGTAGGGCGCGGGCAGGTGCGTGACGTTGCCGAGCTCCACGCCGGCGCCGCCGCGGCTGCCAAAGTCGCTGGTCAGGGCCAAAGAACCCAGGGTCATGCCGTGGAAGCACCCCATGAAGCACCAGACCTGGCTGCGGCCGGTGACCTTGCGGGCGAGCTTAAGCGCGCTCTCGACGGAGTTCGTGCCGGTGGGGCCGGGGAACATGACCTTGTAGTTAAGGCCGCGCGGGATCAAGATCTCGTTCTCGAAGAAGTTGAGGAAGTCCTCCTTGGGCTTGGTCATCATGTCAAGCGCGTGCATGATGCCGTCGCCTTGGATGTAGTCGACGAGACGGGCCTTGATGTAGTCGTTGTTGTGGCCGTAGTTGACGGCGCCCGCGCCGCAGAAGAAGTCCAGGTAATCCACGCCGTTCTCGCCGCTGATGACGGAACCCTTGGCGGTGGTGAAGATCTCGGGGAAGGTGCGGCAGTACGAACGGACCTCGGACTCGTAGGTCTCGAAAACTTGCTTACCTTGCATCTGTTTTGCTCCTTTTGTTATGTGTTGCAGACGCCGGAAAGTGCTTTATCGACCCTTTATGATAGCGCCCCGATCGCTTTGGCGCGACCGGGGCGGCAGGTTACACATATCGCAAATTTGGCTTAACAAACTCTGCAAGGCGCATCTCGTAGGCCGCCATCGCGGTCTTCTCGAATGCCAGGGTGGGATTAGGAACACCCATCGTGACCAGCAGTTTCTTAGTGAGAAGCGGGTTTAAGACCAGCAGCGGGCCCAAGATAGAGGTGCAGATGAAGTTGTTCTTGCGCAGGCCCTCCTTGGTCGAGCCCGGGCACAGGCCGTCGCCGCGCACGACCTCGCAGAAGTAGCAGTCGCTGTTGTCGCCGTAGGAGTGGCTGAACTGCGCCTTGTGGCCCACGAGCTGGATGTCCTCGTACTTGGCCAGGATCAGCGAGTTGTAGCGGTCCATCATCTGACGACGGGCGTGAATCTGCGGGAAGATGCCCAGGGCCTCGATGCGCGAGCCGTCCTCGTTCTCGATGTAGGCCTCGGCGACCTCCATGGCGTTGCCGACGAACATGATCGGGGTGCCGGCCTCGATCTGGGCCTCAAGGGCGACCTTGTATGGGAGAAGGGCCTCGATGGCGAGCTCCTGCTGGCTCTCGGTCATGGAGCCCATGAAGACGAGGTCGGCCTTGCCCTCGGTAAAGAGCGGGGTCTCGCCCAGGGAGGTGTTGACGACGCGGCATCCCTCGATGCACTCCTCGAGGTAGTGGACGCTCTGCAGGTCGCCGAAGAGGTTGGCGAACTCGCCGTAGAGGACCTCGATGACGAATTGCTTGGCAGCGGCCGGGGCGCCGGCGGCCGAGGTGGTCGCGGCGGCGGTTTCAACGACGGGGTTAGCCACGGCTGGCCTCCTTCTTCTTGAGCTCATCGCAGATCTGGTCGCGCAGGGCCATGGCCTCGTCGACGACGTAGAGATCGTACAGGATGAAGATCTTCTCGGCATCAAGGTTGAGCTGGGCGCAGACGTCGTCTTCCTTCTCGACGATGCGGATGCGCTCCTCGGGCACGCCGGCCATGAGCAGGCGCATCTTGTAGTCCTCGCGGCGCACGCCCGCGACAACGATATTGGTGATGTTGGGCTGGTTCAAGAACTCGAAATCGGCATCGAAGATCCAGGTCATGATCTCGGAGGAGTCCTTGCGGTCGTAGATGTCTTCGACCATGATGACGACCTCTTTGGAGCCCGGCTCCTCGCCCACGTACTTGAGGACGCACGAGCACGCGACGGGGTTCTGGCCCTTGGCCAGGTGGGCGATGACCTGCTTGCCTGCGACCTCACGCACAGAGAAGCGCGACTCGACGATGTGGGCGTCCTCGAAGCCCTTGTGGACCTGGTCGTAGGTGAGGCCCATCGTGCGCAGGGCGGTGATGGCGGTCACCTGGTTGTACTCGTTGAGGACGGAGTTGCTGACCATGGGGTAGGTCTCGGTGCCGGTGGGCGTGGCCATAGTGAGCTTCTCGGCCTCGAAGTCAAGCGCGGCATGGTAATCGGGAGTCGGCGAGGAGAACCCGCAGTTCTTGCAGGTAGCATTGCCAATGTGGTGATAGCGCACATAGTTGTAGTGCAACTTTTTATGGCACTTGGGGCAGATGCGCGCGTCGTTGATGAGGTTGACGCTGTGGTCGTCGTCGGACGGCAGGCGGTCGATCGCAAAGTAGGTGCGCGGGTTGCCCTCGCCCAGCTGCGAGCTGATGAGGTCGTCGGCGTTCAAGACCATGTGGGTCTCGGCCGGCAGAGCCTTCTCGATGTAGTTGAAGATGAACTCGGGGTGGGCGTTGCGGTGGATCGAGTCGCGGAAGAGGTTGGTGCACACGACGTAGGTGGGCTTAAGGCGCGGGTAGATGAGCTGGGAGCTGCGCTCGTCGACCTCGAAGACGGCCAGGTCGTACTTGGTCTTGCCGCCGATGGTCGAGCCGCCGGCCAGCGCGGCCACGATCCCGGAGTTGATGTTGGCGCCGGCGCGGTTGTTGAGCACCTGGTAGCCGTTCTTCTCGAGCACGTCCAAGATCATGTTGCAGGTCGTGGTCTTGCCGTTGGTGCCCGTGACGCAGATCACGGTCTTGGGCTTCTCGATGTGGCTCACGAAATCGGGGCAGATCTTGAGGGCGACCTCGCCGGGGAAGAAGCTCGCCTGGCGGCCGAGGGCATGCAGCAGGGCGGTCGTCGCCTTGGCGCCCACGAGGGCCACGTGGAATCTAAATTTGCTGGTCACTGTGCGTTCTCCTCTAGAGACATTAGTGGCTAAAGGATAGCACGGGCG
>CAVAUD010000019.1:17326-22029 GCA_963591565.1 bacterium
CCCGCGCGGCGCAAAAGCGGGAGGCGAACGGCCTGGTCAAAGGCCATGATGCCGGCGAGAAGAACCGCGGTGAAGACGACGCCGGACGCGATCAAGCCCGGGGTGCCCAGGACGAAACAGCCCGCGGCGATGAACTGCTCGGAGGCGAGCTCCCACAGCTCGTAGAAGAGGGCCTGTGCGATGTAGAAGCCCAAGACGCTTTGGGCCAGGCGGGTCGCCGCGGCGGCGCGGTGCGGGTGGGGCTCGACGGCGCGCGGGGCGGTTGCGGCCAGGACGCAGGCCGCTGCCAGGGCAAACGAGAGGGCCGAGGTCGACTTGAAGGAGGTCGCGGCCATCCAGGCAAGGTTGCCCGTCTCGGCCAGGCCCGCCTCGACGGCGACGCAGGCGACGGCAACTACGACCAGGTCGCGCTGGGGATGGGCGGGACGGACGGGCTTCTCGGCAAAGCGGCCGCCCACGAGGTAGGCACAGAGGTAGGTGGCCGCGCTCAGGAGCTTGCGCCACTCGAGAAGGCCGCGGTCGGCCTCGCCCGGGGAGAAGAACGCGACGTAGAAGCTGGCGGCGAGGACCGCCGCCGTGAGCAGCGCGACGAGGGCGCCGGGGCGGCGAAGGCGCGCCCAGACCGCGGCGATGAGCGGCGTCGCGAAAAGAAAGACCAGGTAGACCCAGATAAACTCAAGGCTGCTGATGAGCCAGGCCGGGCCGTATTCCAGAAGGGAGCCAAAGGGGACGAAGACCGAGACCGCCGTGGAGAGAACGGCGTAGAAGGCGACAGAGACGAGAAGTGGCAAAGACCTTCTCGCCGCCGCCTTGAGCTGGGCCGGATAGAAGTCGGGAGTGCCCGCCGCCGCGATGGCTCGAGGCAGGAGGTAGTAGCCCGAGATCATGAAGAAGACGCTGTTGCCCCACGAGCCCAGCAGGTTCACGAAGCCCAGGATCGTGGTCGAGATGTTGCCCAGGTTGAGGTCGACGTCCAGCCAACCAGTGCCCGTGAGCTGGGCAAACCAGGGCTGGAAGGTGTGGAACAGCGCGATGCCCGCGATGGCCGCCAGGCGCAGCACCTCGACCGAAGCATTGCGCGGCGCGGCCGCGCCCGTTTTCCCGTCGCTCATCTCTCCCCTTCCCCGGCCTTCCCGTAACGTCCCCCCAGCATAGCAAAGCGCCGGCCGCCCGCCCCGCCCCAGCGACCCACAAACAGTCCCCTCGCTGCGAGCTTTTTGGCTATCTGCATGCTCGAACCTTTCTGCTGCGAGCTTATTGCGTATCTGCATGCTCCAAACATGGTTTTAGGCAACATCGCGAAAACAATTCCTGGGCTTTTGTCTGTGCCGGAGCTCAAATAGTGCTTTTCGGGGCATTTTGAGCATGCAGATACGCAATAAGCTCGCAGCGCAACCGGGCGAGCATGCAGATACGCAATAAGCTCGCAGCGCCAAGCAGCAAAAAAGGCCCGTCCGCGGGTTTTACGCTGGACGGACCCCGTGTTTGCAGGAGGGATCGGTTAGAGGGTGCGGCGGAGACGGGCTGCGGCGGCGAGAAGAACGAAGGCAGCGGCGAGAAGAACGGCCAGGTCGGCAGTGGGGTCGCCGGTCTCGGGGGTCGCGAGCTGCGACGTGGGAGTTTGTGCCGCGGCCGCCTCGGGGGTCGCTGGGGTGGACGGGGTCGGGTAGGGACCCGGGACCGGATCGGGATCGGGAGTCGGGTCGGGGGCCGGATCGGGAGTCGGCTCAGGGTCGGGGTCCGGCTCCGGATCGGGATCCGGCTCGGGGTCCGGCGTCGGCGCCGGGTCGGCGGCCTTGAACTCGCGGGTCAAAGACCAGTGCTGGCAGACCTCGCCGAAAGTCGCCTCGTAGGCGGCGGCGTCGCGGTCGACCTCGAGCCAGCGCGCGCCCAGCCAGGCGCCGTGCGCGGGCCCGACCACACCCATCTCGCTCAGGCTGCCGTCGGCCGGGTCGTAAATCACAACGCGGCCCTGGTCATAGACGCCCTTCACGATCGTGGCGCCTTCCTTGTTGTAGATCAGTGCCGCGGCGCCGGACTCGCTGGCCTTGAGGGTCGGCACGTCCTCGCTCTGCGCCGAGACCTCCTTCACCGCCACAAGCTCGCCCGAAAGCGTATAAACCCGCAGGTCGTCGATAAAGGACGCTGACGCCGTACGATCGATCGACTCGCAGAACGCAAAGAGCTTCTCGCCTGCGACCGCCACGTCAATCACGCGGTTGTTGTCGCCGACAAAGAGGGTCGTGGCCGCGGCGACCTTGCCGCCTTCGGCCGCGGCCAGCACGTCGGCCCCGCGCCACAAAACGACCGTGGCCTTCTCGCCGTCGGCTCGCTGGCCGTGCTGCGCGGCGTAGACGTAGCCGTCCCCGGCACCGCCCGTGACCTCGACATACTCCAGGTCGGACGGCAGCGCCAGCGACACCTGCCGGTCCGTGACCTCGGCGCCGTCGCGAACAAGCACCGTGACCTGCGGCGTATACTCGGCGGTCAGGCCGGCAAATGCCACGGCCCCGTTCCCAAGCGAGAAGAACGTCGCGCCCTCCTCCGCCGCGCTCACCGCGCGCGAGGCCACGACCTTGCCGCTTTCAACGTCGATCCACAAGTCTCGCCCGGCAATGGACCCGTCCGCATAGGCCAACGGGGACCTGACCTGCAAAAACGCCGTCCCGTCACCTAGATCGACCGCCTGGATGGAAAGCCCGGAGGCGTTCCAGTACTCGCCCGTGACCTCAAGGTCGGCCTCGCTCACGGCGCTGCCGTCCTCGCTCACGCGAAACAGCCGCAGGGCCTGCTTGCCCTCGGCCGTCTCGTAGGCCTGGAAGAAGTACGCGCGCCCGTCCGGGCCCACGCAAACATCGCTGCAGGCAGAAACGGCGCCCTGGTCAACGGCCGTCTTTGCGTAGTTGCCCGACGCCTCGACCGTGGGCGTGGCCGCGGCAACCGTCACCGGGATGTGCAGCTCGCCGGAAACCTGGTCCTTGCCCTGCTCGTCGGTCCCCAGGTTGAAGAGGCCGGCGTCGGCAACCAGCTCGGCCTTGCTGCCTGTCGCAACAACACCGGGGTTGAGCAGCGCCGCCACGTTGAGCTTGCCGTCCTCCTCGCTGTACGAGAAGCTCGCCGGCACCTCCTTGCCGTCGACCATCAGGTGCAGCGACAAGGCCTCGCTGCCCAACAGGCCCGCCGGCCACGTCGCGTCGAACTCCAGGCAGGCGAACCCGTTCAAGACCGAGCTCGCCGAAGGCGTCAGGGTAAACGTGCGGTCCTCGCCGATCGGGGTCCAGGAAAACTCGACCGAGGCCGAGTCGTCCTTCTCGCCCACAACCTTAAAGGTGATCCCGGTGTAGCCCGCGACCTTGCTGCCAAAGTAGTTGGTCGACGGCGTGGTGTCTGGCGAGACAAGCCCGCCCAGATGCCAGAAATCGCCCAGCTCGCCGGTGCCGCCGGGGCTGTCCATGGGGCGCAGGCACTCGTAAAGCTGGTTGCCGGGCTTGCCGGAGGTGTTGCTCACCGCGAAGTCGCTCTTGTTCGCGTTGAGGGCGGCACGGATCCTAAAGGCCCGCACGCCGTGGCCCAGGTTGGTCACGTAGTTTGTGGTGTTAAGGGTCATGTTGGCCGCCGACTGGTCAAAGACCAGCAGGTGAAAGCTGCAGAACAGGTTGCCGTCCAGGATCGACTTGTCAGAAGAGACGGCCACGAAGCCGCCGGTCTTCTCCCAGGACTCGTCGGTCGTGTACGGGAGAAGGTCCAGCGTGGCGGACGTGTCGTAGTGCTCGACCTCGCCCATCCCCCGGCGCACGTCGACGCCCGCGCCCGACGTGTAGACGTAGGTGATCTGATCGGCGTCAATCCAGCCCAACAGCCACTTGAACAGGCCGTTTTGGTCGCCATAGTTGTTGTCCATCATGTCGATGGAGCCGGTGCCCTTGGTCGAGTGCGTATAGGAATAGAGGTCGGGCAGGCCCAGGACGTGGCCCGTCTCGTGAACGAGGGTCCGCTTGAGCGAGAACGCGGGCCTATCGGTCTGCGAGCGCTTTGCCTCGGCCTCGAGGGTACCGATCAGCACGCCCGCGCACAGGCGCTTGCCGTCGAAGGTCTCCTGCATGCCCGCGGGCACGTCGGTGTAGGTGCTCTTCTTGGGCCACCAGGTCGAGGCCCACGCGCCGTAATCGCCGGCGAACTGCAGGTAGACGGCATCGATATAGCCGTCGTTGTTGGCGTCGCATTGGGAGAAGTCCACGACGTCGTCGACCGCGGCCAGCACCTCGTAGTAGAGCACGTCGAGGTCGACGCTCTCGTAATAGGAGCGCGGGTGAGAGGCGGTGCAGCTCACGACCTGCGTCGCCTGCATGTCCAGCCGCCCGTAGCTCGAGCGCTGGTAGTAGGCGCGGACGCTCTCGTAGGGGTAGGTGGCGTCCTCGGCGTTTGCCGCGCCGTTGAACATGGCGAGAAGGTCCTTGTCCGACTCGGTCGCGGGGATGACCTGGGCTTCCTCGCTGCCGTCGGCAGAGGCCGGGAAGCTCACGCGGATCACGACGGAGCGGGCCTCGCCGGTGGTGGACAGGCCCAGCTGGTAGCCCTCGGGGAAAAGCGACGACGCCGTCGAGCCGTCGTCTGCCAGCGTGGCGATCGAGGCCTCGCCGCCAAGGCGGGCCTGCGCCTGGGCGAGAAGGGCCGGCGAGACCTTCTGCTCGTCGGCGCAGGCG
>CAVAUD010000019.1:22299-23876 GCA_963591565.1 bacterium
CGCGCCGCACGGCCTACAGCTTGATGACCAAGCTCCCGACCTCGGCCTCGACGCTGTTGCTGTACGCCTCGACGACCTTGCGCGCCAGCTCGTCCATCTCGCCGTACGCGTAGTCGGCCTTGCGCGAGGGGTCCATGAAGACGACCTCGAGCTCGTCGGTCTTCTCGGTATAACGCAAGGTCATAAGGGTGCGCAGGCCGTCGCCCGCCTCCAAGACGCAGTGGTTGACGACCTCCTCGAGCACGTGGATCACGCGGTCCATGCGCGCCATGTCGAAGAGCTGCTTGCGCATGAACAGCGCCGCCTGGTTGATCATCTCGTAGTAGTCGAAGGCGCCGTTGCAGATCTCGTAGTTGAAGGTCTTCACGTGGAAGATGAAGTCGCGCGTCTTGGGGCGCAGCGGGTTCTCGAAGATCTGCTCGGGCGTGCCGTCCTCGTAGAGGCCCTTCTCGTCCATGTAGAAAATGCGGTTCGAGACGTTGCGCGCGAAGTTCATCTCGTGCGTGACGATGAGCATCGTGGTGCCCTGCTCGGCCAGGTTCATCATGACGCCCAGGACCTCGCCGACCATCGTGGGGTCAAGGGCGCTGGTGGGCTCGTCGAAGATGATGGCCTCGGGCTGCATGGCCAGGGTGCGGGCGATGGCCGCGCGCTGCTTCTGGCCGCCAGAGAGCTCGTCGGGGTAGGACAGCGACTTGTGGCCCAGGCCAACGGTGTCGAGCAGGTCCATCGCTCGGTCATAGGCCTCTTGGCGAGACTTGCCCAACAGGTTGACCTGGCCAAACATGGCGTTCTCGACGATCGTCATGTTGGAGAAGAGGTTGAACGACTGGAAGACCATGCCCATCTTGCGGCGCAGGGCCTGCAGGCTCTTGGCGTCGCCGGTCACGAGCTCGCCGTCGAAGTAGACCTCGCCCGCGGTGGGCGGGTCGAGGAAGTTGAGGCAGCGCGTGAAGGTCGACTTGCCGCAGCCGGAGGGGCCGATGATAGAGATGACGTCGCCGCGGTTGATGTCGACGCTGACGTTGGTGAGGACCTCGTTTTGGCCGTAGCTCTTGCACAGGCCGCGGACGCTGATCAAAGGATTAGTCATCGTGCATGCACTCCCTTAAGGATGGTCGCCGGTTTACGACGCTTGGGGTCGAGAAGGCGGCCAAGGCGCGAGAACACCCAACCGCACAGGGCGATGATTGCGAAGTATACGACCGCGGTGGCCAGAAGCGGGAAAAACGCCTGGAAAGTTCTGCTGCGGATAATGTCGGAGGCCTTGGTGAGGTCCTGGACCGCGATGTAGCCCACGACCGAGGTGGCCTTGACAAGGTCGGTGAACTGGCCGGAGTACAAAGACCACACGCGCGCGGCCGCCTGGGGCAGCACGATGCGGCGGAAGGTCTCGGCATGCGAGAAGCCCATGGCGAGACCCGCCTCTACCTGGCCGTGGTCGACGGCCTTGAGGCCCGTGTCGTAGACGCCCGCGATGCCCGCGGCCATCTGCAGGCCAAAGCACAGGACGGCGACGGCGACGGCCGGGATGTCGACCGCGGCGAAGACGACGTAGTACAAGATCATGAGCCAGA
>CAVAUD010000020.1:0-13453 GCA_963591565.1 bacterium
CCTGACCTCGTGACTGCCAGTCACGCGCTCTCCCAACTGAGCTAATTCCCCGTGCTTGGTGCGGGGATTACTATAGCAAAACTTATCCGGCGCACAAGCGAGAATTTCAAAAAATTTTGGAACCAATTTTTAAGGTGGTCCCAAGTCGCGCCGGCGATGGCCCGCACCTGCGCTATCGGCCCGTGATAGCGCGTCTCAGCATCAAGACATAGGCCTCGGCTCCCTCGGGGCGCAGGTGGGTACCGTCGTCCCAGAAGTACTCGCTGTGGCCCGCGCTCTCCTCGTACCAGTCGATGATGCTCACGTTGTCGTACTGGGCCGCGATCTCTTTGAAGAGCTCATTGTTGATGTCTTGCAGCGCCAACGGCACGCGCACGGTGCAGATGAAGATCTGCTTGTTGGGGTCGACGGCGTCGATCAGGGCGCGCACGTCGTCCTCGCGGGCCACGCCGTTGTCGCCGATGGCCCAGACCACGATGTCGCGGTCGTAGCCGGCCGCCTGGCAGGACTGGTAGACCTCGACGCCGGTATAGAGCTGGCGGCCGATCGCGGCGTCCATGTAGCCGTTGGGGAAGTACTCGTAGAACTGGCTCTCGGCCCCCTTGGGCACCGAGTCGCCGATCACGATGACCGAGGCGTCGGTCGCGCCCGTCGAGACGTCGATGGCGTGCGAGGTGTTGTTGATCGTGTCGGTCGCCTGCGCGAAGGCGGTGCCGGCAAAGTAGGTCTGGCTGATGTCGAAGGTGCGGTTTTGCGGGGCGACGGTCGTCTCGGCCACCTGCTCCATCATCTCCTCGGGCACCTGAACGGCGGCGGGGTTCTGCGTCTCGGCAGAGACGGGGGAGACGAGAAGGACGACGATGGCGACAGCGGCCACGACGTCGGCCACCAGGGGCACGCCAAGGCGGATGCCCACGGGACCTAACTGCAGCTTTTTCGCGGGATCGGTCTTCTCGCGCGGCGCCTCGAAAGCGCGGTAGAGGAACTCCGAGACCACGACGATGCCTAAGAACTCAAGGGCCCACTGCCACCAGGCGAGCTCGGTCGTGCGGGTGGCGGGGTTGAAGACGATGAGGATGGGGTAGTGGCAAAGGTAGGCCGCAAACGAGCGCTTGCCCATCTCTGCCAGCGGCTTCGCGCCCAGGACCCGGCCAACAAGGCTGCCGGGGTTAGAGACGCACGAGACGCACAGCCCCGTCAGCACGGCGGCGAGAAGGAAGCCCCCGCGGTAAGAGAAGCTCGCGTAGCCGTCGACGGTGAAGCTCAAGGCGAGAAGACCCGCCAGGCAAAGCCCGGCCACAACGTCGTAGGCAAAGGCGGGAAGCTCGACCTTGTGGCCCTTGAGCTGCCAGGCAAGGCCGCGGCCCGAGGTCCCGATGGCGAAGGCCGCGCCCACGAGGAACTCGGCCGCGCGGGTGTCGGGGCCGTAGTAGATGCGGGAGGTGTCCGCCTGCGGGTTGTAGAGAACGGCCATCGCGATGGCCGAGATGGCCGCCAGCGCGATCGTGGCCACGGTGCTCTTGTGGCGCGAGTTGGTCGCTCGGATGATGAAGAGCAAGGCGGCCGGCCACACGATGTAGAGCTGCATGACGACGCCCAGGTACCACAGGTGCGTCAGGGGAGAGGGCAGGCCGGCGGCGGCGAAGTAGGAGACCTCGCGCACGATGTAGAAGATGTTCTCGACAAAGAAAACCGCAGGCAGGGCGTCCGACTTAACCTTAGACAAAAGGTTGGTCGCAAAAAGCGCGCACAGGGCCGCCGTGAGGCCCACGACGAAAAGCGCCGCCGGTAAAAGCCTCTTCACGCGGCCGAGAAGGACCTGGCCGTAGTCGAAGCCCGCCTTGCTCTGCGCCTTCTTGAGGACCGAGAGCGTGGTGAGGTAGCCGGTGAGCGCCAAGAACACCGTGACGCCGAAGAAGCCGCCGGGAAGCCACGAGGCGTTGGCGTGGTAGACAACGACGCCCAGGATGGCGAGCAGGCGCAGGCCGTCGAGGGCGTCGACGCGGCCGGAATTCTTGTTTTGGGACACAGAAGCAGAGCTAGTCGACACGTTTTTCTCCGTTGGAAAACTCTATCTTGGGTTAGGTTCAGCCTTTGAATTATAGGCACTGCGGCGACGTCGCGGCCTGCGGTAATCGCCCCTGCGCCCGGGGATGCAGAGTAATTCTAAAAATGTGAACGCGCCCGTTTGCCCGTATAATGAAAGGCTGTTTGAGCAAACCCCGGAGGCGCCGCCTCCGACAACCCATAGACAAGGTGTTTGGCTTTGATAGCTTTAGCCGACAAGATCTCTAAGTCCTTTGGCGGGCGCGTCCTGTACACGTCCGCGTCGCTGCAGCTCAACGCCGGTGAGCGCTGGGCGTTGGTCGGGCCCAACGGCTCGGGCAAGACGACGTTCCTCAAGATTTTCATGGGCCTCGAGTCAGCCGACGAGGGCACGATCACCTATGCCAAGGACACGTCCATCGGCTACCTCGAGCAGGAGACCAAGCTCTTTGGCAACCGCAGCGCGCTTGAGGAGGTCATCGAGAGCGCCCAGGAGATCAAAACCGTGGAGGCCCGCGTGGCCGAGCTCGAGAGCCTCATCTCCTCGACCGAGCCGGGCCGCGAGCTCGACCGCCTGCTCGAGGAGTACGGACACGCCCAGGACCGCTTCGAGCGCCTGGGGGGATATGAGCTCGAGAGCCGCGCGCGCCAGATCCTGGCGGGCCTGGGCTTTCCCGTCGAGGACTTCGACAAGCCGGCCGAGGACTTCTCGGGCGGCTGGCAGATGCGCATCTCGCTGTCCAAGCTGCTGCTTCGCCACCCCGACCTCCTGATGCTCGACGAGCCCACCAACCACCTCGACCTCGAGAGCGTCAAGTGGCTCGAGCAGTTCATCGCGGGCTACGACGGCGCCGTCTTCCTCGTCTCGCACGACCGTGCCTTCATGGACGCCTGCGTGAGCCACGTGGCCGCCGTCGAGAACCGCCGCATCACGACCTACACGGGCAACTACTCGAGCTACCTCAAGCAGCGCGAGGACAACCTCGAGCAGATGCGCGCCAAGCGCGCCGCCCAGGAGCGCGAGATCGCCCACATGCAGGTCTTCGTCGACAAGTTCCGCTACAAGCCGACCAAGGCCGCCCAGGCGCAGGAGCGCATGAAGAAGATCGAGCAGATCAAAAGCGAGCTGGTCATCCTGCCCGAGGGCACCAAGAAGGCCCACTTCCACTTCCCCGAGCCCCCGCGCACGGGCGACATGGTCATGTCCGTCAAGGGCGGCTCCAAGTCCTTTGGCGAGAACCTCGTGTGGAAAGACGCCGACCTCACCCTCTACCGCGGCGACCACGTGGCCCTTGTGGGCCCCAACGGCGCCGGCAAGTCGACCCTCATGAAGGTCATCAACGGCAAGCTGGGCCTCGACGCCGGCACCTGCGAGATGGGCCTGAACGTCACCCAGGCCTACTACGCCCAGCACCAGCTCGAGGAGCTCAACGAGTCCAACACCGTCATGGCCGAGATCGACTCGGTGGCCCCCGGCTGGACCACCTCCGAGGAGCGCCGCCTTCTGGGCGCCTTCCTCTTCCACGGAGACGACGTCGAGAAGCGCGTGGGCGTGCTCTCGGGCGGCGAGCGCGCGCGTCTGGCCCTGGCCAAGATGCTCGTGGCCCCCAACCCGCTGCTTCTTCTCGACGAGCCGACCAACCACCTGGACATCGACTCGGTCGACATCCTTGAGCAGGCCTTGGTTGAGTTCCCGGGCACGATCGTGCTCATCTCGCACGACGAGCACCTGGTGCGCGCCGTGGCCAACAAGGTCGTCGACGTGCGCGACCACAAGGTCACCCTCTACGACGGCGACTACGACTACTACCAGTTCAAGCGCGCCGAGCTTGAGGGGCGCGCGGCGGCAGAGGCCGCGGGCGTTACGGCGCCGGCTGCCTCCCAGGCCAAGAGCGCCCAGGTCACGGTCGCGGCGCCCGCAGCCCCCGCCGGCCGAAACGTCAAGACCAAGGAGCAGCGCCGCGCCGAGGCCGAGGAGCGCAAGCGCAGAAACGAGGCCTTGAAGGGCGAGAAGAAGCGCCTGCGCGAGGTCGAGGCGGCCCTCGAGCCTGCCCGCAAGCGCTACCAGCAGCTCATGGACCTCATGGCCGACGAGGCCCTCTACAACGACTCGGCCAAGTTCGACGAGTGCATGAAGGAGTACACGGCGCTCTCGAAGAAGATCCCGTCGCTCGAGGAGGAGTGGCTCGAGCTCTCCGAGCTGATCGAGGGGGCGAGCAATGCCTAAGGCGCTAAAACTCGCGTCCTTCGCCGTGAGGGTCCTGGCCTGGGGCCTGTGCCTTCTCACCGTCTTGGACGCCCTGGGCAACTTCCGCTTTCGCTCGGCGCTTCTCGGCGTGAACAGCCTGGTGACCAGCCTCATCCCGCAGGCCATCTCGGGCCTGTTCGTGTTCCAGACGCCCTTTGGCGGGGCCTTTCGCGGAGACTTCGCGCTGACGTGCGCGGCGCTGCTGGTGCTCGAGTGGGCGCTTGCCCGCGCGGCCGCCGTCGCTTCTCGCCGCGGACAAGAGGGGAGGGGCCTTGTTCTCGACCGATAGGCTCATCTCCATCGCCGTCTCGGTGGTGCTCGTCATGTTCTCGGCCATCGTGCACGAGGTCGCCCACGGCTGGGTCGCCTTGAAGTGCGGAGACGAGACGGCCAAGCGCGCCGGGCGCCTCACCCTGGACCCCCGCGCGCACCTCGACGGCTTTGGCTCCATCGTGTTGCCGCTGCTCATGGCCGCGATGGGCGGCCCGATGTTCGCCTTCGCGAAGCCCGTGCCGTACAACCCGTACAACCTTAGGCACCGTGACCGAGACGAGGTCTTCGTTGCGCTGGCCGGCCCCGTATCGAACATCTTGCAGGCCCTTCTCGGCACCTTGATCCTGTGGGCGGTCTATACGCCGCTCACCCAGGCCTATGTGGCCGGCAACGTGCCGTACGAGGTCGTTCGCTGGACCATCCGCATCATCACGACCTACCTGTACGTGAACCTGTGCCTGGCCTTCTTCAACCTTATCCCGCTGCCGCCCCTCGACGGCTCGAAGATCGTCATGCCGTTTCTCCACGGCCAGGCACGCGAGAAGTACTACGCGCTGCAGGCCTACGCCATGCCGATCCTGCTCATCCTGCTCTACGGCCTGCCGTACCTGCTCCCCATCGACCCTTTGAGCATCTACCTGGACTTCACTGCCGGCAACCTGTATGACCTGCTGGTCTCGGTGGTGGGCTAGATGAGCTACAAGGTCCGCACCCAGGCATACTCCGGGCCCTTCGACCTGCTGCTTCAGCTGGTGAACCGCCAGAAGGTCACCATCGGCTCCATCTCCATCTCTGAGGTCGCCAACCAGTACCTCGAGGAGGTCGAGCGCATGCAGGACCTCGACCTCGAGGTCGCGAGCGACTTTGTCCTGGTGGCCTCGACCCTGCTCGACATCAAGGCGGCCTCGCTCGTGCCCGACGAGCCCATCTCCAAGAACGACGACTTCGACGAGGACGACGAGCTTGAGGGCTTGAGCCCCGACGAGGCCCGCGAGGTCTTGATCGCGCGCCTGATCGCCTACAAGCAGTTCCGCGCGGCCGGCGCCGCCCTGGGGGCCCGCGCCGAGGCCGAGGGCCGCATGATGCCGAGAACCGTCGGCCCCGACCCGGAGTTCCTGGGCCTCATGCCCGATTACCTCGAGGGCATATCGCTTAGAAGCCTGGCCGTCATCTGCGCCGACATCGACAGCAAGCGCGAGACCTTCCTTTTAGAGGCCGAGCACATCGCGCCGCGTCGCCTGCCGGTGGCCCTCACGACGGCATCCGTCGACCGCCTGGTGCGCGGGCGCGGCAAGCTGACGTTTACCGAGCTTCTCGACGGCCAGGACGCGCCCGAGATCGTGGTCGTGAACTTCCTCGCGATTCTCGACCTCTTCAAGCGCGGCATGATCCACGTGCGCCAAGACGAGATCTTCGGCGAGATCGAGATCGAGCACATCGAGGGCGCCGAGGCCTTTGAGCTGGACGATTCTGTCCTGGCAGAGATCGACGAGGACTGGGCCGACGCCGAGATCCAAAGCGCGGCGGACGCGCGGGAGGCGCTCGAGAAGATGGCCCACCAAACAAGTACGCAGGGGGAGTAGCCCATGGAAGACCTTTCACGCATCGATTCCGGCAGCCTCAAGGGCATGCTCGAGGCCCTGCTGCTCGTCTCGGACGACTCCGTCTCGGCCATCGACCTGGCCAAGGTGACGGGAGCCGCCCCCGGCGAGGTCGCGGGCGCCCTGGCCGAGCTCTCGGCCGAGTACTCCGACGCCAACCGCGGCTTCCAGCTGCGCGAGGTGGCCGGCGGCTGGCGTCTCTTCACCCACCCCGCCTACCACGACCAGGTGGCCGACTACGTCGTCTCTTGGGACACGCGAAAGCTCTCGCAGGCGGCCCTCGAGACCCTGGCCGTCATCGCCTACCACCAGCCCGTGACCCGCGAGGGCGTGCGCGCAATCCGCGGCGTCAACTCCGACGGCGTCATCGGCTCCCTCAAGGAGAAGGGCCTGGTACGCGAGGTGGGCCACGAGCCCGACCGTACCCGCGCCGTGCTTTTTGGCACGACCCGCCAGTTCCTCGAGCGCTTTGGCCTGCGCTCGATCAAGGACCTGCCGCCGCTGGAGGACTTCGCGCCCGACGAGGAGTCGAAGCGCTTCATCCGCGAGAGGCTCTCGGGCCGCCAGATCTCCTCGACCTTAGAGGAGACGGCCGAGGACCTCGACGAGGAGAGCGAGCTTCTCGCCGACGAGGGCGACGCAGAGGACGCCGGTAGCCCCAATGCAAACGAAGCCCAGGTAGATGACGCAGCCGACCTTGAGGCCACCGACCCCGCAAAGGACAACTAGCCATGCTCCAAGACGGCGAGAAGATCGTGCCGATGCGCCTGCAGCGCTTCCTCGCGCGCGCCGGCGTCGCCAGCCGCCGCGGCTCGGAGCGCCTCATGACCGCCGGCCGCGTGCGCGTGAACGGCGAGGTCGTGACCGAGCTGGGCAGCAAGGTCGACCCCAACACCGACGTCGTCACCGTCGACGGCGTCGTGTGCTCCATACACGAGAAGCCCGCCTACCTCATGCTTTACAAGCCGGCGGGCTACCTCACCACGATGAGCGACCCCCAGGGCCGCCCCTGCGTGGCAGACCTCGTCCCGTGCGCCGACTACCCGGGCCTCTACCCGGTGGGTCGCCTCGACTTCGACACGACGGGCCTTCTCCTCTTCACGACCGACGGCAACGCCGGCCAGGAGCTTCTCCACCCCTCGCACCACGTGACCAAGCACTACGTCGCCCTCGTCAGGCGCGAGCTCACGCGCGAGCAGATCGAGCGGCTGGAGGCCGGCATCGAGCTCGAGGACGGCGTCGCCGCCCCGGCCAAGGTGGAGATTCTGGGGCCGAGAAGCCCGCTGTTTCGTGTCGTGGCGCCCGACGGCGTGGGCACAGACCGCATCGGCCGGCCCAACCAGGTGGTGGGCCTCACCATCCATGAGGGCAGAAAACACCAGGTCAAGAAGATGATGCTCGCCGCCGGCCACAAGGTCTTGCGCCTTCACCGCGACGCCTTTGGACCCCTCACGCTGAAAAACGTCGCCGAGGGCTCCTGGCGCCACCTGACCGACGCCGAGGTCGACGCCCTCATGGCCGCCTGTAACAGAACCAAATAACACGTATACTCTTACGTCGCTCAAACCCACGAAAGGACCCACATGATCGTCGCAATCGACGGGCCGTCCGGCTCCGGTAAGTCTTCGATAGCCCGCGCCATCGCCAAGGAGTGCGAGCTCGTCTTCCTCGACACCGGGGCGATGTATCGCTCTGTGGCGGCCGAGTGCCTCTACCAGGGCATCGACCCCGAGGACGCCGAGGCAGTCGCCGCCGTGGCCCGCGACATCAAGATCGAGTTCGCCCCGGACGAGATGGGCCAGCTGGTCTTCGCCAACGGCCGCGACGTGACGAGCGTCATCCGCACGCCCGAGGTCGAGCTCGCCGTATCGCCCGTCTCGGCAAACCCCGCCGTGCGTGAGGTCATGGTCGAGCTGCAGCGCAAGGTGGGCGAGGGGCAAAACGTCGTCGCCGAGGGCCGCGACATCGGCACCGTGGTCTTCCCGGCAGCCGAGGTCAAGGTCTTTCTCACCGCCTCGCCCGAGGCCCGCGCCCGTCGCCGCGCCGTGCAGCGCCTGGGCAGAAACCTCGCGACCGAGCCGCACGTGAGCCCGGACCCCGCCGAGGAGCAGAAGATCCTGGCAGACCTCAAGCGCCGCGACGACTACGACTCGAGCCGCGCGACCTCGCCTTTGCGCCCGGCCGACGATGCCTATATCCTCGACTCGTCTGACATGACCTTTGACCAGGTCATCGATAAGATCTGCTCGCTCAGCGCCGAGCTTGGCGAGCGCCGCGCCCGCTAACCGCACACCCCAGACCCGGGAGGACCCGTGGCTCAAGAGACGCCCAAAGACAGCAAGAAAGAGAAGAAGCCCGAGGGCCCGCTTAAGGCCTTTGCCGGCAACACCTACGACGACTACTACGACCACGGCATGGCCGAGTTCCCCTTGCCGGCGCGCGCGTTCATGCACGTCGTGGCCGCTGCCTGCTACGCCTACACCAAGCTCATGTGGCCCTGGAAGATCGAGCACGCCGATCTTCTCGCCAAGAAACCCGGCGGGCACGTGATCATCCAGAACCACGAGTCGATGCTCGAGCCCGTGGTCACCGTCGTGGCCCTGTGGTACAAGGGCGTCCGCACGCGCATCGTCTACAAGAGCGAGTTCGACAAGATCGGCATCGCGACCTGGTTCTTCTCGCGCGTCGGCGGCTTTCCCGTCTCGCGCGGCAAGGCCGACATGAAGGCCGTCCGCCGGGCACGGGCGGCCTTGCAGCGCGGCGAGTACCTGCTGATCTATCCCGAGGGAACCCGCGTGAAGAACGACGCCGACTCCGAGGTCCACGGCGGCTACGCGCTGATGGCGCAGCTCGCCAAGGCCCCGGTCCAGCCCACGGCCATCGTCGGCGCCCGCAAGCTGCGCTTCCGCAAGCACGTGAAGCTCGACGTGGGCGAGCCGATCGAGTGGTCCTCGCTTGAGGCGACCAAGAAGAAAGAGCAGCTGGCCGAGATGGAGAAGCGCGGCATGGCCGAGGTCTTCGCCCTGCGCGACGCGCTTCGCCAGGCAAATCCCGGGTTGGAGGACTAAGTGGCACGCGTCGTCATCGCAGCCGAGGCAGGCGCCTGCTACGGCGTCGAGCGCGCCCTCGAGATGGTCGAGGCCGCCGCGAACAAATCCCAGGTAGGGGTCCATACCCTGGGCCCCTTGATCCACAACCCCCGCGTCGTGGCCGAGCTTAGCGAGAAGGGCGTGAGCGTCGTCTCGAGCCCCGCCGAGGCGGCAGGGGAGACCCTGCTTCTTCGCACCCACGGCGTCACCCCCGATGAGCAGGTGAGCGCGGAGAGCATGTGCCACGAGGTCCTGGACGCCACCTGTCCCTTCGTCAAAAAGGTGCATCTAGCTGCGTCTCGTTTGTTCAAAGAGGATTACCAGGTCGTCGTTGTCGGCGAGAAGGGCCACCCCGAGGTCGAGGCCACCTTGCCCCACGCCCCCGGCGCCGTCGTCGTGGGGTCTGCCGAGGAAGCCGCGGCCCTTCCCGAGTGCAAGAAGATCGGCGTCGTGGTCCAGACCACGCAGTCGCGCGCCAACCTCGAGAAGGTCGTGGCCGCGCTTCTCGGCCGCGCCGAGGAGGTGCGCGTCGTGAACACCATATGCGAGGCGACCTCGGGCCACCAGAAGGCCTGCGCCGACCTCGCCGAGAAGGCCGACGTCATGGTCGTGATCGGCGGGCGTATCTCGGCGAACACCACCCGCCTGGCAGAGATATCCGCCGAGCTGTGCCCGGCAACGCACCACATCGAGGGCGCCGACGAGCTCGACCCCGCGTGGTTCGCGGGCGCGGACCTTATCGGCATCACCGCGGGCGCCAGCACGCCCGCCAGCCACATCGAGGCCGTCCGTCTCGCCATCACGCAGATGGTGGGTGCCAGCGCTTAATGGCCGAGCAGAAGCGAGCAGACTACGCCTCGACAAAAGAGCAGGTCATCGGTGCCTGGGTCGCCAAGGTAGAGGACGAGAGCCCCGCCTGGGAGGCGGGCATCGAGCCCGGCATGCGCATCGTCAGCGTCAACGGCCGGCCCCCGCGAGACATCATCGACTGGCGCTGGGAGGCCGACGGCGGCTGGTGCGAGCTCGAGGTCTTCGACCCCACGGACAACACCACCTGCAGCTGCGAGCTTTACCGCGAGCCCGGCCAGGACTGGGGCATCGAGTTCACCGACGTGCTCTTCGACGGCATCCAGACCTGCGTCAACGGCTGCGTCTTCTGCTTCATGGCGATGCTTCCCAAGGAGGCCCGCGCCTCGCTCACCCTGCGCGACGACGACTACCGCCTCTCGTTTCTCCAGGGCAACTTCGTGACCTTGACCAACGTGGGCGACGAGGACGTTGAGCGCATCATCAGCCACGGCCTCTCGCCGATGAACGTCTCGATCCACGCCATCTCGCCCGAGGTGCGCCGCAAGATGATCGGCCCCCACGCGGCCCGCGGCGTCGAGGTCCTGGAGCGCCTGTGCGCGGCCGGGATCGAGGTTCATGCCCAGATCGTGCTTTGCCCCGGCATCAACGACGGCGAGGAGCTCCATGCCACGCTCGACTGGGTAGAGAGGCACGAGCAGGTCACGAGCCTGGCCATCGTTCCCATGGGCTACACCAAGCACTCCAAGAGATTCGACCACAGCTTCTCGGACGACATCGAGGCGAGCCGCGCCGTCGTGCGCCTCATCGAGCCCTACCAGGCCCGCGCCCGCGAGAAGCTGGGCCTCACGCGCTTCCAGCTCTCCGACGAGTTCTACGTCGACGCCGACATCGAGGTCCCGCCCGCCGAGACCTACGACGGCTACCCGCAGTTCTATGACGGCATCGGCATGCTGCGCAGCTTCCTCGACGAGTCGGCCCTGGTGTGCGGCGAGCGCGCCGCCGAGTGCGCCCAGGTCGAGAAGGCCCTGGCAGAGCGCGACCTCGAGGCCCTTCTCGTCTGCGGCGAGGCGGCGGTCAAGACCATCCAGGTCTTCTGCGGCTCCGCGAGCCCGGCCGGCCGCGTGCGCGCGCTGGCCATCCGCAACGATTACTTCGGCGGCGACGTCAACGTCACGGGCCTCATCGTGAGCGAGGACCTTCTCGCCCAGCTGGACGCCGACCTCACGGGCAAGATCGTCGTGCTGCCCGACGTCATGTTCAACTTCGACGACCTCACCTTGGACGGCGACGCCCAGGCGCGCATCATCGACGAGCTCGCCGCCCGCGGCGCCCGCACCCTTATCTGCGAGCCCAGTCCTGGAAAGCTTCTGGATTGTCTGCAGCACGCGCTGGCTTAAGCGCGACACGGCGAGAAGACCTGCTAGTATTTCTCCTGTATGCCTATTAGCAAGGAGAACCCATGTCTAAGCCCGTCGTAGCTGTTGTCGGCCGCCCCAACGTCGGCAAGTCTACGCTCGTAAACCGTATCTGCGAGACCCGCGAGGCCATCGTCCACGAGTCGCGCGGCGTCACCCGTGACCGTTCCTACCACGACACCGACTGGAACGGCCGCCAGTTCAAGCTCATCGACACCGGCGGCATCGAGTCCATCAAGTCCAAGGACGTCTTTGCCCCGCGCATCCGCGAGCAGGCCCTTCTCGCCTGTGAAGAGGCCGACGTCATCGTCTTCGTGGTCGACGGCGCCGTCGGCATCACCGACGAGGACGAGGAGGTCGCCCGCATCGTCCGCAAGGTCGACAAGCCCGTCTTCCTGTGCGTCAACAAGAAGGACAACCCCGCCCGCGACAACGAGAACCTGTGGGACTTCTACTCCCTGGGCTGCGGCGAGCCCATGCCCATCTCGGCCACCCACGGCCACGGCACCGGCGACCTTCTCGACCTGATCGTCGAGAACCTGCCCGCCGACGACGGCGTCGACGAGGACGAGGGCGTGCTTTCCCTGGCCATCGTCGGCCGCCCCAACGCCGGCAAGTCGAGCCTGGCCAACCGCCTGGCCAACAAGAAGCGCTCCATCGTGAGCGACGTCGCGGGCACCACGCGCGACGCCATCGACACCATGATCGAGTGGCAGGGCCAGAAGATCAAGCTCGTCGACACCGCCGGCATGCGCAAGAAGAGCCAGGTCCACGAGGACATCGAGTACTACTCGCTGGTCCGCGGCCTGCAGGCCATCGACCGCTCCGACGTCTGCCTGCTCGTGGTCGACGCCACCGTGGGCATGACCGAGCAGGACCAGAAGGTCGCCAACATGGCCGTCGACCGCGGCTGCGCCGTCGTCGTCCTCATCAACAAGTGGGACCTCGTCGAGACCGAGGCCCAGCGCGACAAGATCGTCTCGTCCATCGAGAAGCGCCTGTCCTTCGCGTCGTGGATCCCCTGGATCAACATCTCGGCCATGACCGGCCGCGCGACCGACAAGGTCCTGAAGCTGGCCGTCCAGGCCGCCGAGGCCCGCGCCCGCGAGCTCAAGACCTCCGAGCTCAACGACCTTCTGCAGGAGATCCGCGAGGGCGGCCACACCCGCTCCGAGAAGGGCCGCCGCCTGAAGCTGCAGTACGCGACCCAGACCGGCTCCAAGCCTCCCGTCATCTCGTTCTGGTGCAACGCCCCCGATCTTGCCGACGACAACTTCCAGCACTTCGTCGAGAACCGCCTGCGCGCCCGCTTCGACCTCAAGGGCACGCCGATCCGCATGAAGTTCCGCCTCAAGTACGACAAGGACGAGCGCTAGTGGTCGCCGCAACCGCCGTCGCGGCCATCATCTCGTTTTTGGTCTGCGGCATCCCCTTTGGCCTTTTGATCGCCAACGCCGAGGCCCACGTCGACGTGCGTAAGACCGGCTCCGGCAACATCGGGATGACCAACGTGGCCAGAAGCGTGGGCAAGAGGGCCGCTATCCTGACGCTGCTGTGCGACCTGGGCAAGGGCCTTCTCTGCATGGTCGTTGCCCGCTACGCCATCGCGGCCGTCTGCCTGGGCGGCGACGTCGCCGCGCTGGACCACACCACTGCCTTCGGCCTGTCGATGTCCGTCGTTTACCTGGGCTGCGTTTTTGGCCACGTCTTCTCTCCGTACCTGGGCTTCCACGGCGGAAAGGGCATCTCGGTGGGCTTCGGCGCGGCACTGGGGCTCTACTGGCCCGTTGGCCTCGGCATCCTTGCCGTCTTCATCCTGCTCGCCGTGCCGTCGCGCTACGTGTCGCTGGGCTCTGTCTGCGCGGCCATCTCCTTGCCCATCTGGTGCGCGGTGCTGGGCTTTCCGCCGGCCTCCATCGTGCCCGTGGCCATCGTGGCCCTGGTCGTCATCTGGGCGCACCGCTCCAACAT
>CAVAUD010000020.1:13654-23781 GCA_963591565.1 bacterium
AGACGGCGGACGCCATTTGCGCCACCCACGCCAACCCCGCGCACCTCACGGGCTATGTCCTGCCCGGCAACGTCACCGCGACGGCTAGCTGTGCAGAGGCGCTGGACGGGGCCGAGGCCGTGGTGCTCGCCCTGCCGTCGCTTTACCTGCGCTCGACCTGCCGCGCGTTGGCGGCGCACCTTGCGCCCGAGGTTCCCGTCGTGGTCCTCACCAAGGGCATGGAGGCGGCCACGCACAAGCTCATGCTCGACGTCGCCGCCGATGAGCTGGGCGGGGTTTCTCGCCTAGCCGTTCTCTCTGGCCCCAACCACGCCGAGGAGATCTGCCAAGGGCAGGTGTCCGCGGCCGTCTGCGCCTCGAGCGAGCCTGCGGTGGCCGAGAAGTTCGCGCGTCTCGCCGCCAACCCGGCGTTTCGCGTCTACGTGAGCCAGGACGTGACGGGCGTCGAGGTCTGCGGCACCGTGAAGAACGTCATCGCCATCGCGGCGGGCGTCGCTGCGGGCCTGGGCGCGGGCGACAACACCCTGGCCGTCATCATGACCCGCGGCATCGCCGAGATCGGGCGCGTGTGCTCGGCGCTCGGCGGCTCTCCCATGACGCCGATGGGGCTTGCCGGCATGGGGGACCTTGTCGCCACCTGCACGTCCGAGCACTCCAGAAACCGCACCTTTGGCGAGGCCATCGTGCGCGGAGAGACGCTCGCGCAGTACGAGGAGCGCACCGGGATGGTCGTCGAGGGCGCCCGCGCGGCCGCCAACATCTTGGACATGGCCTGCGAGCTGGGCATCGAGGTGCCCATCACCCGCGCCGTTCATGATGTTCTTTTGAACGGCATCGATATCGAGAGCGCCACGCAAACGCTTCTTGGTAGATTACCTCGAGAGGAATTTTACGGAATGGCCGCGGCCGGCCAGGGGGGAGACTCACATGCTTGATCAGGTTCGTATCGCGCCGTCCGTGCTTTCTGCCGATTTTGCCCAGCTGGGCGCCGAGCTTAAGAGCATCCAAGACGCGGATTACATCCACTACGACGTCATGGACGGCCACTTCGTGCCCAACATCACCTTTGGCCTCGACATCTTGAAGGCCGCAAAGCGCGCAAGCGATTTGCCCGTCGACGTCCACCTCATGATCACCAACCCCGACGAGATGGTGCCCGAGTTCTTGGCCGCCGGCGCCGACATCGTGACCTTCCACATGGAGGCCACCAACCACGCCAACCGCCTCTGCAACCTTATTCGCGAGAAGGGCGCGCTGGCCTCCGTGGCCATCAACCCCGGCACGAGCGTCGCGGCCCTCGACTCCATCATCGACGAGGTCGACATGGTCCTCATCATGACCGTGAACCCCGGCTTCGGCGGCCAGAAGTTCATCCCGACCTCGCTCGATAAGCTCCGTAAGGTCCGCGCGCTTTGCGCCGAGCATGGCGTGAGCCCCATGGTCGAGGTCGACGGCGGAATCTCTGCCGCCAACGCGGCCGACGTATGCGCCGCTGGCGCCGATGTCCTGGTCGCCGGCAGCGCCGTCTTTGGCCAGGCCGACAGGGCCCAGGCAATCGCGGGGATCCGCGCCGCAGGCAACGACGGACTTGTGAAGAAGGCCTAACTCCCCATGCCCCAAAAAACCGTATATCTCGATTACGCGGCATCGGCCCCAAAGCGAGCGCAGGTAGCACAGGCAGAGCTTGACTACGAGAACAGCGCCTTTGCGGGGGCCAACCCTAACTCGCTGCACAGTTTGGGCCGCTTGGCGGCGCGCGCCTTGGACGGCGCCCGCGCGGACATCGCCCGTGCCCTCGGCGGGGGCTTTAGGCCCTCCGACGTCGTCTTCACCTCCGGCGGCACCGAGAGCAACAACCTGGCGCTGTTGGGCATCGCCGCCGGCGCGCGGGCCAAGGACTCGCGGCGTACCCGCGTGATCTTCTCGGCCATTGAGCACGACTCGGTGCTTGATGTGGCCCCCGTTTTGCGCGGGCAGGGCTTTACCGTCGACCTTGTGCGCCCCAACGCGCAGGGTAAGGTCGAGGCAGCCGCGCTGGCCGAGCTCATGGGCACGGACGTCGCCCTCGTGAGCGTCATGGCCGCCAACAACGAGACGGGCGTCATCCAGCCCGTGGCCGAGCTGGCGCGCGTCGCCAAGTCGAGCGGGGCCTTCTTCCACACCGACGCCATCCAGGCCTTCGGCCGCGTTGAGCTCGAGCTTCGCGACGTCGACGCCGTGAGCATCGCGGCCCACAAGATCGGCGGGCCCGTGGGCGTGGGCGCCCTGGCTGTTCGCGGCCGCGTGCCCGTCTCGCCCATGATGCACGGCGGGGGACAGCAGGCCGGCAAGCGCCCGGGGACCGAGGATGTGCGCGGGGCCTTGGCCTTCGCGGCCGCGGCCAAGTGGTGCATGGCCAACCTAGGCGAGACCCGCCCCGCCTGTGCGGCACGTGCCCAGGCGCTCTACCAGCAGCTTTGCGCGGAGGGCACAGGCATCGTCGCCACCGTCTCGGCGCAGATGGGGGCCGACCGCCTGCCCGGCATCGTGAGCGTCATGGCGCCGGGGCTCGACTCCGAGACCATGATCTTGAAGCTCGACCAGCTGGGTTTCGAGGTCTCGGCGGGATCGGCCTGTTCCTCGGGCTCGCTTGACCCGAGCCACGTCCTCTCGGCGATGGGGATCGCGCGAAACTCGGCCTTGGGGTCGCTTCGCGTCTCCTTCGACGAGCGCGTGGCCCAAGAGGACCTCGACGCCTTTGCCCAAGCCCTTCTCAATATTGTTTCTCAGCATAAATAGTTAATTGTTCGCCTTCAATAAACCGCAGATAACCGGGCCTGTGAGGCCCGTAGCAGACAGGAGACACACATGAGCGAAGCCGCCTCTCTTCTCAAGCTCCAGCAGGTCGACATCGACCAGCTGCGCGACGTCAAGACCTTGAAGGACCTGCCGCAGCAGCAGAAGCTCAAGACCATCGACCTTGCCAAGAAGAAGATCGCCAGCGAGCTCACCCGCATCGTGGGCCAGCGCAAGGACGCCGAGCTGGCGCTCGAGGACCTCGAGGCCGATTACGCCCACTACCTGGACGTCAAGGAGCAGGTGACCGCCGAGGTCGGCGAGGGCGAGCACACCCACCGCGAGATCAAGAGCTACGAGCTGTCCCTGTCCTCGCTGGCCAAGCGCATCGAGAAGTGCGACTTCGAGCGCCCGACCTACCAGGCCAACCTCGACAAGCTGGTTTTGGCCGAGAAGAACGCCAACCTCACGCTCGAGAAGCTCGACGCCGAGAAAGAGGCCACGCAGAAGTCCTACGACGAGCAGTCCGGCGAGCTCAAGGCCCGTATCACCGAGCGCGCCCGTGAGCGCGAGGCCCTGGCCGCCGAGCTCACGCCCGAGCACCTGGCCGCCTACGAGGACGCCCGCAAGCGCTTTGGCGGCCTGGCCGTCGAGACCCTCACGATGAACGTGCCCTCCGTCTGCCGCGTTAAGCTGCAGCCGAGCCTTTACCACGACCTCTCCCGCGGCCCGCAGATCACCGAGTGCCCGTACTGCCACCGCATCCTCATCTGCGAGGACGAGGAGAGCCTGTAATGTCCCAGGTGGCCGAGAAGGGTGCCGGGAAGCTCGGCGACACCACCGGTGACCAGCGGCGCGTTCTTCTCTGCGTCTGCGGGGGCATCGCGGCCTACAAGGCCTGCGAGGTCCTGCGCGGCCTTCAGAAGGCCGGCTGCGAGGTGCGCGTTGCCATGACGGCCGACGCCGAGCGCTTCGTGGGCAAGACGACCTTCGAGGCCCTGACGCGCCACGCCGTCGCGGACGACCTCTACTCCTACCCCGAGACCTTCATCCCGCACGTCGACCTCGCCGAGTGGGCCGACCTGGCCCTCGTTGTGCCGGCGACGGCCAACGTGATGGCCAAGATGGCCGCGGGCATCGCCGACGACTGCGTGAGCGCGGCCCTTCTCGCCGCCTCCTGCCCCGTCATGGTGGCCCCGGGGATGAACGTCCACATGTGGCAGAACGCCGCGACGCAGGCCAACGTGCGCCTTTTGCAGGAACGCGGCGTCGAGTTCGTCCTGCCCGTCGAGGGGCGCCTTGCCTGCGGCGACGTGGGCGCGGGCAAGCTCGCCGACGTCGACGACATCGTGGCCGCCGCTCTGGCCGCGCTCTCAAACGAGCCGCAGGCCAAAGACCTTCTCGCCACCAGAATCCTGATCACCGCGGGCCCCACGCACGAGGCCATCGACCCCGTGCGCTACATCGCCAACGCCTCGACCGGCAAGATGGGCTACGCCATCGCGGCGGCCGCCGTGCGCCGCGGGGCCCAGGTCGTCCTGGTATCCGGCCCCGTCGCCCTTAACGCTCCCGCCGGCACATCCAAGATCGACGTCGTGAGCGCTCAGGACATGTACGAGGCGAGCCTTGCGGCCTTCGCGGGCTGCGACGCCGCCATCTGCACCGCAGCGGTGGCCGACTACACCCCGGCCGCCCCGGCCGACCACAAGCTCAAGAAGGCCCACGAGCACCTGGACACGATCGAGCTCGTGGAGACCCACGACATCCTGCGCGAGCTCTGCGCCCAGAAGGACGGCCGCGTCGTCGTGGGATTCGCCGCCGAGACAAACGACCTTCTCGCCAATGCCCAGGCCAAGCTGGCCTCTAAGGGGGCAGACGCGATCGTGGCCAACGACGTCTCGCGCAAGGACTCGACCTTCGGCGCCGACACGAGCCGGATCAGCGTCGTGACGGCAGGCGGCGTGGAAGACCACGAGACGCTGCCTTTGGCGCAGGTGGCCGACATCATCCTCGACAAGACGCGCGAGCTTCTGCTGGCCCGCGCCTAAAAGGTGGGAAGACAAGTGGGAATCCTCATTGGCCTCGAGCACGTCGCGCACGAGTGGCCCAACAAGAAGGTCCTCGACGATTTGACCTGCGGCATCCATGAGGGCGACCGCATCGGCGTCGTGGGCAAGAACGGCGACGGCAAGTCGACCCTGCTCGAGATCGCGAACAAGACCGTGGAGCCCGACCGCGGCCAGGTCACCTGGCGCGGCGGCATCCACGTGGGCTGGCTCGGCCAGTCCGATGACCTGCGAGACGACCAGACCGTCTGCCAGGCCGTCGTCGGCGACACCCCGGAGTACATCTGGGCGGCCGACCCCAAGACCCGCCAGATCATCGACGAGCTGATCGGCGACCTTGACTGGGGCGGCCTTGTGGGCGAGCTCTCGGGCGGCCAGCGCAGGCGCTGCGACCTTGCCCGCCTTCTTGTGGGCACCTGGGACGTCATCCTCATGGACGAGCCCACCAACCACCTCGACATGCAGGCCATCCAGTGGCTGGCCGAGCACCTCAAGCGCCGCTGGCCGGCAGGGGAGGGCGCCCTTCTCGTCGTCACGCACGACCGCTGGTTCCTAGACGAGGTGTGCCTCGGCATGTGGGAGGTCCACGACCGCACCGTGACGCCTTTCGAGGGCGGCTACTCGGCCTATATCCAGCAGCGCTGCGAGCGCGACCGCCAGGCCGCCGTGATCGAGGAGCGCCGCCAGAACACGCTGAGAAAAGAGCTCAACTGGCTGGCCCACGGCGCGAAGGCGCGCACGAGCAAGCCCAAGTTTCGCATCGAGGCGGCCCGCGAGCTCATCGCCAACGACCCGCCGCTGAGAAACCCGCTCGAGCTCAAGCGCCTTGCCGTGAGCCGCCTGGGCAAGAAGGTCATCACGATGAAGGAGGTCTCGTTCACCTATCCCGGCGCCGCCGCGCCCGTGGTGGACGGCCTCGATTGGCTGATCGGCCCCGGCGACCGCTACGGCATCCTCGGCGCGAACGGCGCCGGCAAGTCGACCCTGCTGCAGCTCATGACGGGGCGCCTGGCGCCTACGCGCGGCCGCGTCGAGATCGGCGCGTCGGTCAAGTTCGGCTGGATGTCGCAGCAGCTTGACGCGCTTTCCGACAAGCAGGACTGGCGCATCCTCGAGATCTTGTCCCGCTACAAGCACGCCTACATGGTTGGCGGCAAGATGCTCTCGCCCACGCAGCTCTGCGAGCGCCTGGGCTTTGAGCAGCGCGAGCTGCAGAGCTTCGTGTCCGACCTTTCCGGCGGGCAGAGAAGGCGCCTGGCGCTTTTGTGCGTCATCTTGGACGAGCCCAACGTGCTGGTCCTCGACGAGCCGGGCAACGACCTCGACACCGACATGCTGGCCGTGCTCGAGGACCTTCTCGACAGCTGGCCGGGAACGCTGCTCGTGGTCTCGCACGACCGCTACCTGATCGAGCGCGTGACCGACGACCAGTTCGCGCTGGTGGGATCTACCCTGCGCCACGTCCCCGGCGGCGTCGACGAGTACCTGCAGATGATCGAAGGTCCTGGGGCTAAGGCATCCGCGCGTCAAACGAGCAGCAGGTCAGAAGCCGTGCCTGACGTTGCAGGCACCGTTGAGGCCGCCAACGCCGCGACAGGCGAGAAGGCCCTCTCCAACGCCGAGCGCCGCGAGCGCAAGAAGCGCCTCGACGCCGTGACCCGCCGCCTCGAGAAGCTCGACGGCGAGCCCGAGCGCCTGCGCGCCGCGATGGGGGAGGTCGACCCCTCGAACTTCTCCGCGCTCATGGAGGCCCAGGCCAAGGTCGACGAGTGCGAGGCCGAGGTGGCGGCGCTCGAGGACGAGTGGCTCGAGCTCTCGGAGCTTCTCGGCTTGGCGTAGCGTCTTTGTGGGCCCGCGCGCCTCCGTACGCCCGGGATTTCCCACCGCTTACCCAACCATTACAACCAAACCCCTTCCGAGCGGGCAAATTAAGAGCATTGCCGTCTATAGCTCGGGAGGGGTTTATGGTCAGCTCGGCATACGATGTCGTTATCATCGGCGCAGGCGTCAGCGGCTGCGCGATAGCGAGGGAACTATCAAAGAAGCAACTATCCGTCTGCGTCGTCGAGGCGCAAGACGACGTCTGCTGCGGCACGTCGAAAGCCAACTCGGCGATCGTCCACGCAGGATTCGACGCCCAGACGGGCTCGCTCATGGCCAAGCTCAACGTCGAGGGCAACCATCTCATGGGGCCCCTGTGCGCAGACCTCGGCGTCGACTTCGACCAGATCGGGTCGCTCGTCGTTTGCACGAGCGAGGAGACGCGCCCCAACCTCGAGGCCCTTCTCGCCCGCGGTGTGGCAAACGGCGTGTCTGACCTGCGCATCATTGAGCGAGACGAGCTTCTCGCCATGGAACCCAACGTCTCTGACGCGGCCGTCTGCGCGCTTTGGGCGCCCACGGCGGGCATCGTGAACCCGTTCCAGCTCACCGTCGCCCTGGCCGAGAACGCGGCCGTGAACGGCGTCGATTTCCTCTTCAACACGCGCGTGACCGCCGTGGAGAAGACCGGGGAGAAATGGCTCGTCTCGGCCAAGGGCGCCCAGCTCACAGCCTCTATCGTCGTCAATGCCGCAGGCGTCTACGCAGACGAGCTCCACAACCTGGTCTGTCGCCCCGAGGATCGCCTGACCATCACCCCGCGTCGCGGGCAGTACTTCGTCCTCGACACCGCTGCGGCCGGCTATGTCAAACATACCGTCTTCGCGCTTCCCACGGCCCTTGGCAAGGGCGTGCTGGTGAGCCCCACGACCGCGGGCAATATCCTCGTTGGCCCCACGGCCGAGGACATCGAGTCCAAGGAGGGCACCGACACCACGCTAGACGGCCTTTCCCAGATTCGCGAGAAGTCCTCCATCACCATGAGGGACGTGCCCTTCTACCACAGCATCCGTACGTTCAGCGGCCTGCGCGCCCACCAGCCGGGCCACGACTTCGTGATCGGCGAGGTCGAAGGCGCGCCGGGATTTGTCGACTGCACCGCCATCGAGTCGCCGGGCCTCACCTCGGCACCCGCCATCGGGCGCCTGGTCGCGGGCATCGTCTGCGACATCGCGGGCGAGCCGGCGGAGAAGAGCGAGTGGGTCGGCACGCGCAAGCGGATCCCCGACGTCGAGCACATGAGCCTCGAGGAGTGGGCGGCCCTGATCGCCGAGCGCCCCGACTACGGCCGCGTCATCTGCCGCTGCCGCCACGTCACCGAGGGCCAGATCGTCGACGCCATCCACGCGCCGATCCCGGCCACCTCGCTCGACGCCGTGAAGCGCCGCACCGAGGCAGGCATGGGCCGCTGCCAGGCGGGCTTCTGCACCCCCAAGGTAATGGAGCTCCTCGAGCGCGAGGTGGCGCACATGACGCCTGAGCGCCTCACGAAGTCCGGCCCCGGCTCGGAGCTGATCGTCGGCCACACCCGCGCGCAGGAAGGCGGTGAGGCGTAAATGACCTCCCAGGTTTATGACGTCGTCGTCATCGGCGGCGGCCCCGCGGGCCTTGCCGCGGCCACCTCGGCAAAGGACAACGGCGCCGAGAAGGTCCTTGTCATCGAGCGCGACGCGCGTCTCGGCGGCATCCTCAACCAGTGCATCCACAACGGCTTTGGCCTCATCACCTTCAAGGAGGAGCTGACCGGCCCCGAGTACGCCGCGCGCTTCGCCAAGCTGGCGCAGGAGGCCGCCGTCGACTTCAAGCTCGACACGATGGTCGTCGACGTCTCGAGCGACCTTCTCGTCACCTGCGTGAGCGAGGCCTGCGGCATGGAGTTCATCCAGGCCCGCGCCGTCGTTTTGGCCATGGGCTGCCGCGAGAGGCCGGCGGGTGCCCTGGGCATCCCGGGCTTTAGGCCGGCGGGCGTCTACACCGCGGGCACCGCCCAGCACCTCGTGAACATCGAGGGCTACATGCCGGGCCGCAAGGTCGTTATCCTGGGCTCGGGCGACATCGGCCTCATCATGGCCCGCCGCATGACGCTCGAGGGCGCCGAGGTCTCGTGCGTGGCCGAGCTCATGCCCTTCTCGGGCGGCCTTAAGCGAAACATCGTCCAGTGCCTCGACGACTTTGGGATCCCGCTGCTCTTGTCCCACACGGTCACGCGCATCGAGGGCAAGGACCGCGTCGAGGCTGTCACGTTGTCGCAGGTAGACGGCCACGGCAAGCCCATTCCCGGCACCGAGGTCACCTATCCCTGCGACACGCTGCTGCTCTCTGTGGGCCTCTTGCCCGAGAACGAGCTGTCCCGCGGCTGCGGCGTCGAGCTTTCTCCCGTGACGCGCGGCCCCGTGGTCAACGAGTCGCTCGAGACCTCCGTCCCCGGCGTCTTTGCCTGCGGAAACGTCCTGCACGTCCACGACCTCGTCGATTACGTGACGCAGGAGGCGACCTTCGCCGGCAAGAGCGCGGCCGAGTACGCGGCAGGCGGCGCGCATGCCGGCGACGGCGAGATTCCGATCGTGACCTGCGACGGCGTGCGCTACAGCGTGCCCCAGTCCGTCTGCCCCGAGCGCATGCCGGAAAAGCTCACCCTGCGCATGCGCGTCGGCGGCGTCTTCGAGGACCGCTGGCTCGAGGTCTGGGCCGGCGAGAAGCTCGTCGCCCGCAAGCGCCGCCCCATCCTCGTCCCCGGCGAGATGGAAGAGATCACCCTTAAGCGAGAAGACCTTCTCGCCGTCGCCGATGCCGAGCAGATCACCGTCAAGCTCAAGGAGGCATAAACCATGGCTACTCAGGTCCTTACCTGCATCAGGTGCCCCCGCGGCTGCCAGGTCGAGCTCACGATCGACGAGGCCGGCCAGATCACGGGCGTTGCCGGCAACTCCTGCAAGCGCGGCGAGACCTACGCGAAGGCCGAGCTCACGAACCCCGTGCGCACCGTCACCTCGACCGTCACCGTGTGCGGCGGAAAGCGCGACCGCGTCGTGCCCGTCAAGACCGTGCCCGAGGTCCCCAAGGCAAAGGTTAAAGACGTTATGGAGAAGGTCTTTGCGATAAAAGTTGCCGCCCCTGTCGCGATTGGCGACGTTATCTGCGAGGATATCGCAGGTACGGGAGCCAATCTCGTCGCCACCAAAGACGCAAGTTAAAGAAGCGCTCAAAATATTTTGAATTTTCGCTTGCGCATGATGGGGGAGACTGGTAAATTACTTTCTTGCGCAAAGGCGCAGTGATTTTCGGGTGGTGGCGCAGTTTGGTAGCGCACTTGACTGGGGGTCAAGGGGTCGCTGGTTCGAATCCAGTCCACCCGACCAGAACTTTCAAACCTGGGAGAGAGAAATCTCTTCCAGGTTTTTTGTT
>CAVAUD010000021.1:0-23084 GCA_963591565.1 bacterium
TTCCAGTCGGGGTCGCGCAGGATGACCTTGGACTCCTTGTAGCCCGCCCAAAGGCGCGCCCAGCCGCTCTTGAGGTGGCTGCGGTCCACGATCAGGATGCGCAGCAGCTCCTTCGAGAAGTTGGCCAGCGTGCCCACCGCGTAGCCCACGGGGTTGTAGTCGCCGTAGACCTTGTAGTAGCGGGCCAAGTAGCCGCGGTTGCGGGTGATGTAGTAGCGCGTCATGTCGCTCGTGGAGTTGAGCTGGCGCACGCTGCCGATCTCTTTGTTAGCGACCTCGCGGCGGCGCGACAGCATGTAGTCCGGCACGTAATACACATCAAAGTGTTTACTAACCACATACCCGTAGCAGGCGTCGTCCAGATAGATGAAGAAACGGGGGTCGGGCAGGCCCACCTCGTCGACCACACGGCGAGAGAAGCACGAGCCCTCGAAGCACAGCGCGTTGGCCGCCTTGAAGCGCTCGCCCTCGCGCCAGCTGTCGCGCGAGAAGGGGTTGTAGATCGCAAGCGAGGTCCAAAAGCGGTGCTGCCAGTAGAAGTGCCCGCCGTCGAAGTCGCGGCGGCGGCCCATGAAGGCCTCGGTCTCGGCTGCCCAGCGGCGCATCGTCGCCAGGCCGTCCGGCTCGACCGCCACGTCGTCGTCCATGACCCAGAACCAATCGGCGCCCAGGTCGTAGGCCACGCGCACGCCCTCAGAAAAGCCGCCGGCCCCGCCGGTGTTCTCCGCCATGGGGTGATAGACCACGCGCCCCGTGCCGCCTTGGGCATCCGGGTCGTCCGCGGCGTCGCCCCAGCGCTCTTCCACGCGGGCAGCGAAATCGCGCAGCATCTCGGCCGTCTTGGGCGAGTCCTCGTTGTCCACGACGACAACGCGCCACGGGGCCTCGTCCAGCCCCAGGATGGAATCGAGCAGCCCGGCGAGCAGGTCTTGCCTCTTGAAGGTCACTATGATGATCGCGGGGCGCTTCATGAACATCCTCTCGTAGCTTTTGCTGCCTTATTATAGGGTACACACTTGATGGTTTCTTGGGCGCCGCGCGCGCCCGCGCCGGGAGGGCACATGACGACTGCCAACGATATGGTTTCGATAGTTATCCCCATGTACAACGTGGCCGATACCCTTGACCAGTGCCTTTCCAGTATTCGGGAGCAGACCCACGCAAACCTTGAGATCATCTGCGTAAACGACGGCAGCCCCGACGACAGCTCGGCCATCGCCCATGCCCACGCGGCGCAAGATGCGCGCGTGACCGTCGTCGACAAGCCCAACGAGGGCTACGGCGCCTCCTGCAACCGCGGCATGGCCCTGGCCCGCGGCACGTGGACCGCCATCGTCGAGCCGGACGACTACCTCGAGCCCACGATGTTCGAGGAGTTGCTGAGAAAAGCCGCCGAGCTGCCCCAGACGCCCGACGTCGTGAAGTGCGCCTACTGGCGCGTCTTTGACGAGAACGGCCGCTCACGCCGCGTCGTGTGCCCCTACAAGGGCCGCGTGAAGCCCAAGACGCAGCCTTTTGCCGTAGGCGACGGCGTCGAGCTGCTCCTCCACCACCCCGCCATCTGGGCGGCCGTCTACCGCACCGATTTCCTCCGCGCCCGCGGCATCACGATGGTCGAGGTCCCCGGCGCGGGTTGGGCAGACAACCCCTTCCTGGTGCAGACCCTCTGCGCCACGGACAAGATCGCCTACGTCGACCTGCCCCTTTACGACTACCGCGAGCACGACCTCAACGACGCGGAGCACCTGGCGGCGAGAAGCCCGCTGGTACCCCTCACTCGTTGGAACGAGATGATGGACGCCGCCCTTGAGCTGGGCGTCGTTGACCTGCGCGTGCTTAAGGCCCTGGCCCTTCGCGGGGTCAACTACGCCTCGATCACCCTGGGCGCGGCCCCAAAGGACGCCGAGGCCCGCGAGCTGGCGGCCCGCTCGATGGCGCGTCTCGACGCCTCGCTGGTCCTGGATAACGACAGTGTGAGCCCCAACGGCAAGCGCCTCTACGCACAGCTCCTGGGCCTCGACGAGCCGCAGGTCAACAAGGCCGCTTGGGCAGCCCACCTGGCTAAAGAGGGCCTCTATCGCGTGAAGACCAACGGCCTGGGCTTTGCCGTCGACGTCGCGAAACGGCGTTTGGGCAGGTAGAAGGCTCGCCGACCGTCGGAGATCCCGCCGCGCCCGTCTCGCCGGCTCGCCAGTCGCGGCCAGTCAGGCCTACAGATAGAAATCCGGCATCAAGCTTGCCGGCAGGCCGCCGCGCACGGCGTTCCACAGCTTGGCCTGGGCGCCCGCCAATCCCGGCTTTCCGGCGTTGACCATCATCGCCATCGTCTTCGCGGCGCCGGACTTGGGGTTGGCCACGCTCGCGGCGAATCGCGCGCGCTCAGAGGTCACGGCCTGGACAAGGCGGTCCTGCTGGGCGCGCGCCTGCTCCTTATCGCTGGCCGCCGAGCACGCCAGCATCGACACGACGTTGGCGAGAAACTCCAGGTAGCGGTTCTGCAGCGCCTCCATCGAGGCGGCGTCGCCCTCAAGGCCCCAGTGGCGATAGAGCTCGATGGTGCTCGCGTACTCGGCCTCCAGGCACTCGGTGCCCAGGCAAACAGACGTCACGCGCTCGAACTGCCCCGAGCCGGGGACCTGCAAAGAGATTCTCTGCGCATAGCCCTTGGAGACGCCCACGCGCTCGACGTCGGCCAGATAGCCGCGGGTAAAGCCGTGGTTGGTGTAGGCGTCCTCGTCAAACGTAAGGCCCAGGTCGCGCACGCGGCTGCGCAAGAAGAGCTTGCCGCACGCGGGCGAAAGCTGACCTTGCGCCAAGAAACGCCAGGCATTGGCCCTAAAGTCGTGCTGGGTGAGATAGACCGTCTCCTGCGCGGGCGCGTCGATGACGGCGGTGCGCCGACCGCGGGACAGCTCGATGTACAGCCCGCCGATGACCAGCTCGAGGTTCTCTTCCTCGGCAAGCTTGAACATGTGGGAAATCGCCATGGGCTCCACCCAGGCGTCCTGCGGCAGGACCATGACGTAGCGACCGTGGGCCATCCCAAGCGCAAGGTTGAGAGCCGCGGGATAGCTTATCTCGGCCTCGTGGCTCACGACGACGCGGATATCGCGCTCGCTCATGACGTCCAGCATGCGGGCCGTGTTGTCAACCGAGCCGGCATCGACCACCACGACCTCGATGTTCCTCTCGCCCTGGTTCTGGGCGCTCTCAATCGCGCGCTGCAGGGTCTTCTCGCCGTTGTGAGCGACGATAAGAACCGATACCGCAGGTGAATGAGGCGAGAAGTGCGTCATGTGGTGGGCGAGCTCCTTGATAAAACGTTGTATCAAAAAGTCGGCGGCGATACAGCCTGTATCGGATTATGCGCTCACCAGCAGGCCAACAGAGGTGCCCATCTGAACCTTGTCGATAACCACATAACCGGTCTCCGAGACGGTGCCGTCCTCGGCCGTCGCGGTCTCGGCGGTGGTCACGGCGTCGAAGCGCGCGATGTTGTCGAGGCCCACGTTCTGGAGCTTCTCGGCAAACGCGATGATCTCGTCGGCCTTGAAGTCGGTGCGCATCTTGGAGAGAAGCTCGCCGGCCGTGTTGACCAGGGTGGACTTGTCGGCGCCCTTCAGGGCCGCGATGCTGGACATGACGTCCTCGGTCGCCAAGACGACGTGCGTGAACTTGAGGCCCGCCGCCTTGGAGAGGGGCTGGACGCACGCCATGGCGCCGGCCTGCGCGCAGTAATCGGAAAGCGAGAAGCCCACCTCGTTCACGACGATCTTCACGTTCGTGGGGACGTTTGCCAAGGTCGCGGTGCCCTGGGTGTTGTTGACGACCAGGATCTGGGCGGCTTTCAGGGTGGACGGAGAATCGGCTTTCGAAACGTCCGAGACCGTGAGGAACAGCACGCGCGTCAGGTCATCGGAGGTGGTGGAGTAACCGTCCGGGATCGAAAGGGAGGCCTGGTCGGAGATGGTGTCGCTCAGGTCGAGGTCGCCAAGGCGGGTCTCGGTCTGGACCCTTCCCCATACCGTGCTCACGATAATGGCCACGGCCGCGAAGACCACGACCAGCACGCCGATGCCGATGAAGGTGGAGTAAGGGCTCTCACGCGGAACATCGGTACGCTCGAAACGCTCGCGCTTGTGAAACATGGCCAGGCCCTTCTATCCAAATGGCCCGCAGCTTACCCGGGCCGTATCGTTAACTCTTTTAACCGAGAAGCCCGACGGGGCCGCAAAGGGCCCCGCCGTCTTGCTTACCTATAACAGAATACCGAACGCGTTGGCGAGAAGGCCGATGACTACGCCGACCGCGTACACAAAAACGGTAATAGCTGCGTTTTGTTTGAGATTGTCGTTGGTTCGCCACAAGACCAACAAACCGACGCCGCCCGAGACCAGAAGGCCGGCGAGCATGGGGCCGGTCGCCAGGGTGCCGTCAAGGAAGAGCTCGGTGATGGCCACGCTGGCGCCGCAGTTGGGGATGAGGCCCACGAGGCCCGCGATGAAGGTGGCCCTCACCGGGTGGTTGGCGAGAAGGTCGCCGATGGCGTCCTCGCCGATGCCCTCGATGAGCAGGCCAAAGACGAAGGTGATCACAAAGATGAACAGGGTCACCTGGATGGTGTGGACCGCCGCGGAGCGGACGACCGCCCAGGGACCGTGGCCGTGGTGATGGTGGCCGCAGCAGGCGTGCTCGTCGTGAGCGTGGGAGTGGCCCTCGTGGTCATGGCAGTGACCATGGCCGTGGCCCTCCTCGCCGTGCTCGTGGCAGTGGCCGCAGCACTCGCCGGCGGCCTCGGCCTCTTCCTCCTCGCAGTGGCAGTGAGCGCGCTCGCAAAGGTCATGGATGTGCTCATGGCGCTCATCGGAGCGGTGCGTCGCGCGAAGCACGAGGTCAACGATGAGGCCCACTGCCAGACCCGCGACGACCTTCACGCCGAGAAGCGCGAAGAGCCTCTCGGGAGACTCCTGGTGCGCCACGAAGACGGGGATCATCTCGTCGGAGGTCGAGAGGATGACGGCGATCAGGGTGCCGGCCGTCACGACGCCGCCGGCGAAGAGGGTCGCCGCCATGGCCGAGAAGCCGCACTGCGGAAGCGCGCCCAACACGGCGCCCACAACGGGGCCGGCCTTGCCGGAGCGCTCGACAGCGGCCTTGACCTTGCCGCTGGCGAAGTGCTCGAGGGCCTCCATGGCCAGGTAGGTCACAAAGAGGAAGGGGATGAGCTTCAACGTGTCGAGGACACTGTCAGCCAGGACGTCGCTCAGGAGTTCCAAGAGTAAAGCCTTTCTAACTTACATATCTTACCTGCGGATTATTTAACCCTAAGACCACTTGACGAGGTCCGCCGCGCCATAGTCCACATCAACAAAGCAAAGGCCCTTGGCAGGCGCGCAGGGGCCGGCGGCCTTTCGGTCGCATGCGGCCAGAACCTCGGCCACCCACTCCGGCTTGCGGTGGCCGCGGCCCACCTCCACGAGGGTCCCCGCGATGGTCCTCACCATGTTGTGGAGAAACGCGTTGCCGCGGATATCGATGCAGACGAGCTTCTCGCCGGCCTCCTCGACCTCGTGCACGGCAAGGCTCTCGACGAAACGGCAGGTAGGCTTGTCGACGGCGCTGATGGCCTTGCAGAAGCTCTTGAAGTCGTGCTCCCCCACCAACAGCTGCGCCGCCGCGTTCATCGCCTCGACGTCCAGGCCGCCCTTGTACCACCAACTGTGGTCGTAGGCCATGACCGGCCGGGACGAGCCGGCGCAGATGCGGTAACGATACGCCCGCGACTGCGCGTCAAAACGTGCCGAGAAGCCCTCAGGGGCGAGGTACAGCTCGCTCACCGAGAGGTCGTCCGGCGTAAGGGCAACAAGGCTGCGCAAGAGCCCCTGGCCGCTTGCGGGGAGCTCTTCTCGCCGCACAGGGACGCTCACGAACTGAGAGATGGCGTGGACCCCGGCATCGGTCCTGCCGGCGCACACGAGCTCGATGGGCCGGCGCAGGGAGGTCTCGAGCGCGCGACGCAGCTCCCCGGCCACGGTGCGCTGGCCGGGCTGCTCCGCAAAACCGCAGAACGCCTCGCCGCGATAGCCGAGCTTGATCACCAGCGTCGCGTCCATGGCGTCCTGCTCCGACTTGGCAGCCGCCTCGTCCGCCGCTTTCGCCTCTGTGGCGAGAACCTCTTCCACTTCCTTCTCCTTAACAAAAAGGGGCCCCGGCAAAATGCCAGAGCCCCAGGCAAAACAATTGAACCTAAAAGGTTTAGGTTACTCGGCGTCCTCGGCGGCGGGAGCCTCCTCAGCGGCGGTCTCCTCGACGACCTCAGCAGCCTCCTCGGCAACCTCGACGGTCTCCTCGGCGGGAGCCTCGACCTTGGCGACCTTGGTAGCGGCCTTCTTGGCCTTAACCTTGGGCTGGACGGGCTCGGTGACGAGCTCCATCAGGACCATCTCGGCGGCGTCGCCCTTGCGGGGACCGAGCTTCATGATGCGGGTGTAACCGCCGTTGCGGTCGGCCCACATGCCCTGAGCGGCCTTATCGAAGACCTCGCGGACGAGCTCCTTGTCACCCATGTGGGCGATGGCGAGACGACGGCTGGCGACGTCACCCTTCTTGGCCCAGGTGATGATGTGGTCAACGTCGCGACGGATGGCCTTGGCGCGGACGTCGATGGTCTTAATGCGGTCGTTCTCAAACAGGGCACAAACAAGGCTCTTCTTCATTGCCTTGGTGTGAGAAGCGTCGGTGCCGAGCTTCATACCCTTCTTCTTGTTGTGTCGCATATCTAACTTCTCCTAAGCGATGCGCGAGAGCGTCTAAGCCTTGAGAGACAAGCCCATGGTCTCGAGCTTATCCTTGACTTCCTCGATGGACTTGACGCCAAAGTTTCTGATGTTGAGAAGGTCGTTCTCGGAGAACTCGACGAGCTGGCGCACGGAGTGGATGCCAGCGCGCTTGAGGCAGTTGTAGGAGCGGACGGAAAGGTCCAGGTCCTCGATCTGCTTGTCAAGCTCGGCGTTGTCCTCGACGATACCCTGAGCAAAGATAGAAGTATCCTCGACGGGCTCGTCCTCATCGGCCAGGCTCATGAAGGCGCTCATGTGCTGGTTGATGATGTTGGAAGCCTCGACCACAGCATCACGCGGGGTGATGGAGCCGTTGGTCTCGACCTCAAGAACCAGGCGGTCGTAGTCGGTGTGACGGCCGACGCGGCAGGCCTCGACGACCTTGGCGCAACGACGGACGGGAGAGTAGAGCGAATCGACGTGAATGATGCCGATCGGATCGCTCTCGCGCTCGTTCTCCTCACCAGAGACATAGCCGCGGCCGACGCCGATGCGCATCTTCATGGTAAGGTGTGCGCCCTCGCCGAGGGTGCAGATGACCTGGTCGGGGTTGACGAGCTCAAACTCGGCGGGAACCGAGAAGTCACCGCCGGTGACGACCTTGGGGCCGTCAACGGAGATGGAGGCCTCAGCCTCGTCGCCAGTGCCCATGGAGCTAAACACGAGGTTCTTGACGTTCAAGACGATGTCGGTGACATCCTCGTAAACGCCCTCCACAGTCGTGAACTCGTGCTGGACGCCATCGATCTGGATAGCCTCAACGGCAGCGCCCGCAAGAGAAGAGAGCAAGACACGACGCAAGGAGTTACCAAGCGTGTCGCCGTAACCGCGCTCGAGCGGCTCGACGCAGACACGCGCGAGGTTCTCGCTAATCTCCTCTACCGACACAGTGGGTCGGATGAATTCGGACATTGATACCTCCAAACAGGGTCGGGCTTACTTGGAGTAAAGCTCGACGATCAGCTGTGCGTCGATGTCGAGGTCGATCTGATCGCGCGTGGGGACCTGAAGAACGGTGCCCTTGAGCTTCTCGATGTCAACCTCAAGCCAGGCGGGAACAGCCATGTGCTCAGAAGAGATCAGGGCCTCCTTGATGGGGAGAAGATCCTTGGCCTTCTCGGCGACGGCGACGACGTCGCCAGCCTTCACCATGTAAGAAGGAATGTCGACGCGACGGCCGTTCACGGTGATGTGACCGTGACGGACGGTCTGGCGAGCCTCCTTGCGGGTGCGGGCGAAGCCGAGACGGAAGACGACGTTGTCGAGACGGCACTCGAGGATGCTCATCAGGTTGTCGCCGGTGATGCCCTGACGCTTCTTAGCGGCGTTGTAGTAAGCGTGGAACTGCTTCTCGAGAACGCCGTAGATGAACTTAGCCTTCTGCTTCTCGCGGAGCTGAATGCCGTACTCGCTCTCTTTGCGACGACGCTTGGGCTCGCGGTTAGAAGTCTTGTTAATACCCATCACAACGGGGTCGATGCCGAGCTGGCGGCACCTCTTGAGGACAGGAGTCCTGTCAACAGCCATTGTTTATCCTCCTACCTACACGCGGCGACGCTTGCTCAGACGGCAACCGTTGTGCGCGATGGGGGTCTTGTCCTGAATGCCCGAAACCTCGAGGCCGGCGGCCTGGAGAGAACGGATAGCGGTCTCACGACCAGAGCCGGGGCCCTTGACGAAGACGGCGACCTTGTGCAGACCGTGCTCCATGGCGGCCTTAGCGGCGGCCTCGGCAGCGAGCTGAGCGGCGAACGGGGTGGACTTACGGGAGCCCTTGAAACCCACGGTGCCGCCGGACTGCCAGGAGATCACGTTGCCCTGAGGATCGGTGATCGAGACGATCGTGTTGTTGAAAGTGCTCTTGATGTGGGCCTGGCCCACAGCGATGTTCTTACGCTCGGAGCGACGGACGCGGGTGTTGCGAGCGTTCTTTTTCTGCGCCATGTTTTATCCCCTTGTCCTACTTCTTCTTGCCGCCGATTTGACGCTTCTTGCCCTTGCGGGTACGAGCGTTGGTGTGGGTGCGCTGACCACGGACGGGAAGACCCTTGCGGTGACGCAGGCCACGGTAGCAGCCGATCTCCATAAGACGGGCGATGTTCTGACGCACCTCACGACGGAGGTCGCCCTCGGTGGTGAAGTTGGAGTCGATGTAGTCGCGGATCTTGGTGACCTCATCCTCGGTCAGATCCTTGACGCGGGTGTCGGGGTTAACACCGGTCTCAGCGCAGATCTTGGTAGCGCTGGTCTGGCCGATGCCGAAAATGTAAGTAAGACCGACCTCGACGCGCTTCTCGCGCGGAAGGTCGACGCCGTTAATACGGGCCAACTTGGAGCTCCTTCCTTAGCCCTGACGCTGCTTGTGGCGCGGGTTCTCGCAAATGACGTAAACCTTGCCGTGGCGACGAATGATCTTGCACTTGTCGCACATCTTCTTGACCGAAGGACGTACCTTCATGAGTCATTCCTTTCGGTAGTTCTAATACCATCTATGTCATCGCCCAGCCGCTGGCGCTTATATCCCAGGCTGTGGAGGTGCCTTACTTATAGCGATAAGTAATGCGACCCCTGGTCAGGTCGTAGGGAGAAATCTCCACCACGACTTTGTCACCGGGCAGGATGCGGATGTAGTTCATCCTGATCTTGCCCGAGATGGTGCAAAGAATGGTCTTTCCGTTCTCAAGCTCAACATTAAACATTGCGTTGGGCAGAGGCTCGATGACCTTGCCCTCGAGCTCGATAGCGTCTTGCTTGCTCAAGTTAGTACCCTCTCTACGCCGTGACAGCGACCATCAATCTTACCGAAACTTCAGAAAAATATCCACGGGCATGAAAAAACGTCCACAACGTCAACAATACCCGCGTTCTTGTGCTATGGGAGCTACTGCTCCCCGCCCTGCATCTCGCACCAAGGGCCCTGCTCGTCGGCGGTGAGAATAACCGGGCCGTCGTTGGTGATGGCGACGGTGTTCTCGTAGTGGGCCGCGCTGCCCCCGTCGCGCGTGACGACGGTCCAGCCGTTCTGCAGGGTCTTGCACTCGTAGGTTCCCATGCAGATCATGGGCTCGATCGCGATGACCATGCCTGCCTGGAGCTTGACGCCGCGGCCGGCACGCCCGTAGTTGCGAACCTCCGGGTCCTCGTGCATGACGCGACCGACGCCGTGGCCCACGTAGTCGCGCACGACTCCGTAGCCGTTTTCCTCGGCCAAGGTCTGGACCGCAGAGCCGATGTCACCAAGGCGGTTACCAGGGACGGCCTGCTCAATGGCGGCCTTCAGGCAATCGCGGGTGCACTCGCACAGGCCGCGGTCGGCCTCGCTAACCTCACCGACGTAGAAGGTCCAGGCGTTATCCCCTACCCAGCCGCCAAAAGTGGCGCCGGTGTCGATGGAGATGATGTCGCCCTCGTTCAGCGTGACCGCGGGAGACGGGATGCCGTGGACGATCTGGTCGTTGACCGAGGCGCAGATGCTCGCGGGAAAACCGCTGTAACCCTTGAAGGTGGGCACGGCCTGCTGCGAGCGAATGAACTTCTCGACGGCCTGGTCGAGGTCGTAGGTGGTGACACCGGGCTTAACAAGGGACCCGCACAGACGAAGAGCCGCCTTAGAGATAGCTCCGGCGGCCTTCATCTGCTCGATCTCTTGGGGAGACTTGAGGCGAATCATAAACCGAGAAGATCCTTCACCTGAGCGTAGACCAGGTCAACAGCGCGGTCACCGTTGACCTCCTTCAAGATGGAGTGGCCCTTGTAGTACTCGACCAAGGGAGCGGTCTGCGTGTGGTAGGTGTCGAGACGACGCTGGATGGTCTCGGGCTTGTCGTCGTCGCGCTGGTACATCTCGCCCTTGCAGCGCGGGCACTCGACGGTGCCGGCGGGGGCGGTGTAGCCGCAGCTCTTGCAGGTGCGGCGAGAGCTCAGGCGAAGAACGACGGACTCGTCGGGGACGTCGACGAGAAGGGCGGCGTCAAGCTCGAGGCCCATCTCGGCAAGCTCGGAGTCCAGGGTCACGGCCTGCGCGGTGTTGCGGGGGAAGCCGTCGAGGATGAAGCCCTTCTTGGCGTCATCGGCGGCGAGACGCTCCTTGACGAGGTCGATAACCAAAGAATCGGGCACGAGCTGGCCGGACTCCATGTAGCCCTTGGCCTTGACGCCCAGCTCGGAGCCGGCCTTGACCGCAGCGCGCAGAAGGTCGCCCGTAGAGATGTGGGCAAAGCCGAACTCAGAAACGAGCTTCTGGCCCTGCGTACCCTTGCCGGCACCCGGAGCGCCGAGAAGAACGATGTTCATGTCTTCGTGCCTTTCTCCTAAAAAGAAAGGGGCAGACGAAAGATTACGTCTGCCCCTACAAAATGCTTACTTGAAGAAGCCGTCGTAGTTATGCATCTTAAGCTGACTCTCAATGGAAGACAACGTATCCATTGCAACGCCAACCATGATGAGGACCGACGTTCCTCCAAAAGCCTGGATCAGGGAGTTACCCGTGAACCAGAAGATGATCGTTGGCACCACAGCCAGAACAGACATGAACAGGGCACCAGGCAAGGTGACGTGGTCGATGACGTTCTTGATGTAGTTGGCGGTAGCCGTGCCGGGACGAACACCCGGGATGAAACCGCCCTGCTTGCGCAGCTGGTCTGCCGTCTCGGTGGGGTTGAAGACCATCGAGGAGTAGAAGTACGCGAAGGCAACGATCAAGACAACCGAGAGAACCCAGTTGATCCAGCCAGACGAAAGCGCGTTGGCAAAGGTCTGGACCCAGCCGACGTTGGGGAAGAAGACCGCGATCTGGGCCGGCAGATACAGGATTGCAGAAGCAAAGATGATCGGCACGACGCCCGCGGTGTTCACCTTGATCGGCAAGTAGGTGGACTGGCCACCCATCATCTTGCGACCAACGACGCGCTTGGCGTACTGGATGGGGATACGCCTCTGGCCGCGCTCAACGTAAACGATGAGCGGGATGATCGCGACGATGACAACCATGGTGACAACGGTCAGGATGACGTTGCCGCCGGAGGTCACCGAGGAGATCAGAGACGTGGGCAGGCCGCTCATGATGTTCGCGAAGATGATGAGCGACATACCGTTACCGACACCGCGCTGGGTGATGACCTCGCCCAGCCACATGATGATGATCGCACCAACAAGCATGGTGAAGATAACGATGAAGTCCTCCAGGAGCTCGGGGATGCCCATGTCCTGGAAGCTGACGCCGTAGCTCCTGAAGAGGAACAGGTAGCCGACAGCGTTGAGCAGAGCAAGGCCAATGGTGAGGTAGCGCGTGTACTGCGTAATCTTACGCTGACCGGCCTCACCCTCCTTGGCAAGCTCGCCAAGAGACGGAATCACCGTCTGCATCAGCTGCAGAATAATCTGCGCGGTGATGTAAGGCATGATTCCGAGGCTGAAAACCGACATGCGGGAAAGCGCGCCACCAGAGAAAAGGTTAAGCACGGCCATTGCACCGCTCGTCGACAGGCCGGACTGATAAGCGCCCAGCATGTCCTGGAACGGGGCACCCGGAACGGGAAGATAGGCGCCGAACCTGTACAGCAGGAGAATGCCTGCGGTCAGGAGGAGCTTCTTCCTCAGTTCCGGAACGCGAAAAGCGTTGGCAAATCCCTTTAGCACGCCTGCTCGACCTTTCCACCGGCCGCCTCAATCTTAGCCTGGGCAGAGGCGGAGACCTTGTCGACCTTAACGGTGAGCTTCTTGGTCAGCTCGCCGTCGCCGAGAACCTTCACGAGCTCGAACTGGCTCTTGATGACGTTCTTGGCGAGAAGAGCCTCGGCGTCGACGGTCTCGCCGTCGGCAAAGAGCTCCTCGAGACGGGAGACGTTGACCGGGGTGTACTCGGTGCGGTTGTGGTTGATGAAGCCGGGGAGCTTAGGAAGGCGCATAGCCAGGGGCTGCTGGCCACCCTCGAACCCGGAACCCTTGCCGCCGCCGGAGCGGGAAAGCTGGCCCTTGTTACCGCGGCCAGCGGTGGTGCCGTGGCCAGAAGAGTTGCCGCGGCCGATGCGCTTGCGGTTCTTGCGCGAGCCCTCAGCGGGACGCAGATCGTTGAGCTGCATAGTGAGTGACTCCTAGTTCTCTACAACATCGACAAGGTGCTTGACCTTGAAGATCATTCCACGGATGCTCGGGTTGTCCGGCTGCTCGACGGAATCGCCGATCTTGCGCAGGCCGAGGGCCTTGCAAGTAGCGGTCTGATCCTTCTTGACGCCACAGACGGCGGAGCGGACGAGGGTAATCTTGAGGGACTGAGCCATTTTTAGTTCTCCTTCCCGACGAACATCTCGGAGACGGTGATGCCGCGACGCTCGGCGACCTTCTCCGGGCTGGAGAGCTCCTTGAGGCCCTCGGCGGCAGCCTTGATCATGTTCATGGCGTTATCGGTGCCGAGAGACTTGGACAAAACGTTGGTGATGCCAGCGAGCTCGAAGAGCGGGCGGACGGGGCCGCCGGCGATGACACCGGTACCCTCGACAGCCGGCTTGATGAGAACGCGGCCAGCGCCGTAGTGGCCCTCAACGGTGTGAGGAACGGTGCCGGAAGCGGTCACGTCGACGTGGAACATGTTCTTCTTGGCGTCCTCGACAGCCTTGGAGATGGCCAGGGGCACCTCAGCGGACTTGCCCATGCCAAGACCAACGTTGCCCTTGCCGTCGCCCACGACAACGAGGGCGAGAAGGGACATACGACGGCCGCCCTTGACGGTCTTAGAAACGCGGTGAATGTAGACGACGCGCTCCTGAAGATCCGTATCCTGCTGGCGCTTACGATCACGTGCCATTGAATCCTCCTAGAACTTCAGGCCCGCGTTGCGGGCACCGTCTGCCAGAGCCTGGACACGGCCGTGATAGAGGCGACCGCCGCGGTCGAAGACGACCTCGGTGATGCCCTTCTCGACAGCGCGCTTGCCCACGAGCTCGCCAACAAATGCAGCTGCGTCCTTGTTGGAGGCAACCTTGCCGGTGGCGCGGAACTCGGCGTCAAGGGTGGAGGCGGAGCACAGGGTGGTGCCGTCCACGTCGTTGATCACCTGAGCGTAGATGTTTGCGTTGGTGCGGTGCACGCTGAGGCGCGGACGCTCGGCGGTACCGGAGACCTTGGCGCGGACGCGGCGCTTGCGACGCTCGAGACCGGCCTTCTTGGCCTGCTGCTTGTTCATTCCTTCTCCTTAGACTCGCCCTCACCTGACGGGGTGAGGGTACTTAAGCTATGGTCTAGGTCCTAGTTACTACTTGGCGGCCTTGCCGAGCTTGCGGCGGATGTGCTCACCCTCGTAGTGGATACCCTTGCCCTTGTAAGGCTCGGGCGGGCGCTTCATGCGGATCTCGGCGGCAACCTGGCCGACCTGCTCCTTGGAGATACCCTTGACGGTGATGTGGGTGTTGTCGGGCACCTCGAAGGTGATGTTCTCGGGCGCGGGGTAAACCACGGGGTGAGAATAACCGAGGGACAGGTCAAGATCCTTGCCCTTAAGAGCAGCACGGTAGCCAACGCCGGTGAGCTCGAGCTTCTTCTCGAAGCCCTCGGAAACGCCGGTGACCATGTTGAAGATCAGGGTACGGGTGAGACCCTGCTGAGCGTTGGAAGCGGTGGACTCGTCGACACGCTCGACGAGAAGCTCGGAGCCCTCCTCCTTGACGGAGATGAGGTCAGAGAAGGTGCGAGTAAGCTCGCCCTTGGGGCCCTTAGCGGTGACGGTGGTGCCGTCGACTGTCACAGTGACTCCAGCGGGAACCAGGACAGGCTTCTTACCAATACGAGACATGTGCGTCTCCTTTCATTCCTGTCGAAGTTACCAAACGTAGCCGATGACCTCGCCGCCGACGCCGAGCTTACGAGCGTCGCGGTCGCACATCATGCCCTTAGAGGTGGAGATGATGGCGATACCAAGGCCACCAAGAACGCGAGGAAGCTTGTCTGCGGTGGTGTAAATACGAAGACCCGGCTTGGAGATGCGCTTGATTCCACGGATAACCTTGGAGTGACGCTCGCCGTACTTCAGGGTGATGTGGAGGGTCTTCTGGGGAGTCGTGTCCTCGAGCTCGTACCCAGCGATGTAACCCTCCTCAGCGATGACGCGCGCGATCTCGCACAGGACCTTGGTCGCCGGCATGGAGACCTCAGCCTTGTTGGCAGAGTTGGCGTTGCGGATGCGCGTCAGCATGTCCGAAACGGGATCGGTAATCTGCATTGATTCTTCTCCTTAGATAATGATGAAACTACGTGCCCGGTTCGCTCAAACCCGTGGTAAGAGCGCCTGAGCGGTAGAGCCCTTACGTCCTACCAGCTTGCCTTGCGGACGCCAGGAAGCTCGCCCTTGCTCGCGAGCTCGCGGAAGCACACACGGCACAGGCCGAACTTGCGATAGACGGAGTGGGGACGCCCACAACGCTGGCAGCGGTTCTGCTTGCGAGTCGAGTACTTCGGCGCGCGCGACGCCTTGACGATCATCGAAGTCTTAGCCACAAATCCTCCTTCAAAAGCTATCTTGGAGCCCCAGCCAACCGGGGCTTCCTAACAAAGTATTGGCCTACTCCGCCTTGAACGGGAAGTGGAAGGCGGTGAGAAGCGCCTTGCCCTGCTCGTCGTTGGGAGCGGTGGTCACGATGGTGATGTCCATGCCGCGGGTGTGGTCGATCTTGTCGAAATCGATCTCGGGGAAGATGAGCTGCTCGGTCACGCCCATGGAGAAGTTGCCACGGCCGTCGAAGCTCTTAGCGGAGATGCCGCGGAAGTCGCGGATACGGGGGATGGCGACGGCGATCAGACGGTCCAGGAACTCCCACATGCGGTCGCCGCGGAGGGTGACCTTGGCGCCGATGGGCATACCGGCACGCAGGTGGAAGGTAGCGATGGACTTGCGGGCGCGGGTCACGAGCGGCTGCTGGCCGGTGATGGCGCGCAGGTCGGCGACGGCACCCTCGATGGCCTTGGCATCGGTAGCGGCCTCGCCAACACCCATGTTGACGACGATCTTCTCGATGCGCGGGATCTGCATGACGTTCTTGATCTCGAACTGCTTCTGGAGCTCGTCACGCACGGTGGCGTAATACTGCTCTTTAAGACGGGGAACGTACTTCTCCTCTGCCATGTTCACTCCTTAAATCTTGGGGTTTTAAGCACGGGGCTTTTGAGCCTCGCGCCTCCTGGGCTGGCGACCCGGGAGCCATATGCCATGCATCTGCAGGCGAGACATACGTGTCCCTACCTATAGACGCAAGGAAACATATTATTCCTTTTTGGCGAGAAAACCAACTGCGATTTTCTCGCCACTTATCCTGCACAACAGGGAAACAAAAGAAGCCCCGGGCACAAGGCCTGGGGCTTCTCGGATGGCTCTAATTCTTAAGCGAGATTAGAACTTGTTGCCGCACTTCTTGCAAACGCGGATGGCGGTCTTCTTGCCGTCGAGCTCACCGGACTCGTGGTTGACACGGGTCGGCTTGCCGCAGCTGGGGCACACGAGCATGACGTTGGAGGCGTCGATGGCGGCCTCCTTCTCGACGATGCCGCCCTGCTGGTTCACAGCGCTGGGCTTCATGTGCTTCTTGACGACGGCCACGCCCTCGACAACGACCTTACCCTCGGAGGGCTTAGCAACCAGGACGTTGCCCTGCTTGCCCTTGTCCTTGCCGGACAGAACCTCGACGAGATCGCCCTTCTTAACAGACATCTTAGGCATTGAATATACCTCCCTAGAGCGTCTCAGGGGCGAGAGAAACGATCTTCATGTACCTGTGGTCGCGAAGCTCGCGAGCAACGGGTCCAAAGATACGGGTGCCCTTAGGCTCGCCCTCTTTATCAACCAGGACGCAAGCGTTCTGATCGAACTTGATGTAGCTGCCGTCCTTACGACGGACCTCCTTCTTGGTGCGCACGATGACGCAGCGAACGACGTCGCCCTTCTTCACCGAAGCACCAGGGGTGGCCTCCTGCACGGCGCCGATGATGACGTCGGCAAGACCGGCGTAACGACGCTTGGAGCCACCGAGGACCTTGATGCACTTGACTCGCTTGGCGCCGGAGTTGTCGGCGACGGCGAGCATGGTCTCCATCTGAATCATTTAGGTGTTCCTCCGAACCTATGCCCTACCCAGAGGTGCGCCCACACGAGCGACGCACATGGGTAAGACGGGGGTTTCCAAATAACTTACTTGGCGCGCTCGACGATCTCGACGACACGCCAACGCTTGGTCTTGGAGAGGGGACGAGTCTCCATGACGGTAACGGTATCGCCAAGGCCGCACTCGTTCTTCTCGTCGTGGCAGTGAAGCTTCTTGGAGATAGTCATCATCTTGCCATACTTGGGGTGGTGCTTACGGTAGTCGATCTTCACCGTCACGGACTTATCGCCGGAGATGGAGACGACGACGCCGGTACGAAGCTTACGGGCGTTCCTGGATTCAGTCTCTGCCATTAGTTACACTCCTGCGATCTAGTTGGACGCAGCGGTCTTCTCCGCTGCAATCTGACGTGCGCGCTGCTCGGTGAGCAGACGAGCGATGTCCTTCTTGACGTTCTTAACACGAGCGGTGTTGTCAAGCTGGCTGGTGGCCATCTGGAAACGGAGGTTGAAAAGCTCCGCGCGGCCCTCCTCGACCTTCTTGGCGAGCTCGTCATCGCTGAGCGCCTGGATATCCTTGTACTTCATTGACTATTCCTCCCCGTCAGTGACGGTGCGGGTAACGATCTTGGTCTTGATGGGCAGCTTGTGCTGAGCAAGACGAAGAGCCTCGCGAGCGACCTCGTCGGCCACGCCGTCGATCTCGAACATGATGCGGCCCGGCTTGACGACGGCCACCCACTCTTCGGGGTTGCCCTTACCAGAGCCCATGCGGGTCTCGGCGGGCTTCTTGGTGATCGGCTTGTCCGGGAAGATGGTGATCCAGACCTTACCGCCACGCTTCATGTAGCGGGTCATGGCGATACGGCAAGCCTCGATCTGGCGGTTGGTGATCCAGTGAGCCTCGAGAGCCTGAATACCGTAGGAACCGAAGTGCAGCTCGGTGTTGCCCTTGGCGTGGCCCTTCATGGAGCCGCGCTGGACCTTGCGGTGCAGAACGCGCTTAGGTGCGAGCATTAGCGAGCCCTCCTCTCATTGCGGCCGCGGCGAGGACGGGAAGAGCCCTCAAGCGCCGGCTTAGGGGTGGCCTGGCCGGGAAGCTTCTCGCCGAAGTAAATCCAAACCTTGATGCCGCAGGCGCCCATGGTGGTGCGAGCGGTGGAGGTGCCGTAGTCGATCACGGCACGCAGGGTGTGCAGAGGCACGCGGCCCTCGCGGTACCACTCGCGGCGACCCATCTCGGCGCCGTTGAGACGGCCGGAGCACTGGATCTTGATGCCCTGGGCACCAGCCTTGCGAGCGGACTGAACAGCCTTGCGCATGGCGCGACGGAAGGCGACGCGCTGCTCGAGCTGCTCGGCGATGGACTGAGCGACGAGGTTGGCGTCCAGCTCGGGGCGCTTGACCTCGACGACGTCAACGGCGATCTGGCCCTTGGCGACGTTGGCGACGCGCTCGAGCTCGGCACGAAGGCCGTCGATCTCGGAGCCCTTCTTGCCGATCACGATGCCGGGGCGGGCGGTGAAGATGGTGACCTTCACCTTGTCGCCGGCGCGCTCGATGTCGACGCGGGAGAGGGCGGCCTTCTCGAGGCGCTTCTCCAGGAACTTGCGGATGGCAAGATCGTTGCCGAGGTTCTCGGCGTAGTTCTTATCGGCGTACCAACGGGAACGCCACTCCTCGGTGATGCCGAGACGGAAGCCGGTAGGCTGAACCTTGTGACCCATGCTTTCCCTACGCCTCCTTTCGAGGAGCGACGACGACGGTGATGTGGCTCATGCGCTTGTTGATGCGGGAAGCGGAGCCCTTGGCGCGAGGACGGATACGCTTGAGCGTGGGGCCCTCGTTGACGTAAGCGGTCTTGACCACGAGGTCGTCGGCGCGCAGGCCGTTGTTGTTGACGGCGTTGGCGACGGCGGAACGCAGGACCTTGGAGACGTCCTCGGAAGCAGCACGGGTGCTGAACTGCAGGACCTCGAGCGCCTTAGCGACGGGAAGGTTGCGGACCAAAGAGACGACGGCGCGAGCCTTGCGAGGAGCAACGCGGACGTACTTAGCGGTTGCGCTGACCTCAACGTTGTTGTTAGCCATTACAGTACCCCCTACTTAACCTTGTGACCGCGGAAGGTACGGGTGGGAGCGAACTCGCCCAGCTTGTGACCAACCATAGACTCGGTGACGTACACGGGCACGTGCTTGCGGCCGTCGTGAACGGCGATGGTGTGACCAACCATGTCGGGGAAGATGGTCGAGGAACGCGACCAGGTCTTGATGACATCCTTGGTGCCCGCCTCGTTCTGAGCGGCAACGCGCGCGAGGAGGCGAGTCTCCACGAACGGGCCCTTCTTGAGACTTCTGCTCATTCTTAATATCTCCTACTACTCGTGAGACTACTTGGACTTGCGGCGACGGATGATGAGGCGGTTGCTTGCCTTCTTGGGGTCGCGCGTCTTGTAGCCCTTCGTGGGCTTGCCCCACGGGGTGACGGAAGGACGACCAGAAGTGTGGTTCTTGCCCTCGCCGCCGCCGTGCGGGTGGTCGACAGGGTTCATGACGGTACCACGGACGGTCGGACGGACGCCCATCTTGCGCTTGCGGCCAGCCTTGCCGACGACGATGTTGGAGTGGTCGGCGTTGCCCACGACGCCGATGGTGGCGCGGCAGGTGAGAAGGACGCGGCGAAGCTCGGAGGAGGGCATACGCAGGATGGCGTAGCCGTTGTCCTTGCCCATGAGCTGGATGGAGGTGCCGGCGGAACGGGCCATAGCGGCGCCCTTACCAGGCTGGAACTCGACGTTGTGAACGAGGGTACCAACGGGGATCTCGGACAGGGGCATGGCGTTGCCGGGCTTGATGTCGACGCCCTTGGTGCCGGAGATGACGGTGTCACCCACGTGCAGGCCCTCGGGAGCCAGGATGTAGGCCTTGGCGCCGTCGACGTAGTGGAGCAGGGCGATGCGAGCAGAACGGTTGGGATCGTACTCGATGGTCGCGACCTTGGCGGGCACGTCGTCCTTCAGACGCTTGAAGTCGATGCGACGGTACTGACGCTTGGTGCCACCGCCCTGGTGACGGGTGGTGATGTGACCGCTGTTGTTACGGCCAGCCTTCTTGTGCAGGGGCTCGAGAAGGGACTTCTCGGGCTTGGTGCAGGTGATCTCGGAGAAATCAGAGATCGTCTGGAAACGCCTGCCTGCGCTCGTCGGCTTGAGGTGCTTAACTGCCATTAGTGGTTTTCCCTTCTTTTTCCGTTGGCCACCCACTCAGGGATTGGTGGGTGACACCGGATTACCACGGTACCGCGCGTATCCATTGGGCGCGGCATGAAAGCCCGGTCCCCGCTTGGGGGACGCGGGCGAAGTGCCTTTACTCGGCGGCCTGGGAGGTGGCGAAGATCTCGATCTGCTCACCCTCGGCGAGGGTGACGACGGCCTTCTTCCAGGAGCGGGTCATGCCCTGCTGGTAGCGGACGCGCTTCTTCTTGCCACGGACGTTCATGGTGTTGACCTTGAGGACGTGGACGTTGAAGAGCTTCTCGACAGCGAAGGCGATCTCCTCTTTGGGGGCATCCTTAGCAACCTCGAAGGTATACTTGCCCTGCTCCATGAGGTCATAAGAACGCTCGGAGATGATGGGGCGGATGATGACGTTGTAGACGGAGTTCATTTAAGCGAGCACCTCCTCGAAGTACTTGGCGGTGTCAGCGGTCATGACCAGCGCGGCGTTGTCGATAAGGAAGCGGGTGTTGGCCTCGGACTCACCGATGACGGTGACCTTATCGATGTTGCGGAAGGACAGGTAGGTCTCCACGGCATCGTCGGCGACGACGATGGTGACGCGCTTGCCGTCAACGCCGAGGGCCTTGAGGGCCGCGGCGGCGGACTTGGTGGAGATGGTCTCGAAGGCGAGGCTGTCGACGAGGACGAGCTCGGAGTCGGCGACCTTGCCGGAGAGGACGGACCTCATGGCAAGCTTGACCATCTTCTTGTTGATCTTGAGGGCGTGGCTGTGGGGCAGCGGTCCGAAGATGACGCCGCCGTGACGCCACTGACCGGCACGAGTGGAGCCCTGGCGAGCGCGGCCGGTGCCCTTCTGACGGTAAGGCTTGGCGCCGCCGCCGGAAACGTCGTGACGGTTCTTGGTGGAGTGGGTGCCCTGACGCTGGCAGGCGTCGTAGACCCTCACGACCTGGTGAATGACGGGGATGTTCGGCTCGATGCCGAAGACGTCGTCGGAAAGCTCGGCCTGCGCGACCTCAGCCCCCTCGACGTTCTTGATTGCATACTTGGACATTAGTCCTCCTTATTAGCCTAAGAGAAGTTGTTACTTGGGGCCCTTAGGCCATGCGGACCTGGACGAGACCGTTCTTACCGCCGGGGACAGCGCCCTTGACCAGCATGAGGTTCTGCTCGGCGTCGATGCGGACGAGCTTGAGGTTGCGCACGGTGACGCGCTCGTTGCCCATGTGGCCATACATGTGAAGGCCCTTGCGGACGCGAGCGGGGTAGGCGCACTGGCCGATGGAACCAGGCTTGCGCTGGTTGCGGCAGCCGTGGGTCATAGGACCGCGGGAGAAGTTCCAGCGCTTGATGGTGCCCTGGAAGCCCTTGCCCTTGGAGGTGCCGGTGACGTCAACGGTGGTGACGTCGGCGAAATCGGCAACGGTCACGACGTCGCCGGTGTGGTACTGCTCGGCGTTCTCGACGCGGACCTCGCGCAGGAAGCGCATAGGCTCGACGCCGGCCTTGGCGAAGTGACCCGCCATGGGCTTGTTGACGTGCTTGGCGGTGATGTCGCCAAAGCCGATCTGGACGGCCTCGTAGCCGTCGGTCGCCTTCGTTTTAACCTGCGAGACGGTGCAGGGGCCGGCCTGAATGACGGTGACGGGCACGACGTTGTCGTTCTCGTCCCAAACCTGCGTCATTCCGAGCTTACGGCCGAGGATGGTGTTGACCATGCTCATTCCTTACCCTCGGTGGTCATGGGACCCTTTAGAGCCTTTGCTCTTCCCCAGCGGACCACATCCGATACTTGCTACCCGCATTAGGCACAGTGGTCCCCAATTAGGCAGCTTGTCTATATTACACGGGTATGAGCGGCTTCACAATCTCTACGCAGAACTTTTTAGGCCATCTACCTGCGGCTCGAAAATCCCCTTAGCCGGGCGTATCCATACCCCCTAGGCGCAGGGGTCGGCGAGCTCTTCCAAGAAAAATTCACCCGCAGATTCGTCGTAGCTAAAAACGGCGACGCAGCAGTTGGGAAGGCGTTGGGGCAGCTCGATTGCTCCAACGTTTGATGTGTAGACGAACTGGCGGCATGCCGAGCCGTGGCTCACGGCGATCGCGGACTCAACGTTTGCCGGGGCGAGAAGGTCGCGGGCGACCTCGTGCATCCTGGCCACGATGGTGGCGTTGCCCTCGCCGCCGAAGGGCATCACGGCGTCGCCCGGGTCCCAGAGGTTGAAGGGGAAGTCCTCCTTGGCGCAGCGCTCGTAGGTGCCGTAGGCGCGCTCGATGAGACGGGCGTCGGACTGCGGGAAGACCGTGTCGTCGATCAGGCCCTTCTCGCATAGGACGCTCGTGATCATGCCGCAGGTGGTGAAGGCGCGGCCCAGAGGCGAGCACGCGATGGCCTGAGGGGCGACGTTATGGGCAACAAGCCACTCCCCCGCCTGGAGGGCCTGCTGGCGGCCGAGCTCGGTCAAGGGCGAGTCACAGTGGCCCTGGATGAAGCCTTCCTGGTTGTACTGGGTCTGGCCGTGGCGCACGAGGTAGAACTTCTTCACTGCCGCTCCTTAAGGGTTGTGGCGGGCACGCAACGCCCGTCAAGGTCTTCTCGCCAACATGGTAACGGCGGCGAGAAGGTCGCCCTGCCCTGGCCCGGCCATTGTCACCAAACAGCAAAAAGGCCCCTCGGGATGTCCCAAGGGGCCTTGCGCGCTAAGAGAAGCTCAGCTTAGAGCTTGATCTCGATGTCGACGCCAGCGGGGAGGTCGAGACGCATCAGCGAGTCGACGGTGCTGGAAGAGGGATCGAGGATGTCGATGAGGCGCTTGTGGGTGCGCATCTCGAACTCGTCGCGGGAATCCTTGTCCTTGTGCGGGGAGCGGATGACGCAGTAAAGGTTGCGCTCGGTCGGCAGGGGGATGGGGCCGCTCA
>CAVAUD010000022.1:0-22512 GCA_963591565.1 bacterium
GCGCATCGTGGGCATCGTGGTCTCGGCCATCGTGGCCGTGGTCATGGTGGGCGTCATCTACGCCGCCCAGACCGTGCTTCCCAAGTTCAACCAGATCATCAACTCCTACTTTGGCGTCGAGCAGAGCTGGAACAACGACAACGTCGACACCGGCGACCTCGACCTCACCTATAACAAGGCCGACTACGACATGGGCTCCATCGCCGATGCCGAGAAGGCCCTGGACGAGGACATCGCGGGCGAGGGCTACGTCCTTCTCAAGAACGACTCGTCCCTTCCGCTTGAGAAGGGCACCACGCTCTCCTTCGTGAGCGGCAACTCCCGCAGCTTCGGCGTGCGCAACAAGACCATGCTCGAGTCCACCCTGGGCATCGACGTCAACACCACCGACGCCCTGACCTCGGCCATGGAGTCCGCGGGCCTCTCGGTCAACTCGACCCTCATGGACTTCTACTGCAACGGCAAGGGCAAGGACTACGTCATGGGCGTGGGCTCGGTCACCTACGGCGAGGACGAGGACTTCTCCATCAACGAGGTGCCCCTCTCGGTCATGCGCGAGAACAACGTGCTCGACTCGATGCAGGGCACGACCCCGGTCTTCATCATGAAGCGCGTCGCCGGCGAGGGCCGCGACATGCCGCGCTCCATGTACAACCACGCCGCGAGCGACGAGGACAAGGCCAAGAGCTACCTTGAGCCCGACTCCACCGAGCTCGAGATCCTGCAGTACCTCAACGACAACTTCGACAACACCGTGTTGGTCATCAACTCCAACGCCGCCCTTGAGCTCGACTGGCTCGAGCAGTTCCCCAACATCAAGTCTGTCCTGGTCGTCCCCACCACCGGCACCTACGGCGCCGAGACGCTGGGCCGCATCCTGACCGGCGAGGTCAACCCCTCGGGCCGCACCGTCGACACCTACGCGGCCGACGCCAGCGCCAGCCCCGCCGCGCAGAACTTTGGCGACTACCAGTACCTCGACGAGTCCGGCAACCTCACCAAGTACAACTACGTGACCTACGCCGAGGGCATCTACGTGGGTTATCGCTACTACGAGACCCGCTACGAGGACGTCGTCCTGGGCCAGGGCAACGCCGGCGACTTCAACTACGACGAGGCCGTTTGCTACCCCTTTGGCTATGGCCTGTCCTACACCACCTTCAAGTGGGGCGACTTTGCCACCAGCTGGTCGGGCAAGACCTGCACCGCGACGGTGACCGTCACCAACACCGGCAGCGTCGCCGGCAAGGACGTCGTGGAGCTCTATGCCCAGAGCCCCTACACCGACTACGACAAGGCAAACGGCGTCGAGAAGAGCGCCGTCGTGCTCGTGGGCTACGCCAAGACCAAGCTCCTCGAGCCCGGCGAGTCCCAGACCGTGACCGTCACCTTCGACGAGTCGCAGCTGGCCTCCTATGACCGCAACGGCGCCAAGACCTACATCCTGGACGCCGGCACCTACTACGTGACCGCCGCCAGTGACGCCCACGAGGCCGCAAAGCAGGTCCTGGCCGCCAAGGGTGCCTCTGTCACGGCCGAGAAGGGCCTGGTAGACACCTACGTCCCGGCAAACACCGAGGTCGACACCACCACCTACGCCACCGATTCCCTGACCGGCGTCGACGTGACCAACCAGCTCGACGACGCCGCGGGCGACGTCACCTACCTCACCCGCGCCGACTGGGCCGGCACCTTCCCCACGCACGACGGCACCCCCACTACCCAGGTCTCTACCTGGGGCAACGAGATCAACGGCGACGACGGCGTGAGCTACACCTGGGGCAAGGTCGCCTCGGCCGAGCTTCTCGCCAAGCTCGACTCCACCGACTCGGGCAACCCCAACGTCACCGCCTGGGAGGGCGAGCTGGTCTACGGGGCCAATAACGGCCTGTCCCTCATCGACCTGCGCGGCCTTGACTACGACGACCCCAAGTGGAGCGACCTTCTCGACCAGCTGACCCCCGACGACTACAACCTCATGGTTGCCCGCGCGGGCTACGGCACCGATTACCTGGCCTCGGTTGGCAAGCCGGCCGGCACCGACGCCGACTCCACCAGCGGCTGGAGCTGGGGCGGCACGGGCATGACCTTCTGCAACCCGATGACCGTCGCCCAGACCTGGAACCAGGACATCGCCTATCGCCTGGGCAACATGATCGGCAACGAGTCCCTGCTCGGCGGCGCAACCGGCTGGTACGCGCCCGCCATGAACATCCACCGCTCCCCGTACTCCGGCCGCAACGGCGAGTACTTCTCCGAGGACCCCTACCTCTCTGGCGCGATGGCCTCCCTCGAGGTCAAGGGCGCAGCCGAGAAGGGCGTCTACACGATGATGAAGCACTTCGCCTTCAACGACCAGGAGAACCACCGCGGCGACCGCGGCGAGTGGTCGATGGCCACGTGGCTCAACGAGCAGGCCGCCCGCGAGCTGTACCTCGAGCCCTTTGAGATGTGCATGAAGGTGGGCGACGTCGAGCTCAACTACGTGAAGCAAAACGACGACGGCACCTACGAGAACGCGACGACCACCATCCGCGCCTGCCAGGGCCTCATGACCTCGTTCAACCGCGTGGGCGCGACCTGGGCCGGCGGCTCGTACAACCTGATCACCAACATCGTGCGCACCGAGTGGGGCTTCAACGGCTGGATCATCACCGACAACGCCGACATGGGCAAGTTCATGGGCGCCGAGCAGATGATCGAGGCGGGCGCCGACGCCAAGCTCACGACCAACGACCAGTCCGACATGTGGTCCTTCGACTCGACCGACGCGGTCTCCTACCGCTACGCCCGCGAGTCCCTGCACCACCTGCTCTACACGATGGCCAACAGCCACTCGATGAACGGCGCCATGCACGGCAGCACCTTCGTCTCGGGCGGCAGCAGCGGCATGCAGAAGGCTGACCTGGCCCGCGTTGGCCTGACGGTCGTCGCCGCGGTGATTCTCGCCATCGTGGTCGGCCTCAACGTCTTGTGCGAGTTCCTGTATCGCCGCAAGCGCGCCAAGGCTGCGGCGGCGACCCCGCAGGAGTAGGCGCCGAGAAGCCCTTCTCGCTTACAGCCGGCGGCTAGGTAGCTGAATGTTTCGGGCCTTTTGCCCCGGTTACATGGTTGTTTCTCCCCGCACCCCGCGGCTCGATTTTGGGCCGCGGGGTGTAGTCTGTTTCGCAGCACACGTAACTTTCTCGCATTTGGTTGCAAGGGGGAGGGGAATGGGTCCCCTCCGGTTGCGCTGTGTGAAAGGGGAAGAAACCACTTTTTGGGAGGAACCATCATGAAGAACACCCCTAACCAGGCAGGTCGCGCAGTCTCTCGTCGTGACTTCCTTAAGATGAGCGGACTTGCGGCATTCAGCATCGGGGGCATGACGGTCCTTACCGCCTGTGGTCCTTCCACCGAGACCAAGAGCTCCGACTCCAGCGCTACCTCTAGCGACAGCTCCTCTTCGACCGCCTCGACCTTTGGCGAGGGCGGCAAGCTCCGCGTGGGCATGGAGGTCGCCTATCCTCCCTACAACTGGCAGACGTCCACCGAGACCGACGACACCATCCCCGTCGACGGCCTGTCCGGCGCCTACGCCGACGGCATGGACGTCTACGTCGCCAAGCAGGTCGCCGCGGCCCTCGGCCTTGAGGCCGTCGCCGTCAAGCTCGCCTGGTCCGGCCTGATCGAGGCCCTTAACTCCGGCACCATCGACGTCATCATCGCGGGCATGACCCCCACCGACGAGCGCCGCGAGTCCATCGACTTCTCTGACCCCTACTTCGTGGGCACCTACGGCCTTCTCTGCAGGAAGGACTCCCAGTACGCCGGCGCCAACAGCGTGGCCGACCTGGCCGGCGCCTCGATCCTGGGCCAGAAGGACACCCTGCTCGACACCGTCATCGACGAGCTCGAGGGCGTCACCCACATGACCCCGGTCGACTCCGTCCCCGCGCAGCTGTCCCACCTCAACCAGGGCGCCTGCGACTGCATCACCTACAACGTCGAGAACCGCCAGGGCCTGCTCGACGCCAACCCCGACCTCACGGCCATCTCGTTCGACGGCAGCTACACCATCTTCCCCGACGAGGTCTCCTGCAACATCGGCCTCAAGAAGGGCCAGGACGACGTGCTGGCCAAGATCAACAAGGCGCTCGAGGACATGGGCGACCCCACGGCCACCTACCAGGCCATCATCGACCGCCAGCCGGCATAAGGGCGGGCGCGTCCCGGCGGGCTTGCGGCGCATCGCGCGACGCCGGCCCGGCTAGTGGCGAGAAGACCTTCTCGCCGCCTTGTACACCATGATTTACCTGGGCGTTTGTGCGCGGAAGCGTCACAAGCGCCCTTTCGCTTCTTTTCTTTGGAGGATCACATGGGCAGGCGTCTTGCCTCGTTTGTCATGGACGACCACCGCTACGTTTTCTTGGGAACCAGCGCCTTCGCGGCCGTTGGCCTGGTACTCGCCAACTCGGCGCACCCGGCCTCGAGCTTCCTCGCGCCCGTCTACGGCGTCGAGCTGGTGTTGTACTACGCGCTTCTCGCCTGGGTCGTCGTGAGCGCGTTGGCCCTGGTCAACAAGCTGGTCAAGTGGAAGGACTACGCGCAGGTCTCGCCGTTTGCCAAACCGGCGGCCAAGAAGGCCGAGCGCATCGCGTCCTATGTGATCTGGGCCATCGTGGTCGTCTTCATGGCCGACCGCTGGGTCGTGGGCTTCTGCGACCTGGCGACCAACGCCGTCAACGCCACGTCCAACCCCACCGACTTCTGGTCGAGCTCCATCTACATGCTGTGGGACACGCGCCAGGTCTTTGTGAGCGGCATCCAGAACACCGTTCTTCTCGCCGTCTTTGGCACCGTCATCGCGTTTTTCCTGGCCTTGCTGCTGGTGTTCCTGCGCATTCAGGTCATCGACCGGTCCGACAACGACTTCGTGCGCTTCCTCAAGGTCGTGGGCGCGGGCTTCGCGCGCGTCTACTCCACGGTGGTGCGCGGCACGCCGATGATGATCCAGGGCCTGCTCATCTACTTTGGCGGCGGCTCGCTGCTGCGCGGGCTTCTCGGCCTCACCACCACGCAGATGGGCGCGATCTGGACGACCTTCATGGCCGGCCTGGTCACGATCTCGCTCAACTCGACGGCCTACATGATGGAGGTCCTGCGCTCGGGCATCGGCGCCGTCGACCCCGGCCAGGCCGAGGCGGCGCGCTCGCTGGGCCTTTCCCAGTGGCAGGCGATGCGCAAGGTCGTCTTCCCGCAGGGCGTCAAGAACTCGATCCCGGCCCTCTCCAACGAGCTGGTCATCAACCTCAAGGACTCCTCGGTCCTCTCGGTCATCGGCGTCGTCGACCTGATGTTCGCGACGACCACGATCGCCGGCAAGTACTACAAGCAGATGGAGATCTACGTGGTCGCCATGGCCGTCTACCTGGTGCTTACCCTGGTGGCGTCCAAGCTGTTGGACATTTTGTCCAAGAAGCTCGACGCGGGCTCGGTGGGGCCGGTCCTGGGCACCGCCGACGTCCTGTCCAAGAACGACGCCGCCGGCTCCGAGCACTAAGGAAGAGGGGAGAAGAACATGGCAAACGATATCTCTGCAGTTAACGAGGCCGTTGCGGGCGCCGCGGGCGCCGCGGGCGCTGGCGCGACCGGCCAGGCCGAGCCCCTCATTCGCGTCGAGGGCATCGAGAAGACCTTCGGCACCCGCGTGGTCCTGCGCGGCATCGACTTCTCGGTCATGCCGGGCGAGGTCGTGACCATCATCGGGCCCTCCGGCTCGGGCAAGTCGACCCTGTTGCGCTGCATCAACCTGCTGGAGACCCCCGACGCGGGCCACGTGTGGTTCCACGGAGAGGACCTGGCGGCCGAGCACGTCAACGTCAACCGCCTGCGCGAGAACATCGGCATGGTGTTCCAGGGCTTCAACCTGTTCAACAACATGAACGTCATGGACAACTGCACCTTGGCGCCCGTGACCTTGAAGAAGTGCGGCAAGGCCGAGGCCGAGGAGCGCGCCCGCAAGCACCTGGCCGAGGTCGGTCTTCTCGACTTTGCCCAGGCTCCCGTGACCAAGCTCTCGGGCGGCCAGAAGCAGCGCGTGGCCATCGCCCGCGCCCTGTGCATGGAGCCCGAGATCATGCTCTTCGACGAGCCGACGAGCGCCCTTGACCCCGAGATCGTGGGCGAGGTCCTCAACGTCATGCGCGACCTGGCGGCAGGCGGCATGACCATGGTCGTCGTCACGCACGAGATGGCCTTCGCGAAGAACGTCAGCGACAAGGTCGTCTTCATGGACGGCGGCGTCATTGCCGAGGCATCGAGCCCGGCCGAGATGTTCAGCAACCCCAAGCTGCCCCGTACCAGGGAGTTCTTGTCGCGCTACCTCGACGACCCGAGGGAGACGGCGGAGGTGCCGGGCGCGGGTGCGGCGGCGGCTGCGGCGGCCCCGGCGGCCCCGGCCCCGGCGGCCGGCGCGGAGGCCTAGCGGATGGCCGAGGTCTGGCGCTACTTCGCGCACGAGGACGACTTCGCCGACCTGGACGCCGAGGCCCTGTGCCAGCGCCTGGCGGCAGAGCTTGCCATCCCCACGGTCGACGGCCCTTCTCGCCAAGAAACCGATTGGGCGGCGTTTGACCAGTTAGAGGCCTATTTTCGTGACTGCTTCCCGCTGCTTTTCGCGACGGCTGAGGTCGAGAAGGTCGACCACTCGCTGATGCTCCAGGTCCCGGGCAAGGACCCGGCCCTGCGCCCGGCCCTGCTGCTGGGCCACATGGACGTCGTGCCCGTCGTCCCCGGCACCGAGGGCGACTGGACCCACGGCGCCTTTAGCGGCCACGTCGACGAGACCTACGTTTGGGGCCGCGGCGCCCTGGACATGTCCGACCAGGTCATGGGCATGCTCGAGGCCGTCGAGTACGTGCTGGCCCACGACGGCCTGCCGCCTCGCCCCCTCATCATTTGCCTGGGCCAGGACGAGGAGACCCTGCAGTCGGGCGCCCGCTCGATGGGCCGGCTTTTGCTCGAGCGCGGCGTGCGCGCCGAGTACGCCATCGACGAGGGCGACTACCTCGTGAGCGACCTTTCCGCCTTTGGCGGCACCGCCGGCCGCGGCCTGCTGGTTTTTCTCGCCGAGAAGGGCTACGCCGACGTTCGCCTGACGGTGAGAAGCGCCGGCGGGCACTCGTCGAACCCCTTTGGCGGCACGTCGCTGGCCGTCTTGTCCCAGGCCATCGCGCGCCTGGTCGAGGCCGACTGGGGCTGCGAGGTCACGCCGCTTCTCGCCCAGACCCTGGCCGCCGTGGGCGCTGAGGCGCCTGCAGACCCGCATGAGCTTCTCGCCAGCCGCGAGCTTTTCCCGTACGTGACCACGACCTGCGCGCCCACGATGATCTGCGGCGGCAGCGCCCAGGCCAACGTCATGCCGCAGGACATGAGCGCGACGGTCAACTTCCGCCTGCTCTCGGGCACCACGGTGGCGGCCGTCGAGGCGCGCGTGCGCGAGCTTCTCGCCGACTTGCCGGTCGAGGTTTCCCTGGTAGACGAGGTGAGCAACGACCCGTCCAACGTCTCGGTCGCCGCCGGGGCCGGCTGGGAGGCCCTTCTCGCCGCCGCCGGGCGCTGCTTTGCCGATCCCGATACGGGCCGTGCGCTGCCCATCGTGCCGGCGCTGCTCTTGGGGGCCTCGGACTCGCGCATGTACGAGTGCGTCTGCGACACCTGCCTGCGCTTCTCGCCTTTTGTGGCCGACGCCGAGGAAGTCGCTCGGGGGGTCCACGGCACCGATGAGCGCATAACCAAGCGCGCTTACCTGCAGGGAATTCGATTTTTTATCCACCTGATTCGTGAAGACGCCCCGTTAGGTTAAGCTTTCTCAAAACACCTGCGGCCCAGGAAAAGCTTTTCTCCCCACCGGCCGCGCATCGCGCGTCAGGAGATCAACATGCGAGACGGATTTGTCAAGGTCGCGGCCATCACGCCCGAGGTCCGCGTGGCCGACGTGAGCTTCAACGTGGACGCCTGCGTGGCCGCCGCGACCAACGCCTGCACGGTCCACGGCGCGATGCTCGTCGTCCTGCCCGAGCTGTGCCTCACCGCCTATACCTGCGAGGACCTCTTTTGGCAGGACTCGCTTTTGGTCGCGGCCGAGAAGGGCCTGGCCGAGTTCGCCGAGCGCACGGCCGACCTCAACGCCTTGCTGCTCGTGGGCCTGCCGGTGCGCGTCAACGCCAAGCTCTACAACTGCTGCGCGGTCGTGAGCTCGGGCAACATCCTGGGCGTCGTGCCCAAGCGCTACCTGCCCACCTACAACGAGTTCTATGAGGGCCGCCACTTTGTCCCCGGCACGGCCGACGTCGTGCCGATCGACATCGCGGGCCAGCTCGACGTGCCCTTTGGCATGAGCCAGCTGTTTGTCTGCGACGCCCTGCCCGAGCTGGTCGTGGCCGCCGAGCTCTGCGAGGACCTGTGGGTCCCCGAGCCGCCGTCGATCGCCCACGCCAAGGCGGGCGCCACCGTGATCTGCAACCTCTCGGCGAGCAACGCCATCGTGGGCAAGGCCGATTACCGCCGCAGCCTGGTCTGCGGGCAGGCGGCCCGTCTCATCTGCGCCTATGTCTACGCGAGCGCCGGGGTGGGGGAGTCGACGCAGGACCTCGTCTTCTCGGGCCACGACCTGGTGGCCGAGAACGGCAGCCTGCTGGCCGAGGGCAAGCCCTTTGGCAGCGGCATGGCCATCTCCGAGATCGACGTTCACCAGCTGGCCGCCGAGCGCCGCCGCATGTCGACCTTCGACGTCGCCGCGAGCCCCCTGCAGAAGGCCTACCACGTGACGCGCTTCTCGCTGGCGGAGGCCAAGACCCGCCTCACGCGCCGCATCGACCCGCACCCCTTTGTGCCGGCAGACGCGGCCCGCCGCGCCGAGCGCTGCGAGGACGTCTTTAGCATCCAGGCCCACGGCCTGGCCAAGCGCCTGGCGCACACGCACTCCACGCACGCCGTCATCGGTATCTCGGGCGGGCTGGACTCGACGCTGGCGCTGCTGGTCACGGCCCGCGCGTTCGACCTTCTCGACCTGGACCGCTCCAACATCGTGTGCGTGACCATGCCGGGCTTTGGCACGACGGACCGCACGCACGACAACGCGACCAAGCTCACCGAGGCCCTGGGGGCCGACCTTCGCGAGGTCAACATCGGCGACGCGGTGCGGCTGCACTTCTCGGACATCGGCCACGACGAGTCGGTGCACGACGTCACGTACGAGAACTCGCAGGCCCGCGAGCGCACGCAGATCCTGATGGACATCGCCAACCAGGAGGGCGGCCTGGTCATCGGTACCGGCGACCTCTCTGAGCTGGCGCTGGGCTGGGCCACCTACAACGGCGACCACATGAGCATGTACGCGGTGAACGCGAGCGTGCCCAAGACGCTGGTGCGCCACCTGGTGCGCTATGTGGCCGATACCTGCGAGAACGCCGAGGAGACCGAGGTTTTGCTCGACGTTTTGGACACGCCCGTCTCGCCGGAGCTTCTGCCTGCGACGGGCGACGGCAAGATCAGCCAGAAGACCGAGGACCTCGTGGGTCCCTACGAGCTGCACGATTTCTTCCTGTACCAGGTGCTTCGCCGCGGGGCTTCTCCGCGCAAGGTCTACCGCCTGGCCCGGGCGGCGCTGGGCGCCACCTACGACGACGCGACCATCCTGTCGTGGCTCAAGGTCTTCTACCGCCGCTACTTTGCCCAGCAGTTCAAGCGCAGCTGCCTGCCCGACGGGCCCAAGGTGGGCTCGGCGGCGGTGAGCCCGCGCGGCGATCTGCGCATGCCTTCCGACGCCTGCGTCGCCGTGTGGCAGGCCGAGCTGGAGACGCTGTAGCGCGGCGCGCGCCGTTGCCCTGCGCCCCGCCGTCTTCGCGCACGGGGCGCCCCATTTCGCATCTAACCCCTAGGAGACCCCATGCCCACCCCCGTTGCTGCTGCGCCCACGAGTGTCATCGACGCCATTCTCGCCTGCAAAGATACCTTGGCGGATGCCGAGAAAACCGTTGCAGATTTTATCCTGGAGCACGCCCAGACCGTCTCGGCGCTCTCGGCCACGCAGATCGCGAAGCAGTCGGGGACGTCCAACACCACGGTGTCGCGCTTCGTGCGCTCGATCGGCTTTCCCAGCTTCTCTGAGATGCGCTACGCCCTGGCGCGCGAGATGTCGGCGGCGAGCGACGCGGGCTTCGAGGGCGAGCGGACGGTCTCGGTCGACAACATCGCCGAGTCGGCGGCCTATATCCTCGAGAACAAGATCGACGAGCTGCGCGGGACCCTGGCGGCTTTGGACGAAGCGGCGCTGCGCCAAGCCGTCGAGATGATGTCGGTCGCGCGCCTGGTCATGTTCGCGGGCGTGGGCAGCTCGCTTCCCATCGCCCAGAGCGCGGCGATCAAGTTCTCGCAGGCGCGCGTGAACGCCATCGCGGCGTCGACCACCGACGGCGGCCAGCTCACGGCCATGCTGATGGGGCCCGAGGACTGCCTGGTCATCATCTCGAACTCGGGGCGCTCCGACCGCCTGCGCCGCATGATGGACTTCGCCATCGACCAGGGCGTCCAGACGATCGTGATCACGCGCAACCCCGATAGCGAGCTCGCGCGCCTGGGCGACGTGGTCTTGAAGGTCGTGGCCCGCGATTACCTGCTGGTCAACGGCTTCGACTTCTCGCACAACTCGATCAACTACGTTCTTGAGGTGCTGTTGCTCTTGCTGTTCAACGGCCGCCAGAAGGTCAACGAGTACAGCCTGAGGCTGTTCAACGAGTCGATGGCAGGCGAGAAGGGCACCGGCGGGGCCGCCCGCGCCCCGCGCTCCGAGGAAACCCTGCCCCCGGTGAGCCTTAAGTGCTAGCGCGGGCCGGTTTTTGGCCCTCGCGGGGCGCCCGCCGGCGCCCCGAGCGACCTTTTCCATTTTAAATTTCAACTCGCCGAGTAGACCGAAGGCGGTGACGCTTGCCAACTGGGCAAACGTCACCGCTTTTTGCTCGGCTACTCAGGGAAGCCAAATTTAAAGTGGAAAAGGTCGCTCGGGATTGTCGGGAGGCCCAAGCAGGGGGCACATTGGCCGCGGGTCTCCCGCTAGCCCGACCATTTGCGGGGCCGCGAACGGTCAAAATGCCCGATTCTGCGTTAAAACGCTTCAATTTGCAGGGAAATCATACCAAGCCCAGAAAAACCGCTAAAATCGATTTGAAACCTGATGCAGCCAGGCAAAAAATCGCCGAAATCACCTACCGTTCACCGCCGCATTTGACCTCTCTGCGGAAAAACTTTTCCAACTTCTGTATCCCTACGGTAAAACCTTTCTTAACAAACGAACCCGCAAAGGCGCGGTAAAACCGTCACCGGGAAAGACGGATGCGCCATAAGAGCGGTTTCGCCCACAGAAAGGGAAGGGAAGGTAAGGAATGAAGAAGAAGTCCGTTATGACTACGCGTCGCGGCATGGTCGCCCTGACCCTGTCCGCCGGCACCGGTCTCGTCGGCCTCCACAAGGTGGCGGATACCTGGCGCACTTCGATCGACTCTGCCCTGGGCACCACCAGCGCCCAGCAGACCTCCGACGACAAGTTCGTCTCGGATTACAAGACCACCGACGAGCTGATCGCCCAGCACGAGGCCCTCGGCCGCCGCGCCGGCCAGGAGGGCTCCGTCCTCGTCAAGAACGAGGGCAAGGCGCTCCCGCTGTCCGCGGCCCCCAAGGTCACCCTCTTCGGCGTCGGCGGCTACTACCCGCTGCTCGGCGGCAACATGGGCTCCACCTGCACCACCGACAAGGCCGTCGACTTCGTGACCGCCCTCGAGGATGCCGGCGTCGAGCTCAACCCCACGATGAAGTCGGTCTACGAGACCCTGGGTGCCGTCGAGTCCGGCCGCACCGCCAACCGCTTCACCGGCGCCGAGGTCATCAACTACAAGTATCGCCCCGCGGGCTTCTCCACTCCTTACGTCCCCAGCGAGCCCAACCCCGACACCTACGGCTCCGAGGGCGGCAACGGCGACTACGCCAGCAGCTTCTCGGGCTACAACGATGCCGCCATCGTGGTCTTCTCCCGCCCCGGCTCCGAGGGCAGCGACTACTACCCCGGCGAGACGGGCATCGACTCCGCCGCGACCGGCGCCACCAGCCCGCTTGGCCTGACCACCAACGAGCGCGCCATGCTCAAGGTCGCCGAGGACAACTTCGACAAGGTCATCGTCGTCATCAACAGCGGCACCGTCATGGAGATCGACGAGCTCAAGAAGGACAGCTCCGTTGACGCCGTCCTCTTCGTCGGCCTGCCCGGCGCCTACGGCTTCCGCGGCGTCGTCGACGTCATTCTCGGCGAGGTCAGCCCCTCCGGCCGCCTCTCGGACACCGTGGCCGTCGACCCCGCGATGGCCCCGGCCGCCCAGAACTTCGGCGTCATCCACCTCTCTGACACGAGCGCCCTGGTCTACCCCGACACCCACATGCCCGGCCTGGGCGTCGAGACCGCCGGCTCCTCCTTCGGCGGCGGCGGCTCCACCTCCTCCTCTGCCTACATCATCGAGGCCGAGGGCATCTACACCGGCTACAAGTACTACGAGACCCGCTACTTCGACGCGATCAAGGGCCAGGGCAACGCCACCGGCTCGGCCGGCGCTTCCAACGGCGCCTCTGCCTGGGACTACGACAACGAGGTCGCCTATCCCTTTGGCCACGGCCTGTCCTACACCACCTTCACCCAGACGCTCGACTCCGTCCAGGTGAGCACCGCCGACCGCACCCTCACCGCCTCGGTCACCGTGACCAACACGGGCAGCGTCGCCGGCAAGTCCGTCGTCCAGCTCTATGTGAGCGTCCCCTACACCGACTACGACAAGCACAACAACGTCGAGAAGTCCGCGATCCAGCTCATCGACTTCGCCAAGACCGCCGAGCTGGCCGCCGGCGCCGATGAGCAGGTCAAGTTCACCGTCGACCTCCAGAACCTCGCCAGCTGGGACTCCAGCGCCAAGAGCGGCAAGGGCGGCTGGATCCTGGACGGCGGCACCTACTACGTGACCGTCGCCGACGACGCCCACGCGGCAACCAACAACGTGCTGGTCGCCCAGGGTGCCGGCACCACCGGCAGCGCCGAGGCCGTCAAGGCCGTCGAGATCGGCTCCGAGGGCAAGGTCGACGAGGACACCCTCGCCCGCTCCAAGAAGACCGATGTCGAGGTCGTCAACCAGCTCGACAACGCCGACGTTAACTACTACCTGCCCGGTTACATGACCCCGCTGTCCCGTAGCGACTGGAACGGCACCTTCCCGCGCACCTACAACGACCTGACCTTGGGCGGAGACAAGCTCGATGAGTGGGTCAAGAACCTCATGAACGAGGTCTACTACATCAACGAGAACGGCTCCATCGAGAACGAGAAGGGCTCGGGCGGCTCGCTCAAGCTTTCTGACCTGGCCGGCAGCGACGACATCAACGACCCGCGCTGGGAGCAGCTCGTTGAGCAGATCCCCCTGGACGAGCTCATCGCCAAGGTGACCAAGGGCGGTAGCCAGTCCGACGCCATCCCCGAGATCGAGAGCCCCGTCGTCTACCAGAACGACGGCCCCAACGGCTTCTCGGGCACTATCGGCGCCCGCGGCCTGCACACCGACGATGCCAACGCCAGCTACGCCATGGGCACCATGTGCACCGAGACCATGCTGGGCTGCACCTTCTCCAAGGAGATCGCCAGCGAGTGGGGCAAGCTCATGGGCAACGACGGCCTGTGGAGCGGCAACTACCTCATCTGGGCCGCCGCCATCAACCTGCACCGCTGCGCCTTCAACGGCCGTAACTTCGAGTACTACTCCGAGGACCCCGTCCTCTCCAGCGGCCTGGGCGCCGCGACGGTGGCCGGCGCCAACGAGTACGGCGTGATCGTGGCCCCCAAGCACTTCGCCTTCAACGACCAGGAGTCCGTGCGCTCCGGCGTCGCCCCCTACATGACCGAGCAGCGCGCCCGCGAGGGTGAGCTGCGCGCCTTCCAGGCCGCCGTCGAGGACGCGGGCGCCCTGGGCGTCATGACCTCCTTCGGCCGCATCGGCGCCACCCCCGTCAACGGCCACTGGGGCCTGCTGCGCGAGATCCTGCGCAACGAGTGGGGCTTTAAGGGCATCCTCTCGACCGACATGGCCAACAACTCGGGCTACTTCCGCGCCGAGATGTGCATCTACGGCGGCATCACGATGATCGCCGACTTCTCCACCGGCGAGACCATGACCGAGGTCCTCGAGAGCTGGCCGTACCTCACCGAGGAGCTCGTCGCCAAGGACGCGACGCTCGTGGGCTACCTGCGCCAGAACATGATCTACCAGCTCTACGCCTTCGCGCAGAGCGCTACCCAGAACATCAAGACCGTCTCGGTTACCCCGTGGTGGGAGACGACCATGAACGCCGCCACGATCGCCGGCTTTGGCCTGGCCGCGGTGTTCGGCGGGCTGTACGCCGCCGAGGCCGTCAAGGACTCGAAGAATGAGGGAGCCGAGGCCGTGGCCGCCGGTTCCGGTAAGGAGGAGAACTAATGAGCAACCAGAAGGGTCAGACCGCCGGTCTTGTCGCTTTCGGCATCACCGCCGTGGCTGAGGTCGCCACGCTTGTTCTGTATGTTCTCAACGCCAACCAGGCCTACTACCAGGACATGAACGGCATGATCGCCGGGCTTATCGCGGGCGCTTTGGTCTGCACGCTGGCGAGCTTCGCGATGGTCCAGGGTCAGGCGAGCAAGGGCCTGGGCATCCTCTCCGACATCCTGCGCGTCGCCGCGCCCGCGCTTCTCTTCTACGGCGCCGCCGTCTTCGTGAACGCCCGTGCGCAGTCCCTGGGCCAGATCTTTGGCTCCAACCTTGAGCTGGGCAACGACGCGGCCTTCGCCGCCGGCAACCAGGCCATCGTCACCATCGTGGTCTTCCTGGTCGCTTGGCTCGTCTCTGTGGTCGCCGCGTTCTTCCGCCTTGGCAAGAGGGCGATTTAAGGCAGCGCTGCTTGCTAAACCGTATGGGCCCGCTGCCCGCCCCGCGTGACGGCGCCGGCGGGCCCGCGTAAACTTAATAGCTGCTACCAAGGTGGGCCCGGGGATCAACTGCCTCGGGCCTGCTTTTCAAAGGAGAATTCCATGCTCACCATTACCCGATTCGCGTGCGAGGGCCTCGAGTCCGGCTGCGTGACCGATGAGCGCCATCCGCGCCTCGACTTCGCCGTGGCAAGCGACCGCGCGGGCGCAGCCGTTGCCGCAGCCACCGTCACGGTAAACGAGACGCAGGTAGACCTGGGTGTCGCGCAGTCCGCGCGCTACGACGGGCCTGCCTTGGCGCCGCGGACCGTCTACAACGCGCACCTGGTCGTGACCGACGACGCCGGCGAGAAGGCCGAGGCCGACCTTACCTTCGAGACCGGCCTTCTCGGCCAGGCATTTGACGCCCAGTGGATCAGCGACCCGGCCTTTTCCTTCACGGAGAAGGGCACGTCTCCCACCCCGATGGTCTTCCGCCGCCAGATCGAGCTGGCCGGCCCCGTGGCGAGCGCGCGCATCTACGCCACCGCGATGGGCATCTTCGAGCTCGACCTCAACGGCCAAAAGGTGGGCGACGAGATGTTCGCCCCCGGCTTCACTTCGTACAAGACCCACCTGCAGTACGCGACCTACGACGTGACCGATCTTCTCGCCGAGAAAAACGAGCTGGTGGCGACCGTCGCCGGAGGCTGGGCCGTGGGCGCCTTCGTCTACACCCGCGTGAACCGCGTGACCGCCGACCGCCAGGCCCTGCTGCTGCAGCTGTGCGTGACGTACGAGGACGGCTCGACCCAGGTCTTTGGGACCGACGACTCCTGGGAGGTCACCGAGGAGGGCCCCGTGCGCTTTGCCGAGTTCTACGACGGCGAGGTGTACGACGCCCGCGTTGACCTGGGCTCGGTTGCGTGGCGGGCTGCGGCGCGCGAGCAGCTGCGCGTGACGCCTGCGCTCTCGGCCGCCTGCGGCAACCCGGTGCGCCTGCACGAGCCGATGGAGCCCGTGAGCGTGACGCGCGTTGGCGACGAGCTGATATACGACTTTGGCCAGAACTTCGCCGGCGTCGTGGAGTTCGACCTTCTCGGCGCAAACGAAGGCCAGGTAGTTCGCGTGCGCCACGCAGAGATCCTGAAGCCCGACGGCACGCTCAACACCGATTTTTTGCGCACCGCCAAGGCCGAGCTGGTCTACACCGCCCGCGCCGGCGACCAGACCTATCGCCCCCGCATGACCTACATGGGCTTCCGCTACGTGAGCGTCACCGGCGCCGACGAGGCGGCCATCACCGTGCGCGCCTACCCGGTCTTCTCGGACGTGCGCGAGACGGGCTCGTTCGAGTGCTCGAACGAGCAGGTCAACCGCCTGCAGCAGAACATCCAGTGGTCGTCGAGGTCCAACTTTGTCGATATCCCGACGGACTGCCCGCAGCGCGACGAGCGCATGGGCTGGACGGGCGACATCGCCGTCTTCGCGCCCACGGCCTGCTACAACTTTGACATGGGCCGCTTCCTGCGCAAATGGCTGCGCGACGTCCGCGCCGAGCAGCTGCGCGGCGGCGGCATCCCCAACACGGTTCCGGCCGGCGGCTTTGGCTTCCCGGCCACGATGCCCTCGATGGCGATCGACTTCTGGGGCGACGCCTGCGTGCTGGTGCCGTGGGCGCTCTACCGCGCCGAGGGCGACCTCGAGGTCCTGCGCGAGAACTACGACATGATGCGCCGCTACGTCGACGCCTGCCGTTTTTGGGCCGGCTTTGGCCTGGGCAAATACCGCTACATCTGGCACACCCCCGCGACGCTGCACTTTGGCGACTGGGTGGCGCCCGACGTGCCCAAGATGAGCCAGTGGCAGGCCCGCAGCAAGTGGACCGCCACGGCGAGCCTGTGCCACACGAGCTCGCTGGTATCCCAGATTGCCCGCATCCTGGGCAAGGACGAGGACGCCGAGCGCTACGGCACCCTGAGCTCGCGCGTGGCCGCCGCCTACGAGGACGTCTTCACCGACGGCGCGGGCAAGCTCAAGGAGGAGTTCCAGACCGCCTACGTCTTGCCGATCCACTTTGGGATGCTGCGCGAGAAGAACCAGGCCGCTGCCGTGGATAACCTGGTCAAGCTGGTCGAGAAGGGCGATTACTGCATCGGCACCGGCTTCCCCGGCACGCCCTACATCCTGTTTGCCCTGGCAGACAACGGCCGCGCCGACGTGGCGTACAAGATGCTGCTCAACACCAAGTGCCCCTCGTGGCTCTACGAGGTGGCCCAGGGCGCGACCACGATCTGGGAGCGCTGGGACGGCCTGGACGAGAACGGCCAGTGCCCCATCGGCGACGACGGCACCGACATGATGATCTCGTACAACCACTACGCGAGCGGCGCCATCGGCGACTTTTTGTACACGCGCGTGGCGGGCATCGAGGCCGTTGAGCCGGGTTATCGCCGCGTGCGCGTGGCGCCGGTGCTGGGCGGCGGCCTGACCTGGGCCTCCGGCAGCGTCGAGACGGTCCTGGGCCGCGTGGCGTCTTCCTGGAAGATCGCCGACGGGCAGTTTGAGATCGAGGTCGAGGTGCCCGTGGGCGCCACCTGCGAGCTGGCGCTGCCCGACGGCACCACGCAGGAGCTGGCGAGCGGAACGCACCGCGCGACCTGCACTTTGTTTGAGAAGGAGGCGTAAGGCATGAAGGGTATCTCGTTTAACGACGGGTGGCGGTTCAGGCACCTGGGCGACGCCGGGCTGGTTGGCGCGGCGGTTGCGGGGGAGGCCGACGGGGCCCCGGCCGGCCCCGAGCCCTGGCAGGACGTCGAGCTCCCGCACGACGCGATGATCCACGAGCCGCGCGACGAGCGCGCCCCCAGCGCCCACAACAGCGGCTGGTTCGTGGGCCGCGACTACGAGTACGTGCGCGACTACACCCTGCCGGCCCATCTCGCCGGGCAGTCGGCCATCCTCGAGTTCGAGGGCGTCTATCACCTGGCCGAGGTCTATGTCGACGGCCAGCTCGTGGCCGAGCGCCCCTACGGCTACACCAACTTCTACGTCGACCTGAGCGACCTTCTCGTCCCGGGCAAGCCCTGCGAGATCCGCGTGGTGGCCCGCAACTCCGACCAGCCCAACAGCCGCTGGTACTCGGGCGCGGGCATCTACCGCCCCGTGACCCTGTGGGTCGGCCCCCGCACCCACATCGAGCGCGACGGCGTTTGCGTGCGCACCCTGTCCCTGGGCCCCGACGCCCCGCGCGTCGCCGTGGACCTCGAGGCCACCGGAGCCGGCCAGGCCCAGGTCGCGCTCGTCTCGCTTGACGGCGAGAAGACCCTGGCCGCGGGCGAGGTCGCGGTGGGCGAGGACGGCCGCGCCACCTTGGAGCTCGACGTGCCCGGCGCCCTGCCGTGGTCGCCGGACGATCCGCAGCTCTACCTCTGCCGCGTTGCCCTGACCGCCGCCGACGGCTCGCGCGACGAGGCCGAGGCGACCTTCGGCGTGCGTACCCTGACCTGGGGCGACAACGGTCTTCTCCTTAACGGCGAGCGCGTTGTCCTCAAGGGCGCCTGCATCCACCACGACAACGGCGTCCTGGGCGCCTGCGCCTGGGCCGATGCCGTCGAGCGCAAGGTCTACCTCATGCGCCAGCAGGGCTACAACTCGCTTCGCAGCGCGCATAACCCCTGCTCGCGGGCCCTTCTCGACGCCTGCGACCGCCTGGGCGTCCTGGTGATGGACGAGTACATCGACCACTGGTACATCCACAAGACCCAGCACGACTACGTCGATCACTTCGACCAGTGGTGGCGCCAGGACATCGCCGACATGGTGGCCAAGGACAAGGCCCACCCCTGCGTGGTGCTCTACTCCACCGGCAACGAGGTCAGCGAGACGGCCGAGGAGCGCGGCATCAAGCTTGCCGGCGAGATGACCGATCTTCTCCACAGCCTTGACCCAACCCGCCCCGTGACCTGCGGCGTCAATATCTTCTTCAACTTCTTGAGCTCGGTGGGCTTTGGCCAGTACTCCGACGAGAAGGCCGCCCGCGAGGCCGCCGAGGCCGCCCAGCGCGAGGCCGGCGACCGCCCCGCGAAGCACCGCGCCGTGGGCAGCGAGTTCTTCAACAACCTGGCCGGCATCCTGGGCGCGGGCTTCATGAAGCGCGGCGCCACCCTGCCGTTCTGCGACTGGGTGACCCGCGACGCCTACGCGGCCATGGACATGGCCGGCTACAACTACGGCGTCGACCGCTACGAGCACGACCTGCGCGCTTATCCGCACCGTCTGATCCTGGGCTCCGAGACGTTTTGCTCCGACGCCTGGCGCTTCACGCAGCTGGCCGAGAAGAACCCGCGCCTGGTCGGCGACTTTGTGTGGGCCGGCATGGACTACCTCGGCGAGGCGAGCGTGGGCTCCTGGGAGTACGCCGATTACGCCCCGCGCCAGCTGCAGTTCGGTTGGCTGACGGCCGGCTCGGGCCGCGTGGACCTGACGGGCAAGCCGCTTGGCGAGGCCCTCTACACCCGCGTCGCCCTCGGCGGCGAGACGGGTCCCTACCTGGCCGTTTGCCCCGTTAACCACACGGGCGAGAAGCACTCGCCGAGCGCCTGGAAGATGTCGAACGCGACGGACTCCTGGGCCTGGGAGGGCTGCGAGGGCCGCGTCGCCAACGTCGAGGTCTATGCCCGTGCGGCCAGCGTCGCGCTGCTGCTCAACGGGCGCGAGGTCGCACGCCGCCGCCTGGCCGGGGACTGCATCGCCCGCATGAGCTGCAAGTGGGCGCCGGGCCGCCTGGAGGCCGTGGCCTTTGACGCAGCAGGGGCCGAGATTGGCCGCCGCGAGCTTGTCTCGGCTGTGGGCCCGGCACGCCTTGTGGCCGAGCCGGAGTACATCGGCACCCACGATGACCTGGTCTTTATTCGCGTGCGTTACGCCGACGAGGCCGGGACCACCCTGCCGCTCGAGCGCGGGATCCTGCGCGCCGAGGCCGAGGGCTGCCGCCTTCTGGGCTTTGGCTGCGCCGCGCCGTACAACCCCGGCAGCTTCGTGACCGGCGAGACCGACACCTATTACGGCGAGGCCCTGGCCGTGGTCAAGCTCGAGGCCCCCGGCACCCCCGCCCGTCTCGCCGTCACCGACGGCACCCTGGCCTGCGAGGTCGCCCTCGGCGCCTAGCCCGCCGCTGTCTCTTGCGGGTCCGGATGAAACTTCCTCTAACCGGAATGCGTTTTGGCCCAATCCAGGGCAAACGTCAAAATGAATTCCGGTTGGAGGAAATTTTATTCCGACCCCCTGAGTACACCCGCCGCGCCGTCGCACAAAAAGCGCCCGGCATCGGGGAAGAGTCGATGCCGGGCGCGTGGGGCGCCGCTGTTTATAGGGGGAGAAAACCTAGCGACGCACGGGGGAGGATGAGGGAGGGCTCGAGGCCTACTCGGCCGCCTTCTCGTGGCGCTGCTTCAAGGCCTCCTGCTCGGCGGGAAGGTTCTTCTCGACGGTGAAGGAAAGCAGCAGCACGCCGCACACGGCGAAGGCGATGGTCTCGACCAGGATGTAGCTGATAGAGATGGCGTTTTGGGTCAGCGCCGTCTGGGCCGCGGTGCCCAGGGTGATGTCGGCGGCCTGGTCATAGCCCACGCCACCCAGGATGCCGGAGAAGATCGCGTTGCAGATCGGGGTCGCCGCGACCATGATCGAGCTGTAGATCGACATGGTCAGGCCGTCGGTGCGCAGGCCGCTCTTGAACTCGACGTGGTCGATGACGTCGGCGAGCATGGCCAGAATCATGTAGCCGATCGGCGCGGAGCCCAGGCACTTGAGCGCGATGCCCACGCCAACGGGCACGATCTGCCCGTGGCCCAGGTAGGCGATGACGCCGCCGATGACGCCCACGACCATGCCGGCGATGCAGACGCGCTGCTTGCCCAGCTTGTTGCACAGCGGGATGACGAAGAGGATGGCGGCGGCCATCGGCAGCGCGCCCAGGATGCTCAGCATCGACTGCGAGGCGCCCCACGCGTCGGCGGTGCCAAAGAAGGTGTTGTCCAAAACCCACTTGCAGAAGTAGGTCATCGAGCCGTTCTTGATCGCGCCGCTCCACTGATACAGCAGGTAGACGCCCATGATGATCCACCACTGCGACTCGCGGGTGACGGCAGAGAGCTGCTCGTTCAAAGACGGGGCCGCGGTCTTCTCGCCCTCGTCGCCCTCGGTCGAGCCGCCGGCGAGAAGCTCCTCGGTGATGCGCTCGCGGGTGAAGCGATACTGCAGGTAGACGGTCAGCGCGGTGAGAAGGGCGACGACCAGCATGGCCAAGAGCCACAGGTTCTGGTCCTGCTTCAGGGCAAACGAGACGAGCATCGGGAAGACCATGGTGCCGGTGCCCATGACGCCAAAGCCGGCGATGTTGGTGAGGGAGGCCAGCGCGCCGCGCTTCTCGCTGTCACGCGTCGAGACGGCGACCAACGTCGAGTTGGCCGTGTTGTAGATCGGGTAGGCCACGGCGTAGTACAGGTTGTACGCGATGGCGATCCAGACCATCTTGGCCACGCCCTCGAAGGGCACGAAGAACATGAAGACCGTGGAGACCGAGAAGGTCAGGGCAGAGAGCAAGACCCAGGGGCGGGCCTTGCCGGCCAGGCAGTGCGTGCGCTCGATGAGCTGGCCCACGACGAGGTTGGCCACCACGATGAGGATGGTCGAGAAGAGCTGCAGGCCCGTCAAGAACGACAGGTCGAGCTGCAGGACGTCGGTGAAGTAGTTCTGCAGCTGGCTCGTGAAGATGCCGGAGGCGAGAAGGCCGCCAAAGGGGCCGACAAGGTAGCCGAAGAGCATCTCGGGGGTGGTCACTTTGTCTTTCTTGGTGAGGGACGAGGTGAGCGGTCCCTCCCAGAAAGAGGCGTTTGCGGTGGCTGAGCTCACGTCAACGTCTCCTTTCGCCGGGCGATGCGAGGCATCGCTTTCCAATAGTGTTTCCGTCATGGAAAAGTATTACCCAAAATAAGATATGGGTGGAAAAAGTTTTGCCAGCGGCATGATTTTGCCGCCGAAGTGCATCGGGGAGCCGCTCAGGCCGCCCCGCTGGGCGCCCGCGAGGTCCCTTCGCGCCCCGCCGCGCCCGTCTCGCCACCTGCTTATATCAAAACGCATCAAGAAATCTAAGTGCCCAGTATGAGATTTTTTCAATCTCGATGGTATAAGTCGGCGACGGTGGGTATTATCCATAGCGTTGGATAGAGCACCCGGTGTCCCCGGGCGCATTACAAAGGAGGAAACCATGACTTTGAAGCCTCTCGGCGATCGCGTTCTCGTTAAGCCCGCTCCCAAGGAGGAGAAGACCTCCAGCGGCCTGTACATTTCCAGCGGTGCCCAGGAGAAGCCCCAGCGCGGCGAGGTCGTCGCCGTGGGCGCCGGCAAGCTCAACGACAAGGGCGAGCGCGTCGCCATGGACGTGAAGGTCGGCGACCAGGTCTACTACGGCAAGTTCGGCGGCAACGAGGTCAAGGTCG
>CAVAUD010000023.1:0-21680 GCA_963591565.1 bacterium
CTTTCTCAGTTACAACGTCACTTACAATCTCACTTACAAATGAGAGTGATTTGTAAGTGAGATTGTAAGTGAGAGTGTAAGTGAGGATGTCGCCGGTGCCGGCGCCTGCGCCGGAGCACGAAAAAGGCGCCGCGACCCGGGTGGGTGCGGCGCCTTTGCTAGAGCGCTTTATATGGCGAGAAGCCCGTGCTACTCGGCAGCGGCCTCGGTCTCGGCCTCGGCGGCAGGAGCCTCCTCGGCGACGGGAGCCTTGGCGGCCTCGGCAGCGGCCTTCTTCTCGTACTCGGCGGCACGCTTGGCCTTCTCGGCAGCCTTAGCCTCGGCGGCAGCCTTGCGGGCGGCCTCGGCCTCAGCAGCCTTGGCGGCCTTGGCAGCCTTGGCCTCCTCGGCCTTCTTGAGCTGGGCAGCAGCGGCGCCACCGAACTTGTCGGCGAAGCGCTGGACGCGGCCGCCGGTGTCGACGAGCTTCTGCTGGCCGGTGTAGAAGGGGTGGCACTTGTCGCAGAGATCGATGGTCATCTCGGACTTGGTGGAATAGGTCTTCCACGTGTTGCCGCAGGTGCAGCGAACGGTGCACTCCACGTAATTAGGGTGAATACCTTGCTTCATTGCAGGACTCCTGTTCGTCAGCCCTGGTTCCGACCAGGGCAGGGGTGTTTTGTCCTGATTTCTAACCAGGACAGTCAAGCTTTCAAAGTGTATCAGATGGCCAGCCGGCCGCGCACGCAAAATTTGCCGCCGACAAGCGCATTTGTACAAGGCTTACACATTAGGATGGCTCGCCCGCGCGCTAAACTGTGTCTGCCCGGGGCCATGAAGGCGCCCGGCCACAACCAAAAACCAGCCGACCGCATGCGAAAGGCCATCATGTTTTTATCCATCGACGTGGGAAACACGCACACGACCATAGGTTTGTTTAACCGTCAGGGAGAAAGCGTGCGCTCGTGGCGCATGCCCTCGCAGGCCACCGACACCGCCGACACCCTGCGGGCGCGCCTCTTTGGCTTCTTCACCATGGACGGCCTGGAGTTCGACGAGGTGACCTCGGCGGGCGTCGCCAGCGTCGTGCCGGCCTTGACGCGCGCCTGGCAGATGGCGCTTTTTGCCATCCTCGGCGCAGATCCGCTGGTGATCGCGGCGGGCAACAGCTACGGCATGCCCATCGACATGCCCCATCCCGAGACCGTGGGCGCCGACCGCATCGCCAACGCGATCGCGGCCGTCAAGACCTACGGCGCGCCGGTCATCGTGGTGGACTTTGGCACCGCGACCAACATCGACGTCGTTGACCAGCGCGGGGCCTACCGCGGCGGCGCCATCTCGCCGGGCCTCATGCTCTCTGCGGGCGCGCTCTTCTCCAAGGCGGCCAAGCTGGCGAGCATTCCCGTCACGGCGCCCGAGCACGCCCTGGGCAACACGACCGAGACGGCCATCCAATCGGGCCTGGTCATCGGCGCGGCGGCGCAGGCAGAGGGCCTGGTCGCGCGCATCAAGGCCGAGCTGGGCGCGCCCGAGGCGACCGTCGTGGGCACGGGCGGCCTGGCCTCGACCGTGGCGCAGGCGACGGAGCTCTTCGACCACATCGACCCCACGTTGACGCTGCGCGGCATCCGTGACATCGCGCTCTACGCGCAGGCGCGGGAGCAGTAAGGACGGGGCGCGGCTGGTCGCGGGCCGGCCGCGGGCCGTACATAAATTATCGAATTAGCCGAGAAGGCCGCGGAGCCCGTGAGCTCGGCGGCCTTCTCGGCTAATGCGGCTATCCCCTACTCGGCTACTCCGCAGCGCGAATGCGGGCCTGCTCGGGGGCTATCTCGAGCTCGCCGCCGAACTCGTTCTTGACGGTCGCGCGGCCCCAGACGTCCATGCCCGCCAAGGTCGCGCGCATGGCGACGCGGCCGTTGGGGTAGACGACCTCGACGGGCTTGCCCATGAGGGGCATGCGGTCGAAGAACTCGTTGAGCACCGGACCCAGCGGGGTGGCCGCCTTTCCTGCCGCGGCGATCGAGGCCTCCCAGGCCGCCACCTGGGCAGACGCGGCCTCGGCCACGGTGTCGCCCAGGCGCTCGGCGTCCTCGGGCGCGACGCCGGCCTGCGCAACATCGGCCACCACGACCCGGCACACCACGAACATCCCCTCGCCGTAGCCGGCCGAGGTGCTCACGCGGGCGAGAAGGCCCTTCTCGCCGCTGACGTCGTGCGGCCAGGCCACGCCGACGCCGGCGAACCCGGCGGCCTCAAGAGCGTCGGCCACGCCCAGCGCCGCCGCGTACGGCACGCCGGTGAGGTAGGCCATGCCCACGGCGGGACGGCACACGAACTCGACCGTCAGGGCGCCGTCGTCTGCCAGCCAGATGTTCTTCTCGCCTGCCGCGGCACCTGCGCGCGCGAGCTCTACCAGGTCTTTCTCTACACCCATGCAACCTCTCCCAAATCTGCCGTGACGTGGCCCACGCGCTGCTCGCGCTCAAGGACCTGGACGCCGCCGTGCTCGAGGAAGCGCACGGGGTCGTGCATCAGGTCCTCCATGGGGACGATGACGTAGTCGCGCTCGCCCAGGCGGCGGTGCGGCAGGGTCAGGCGCTGGCCCTGGTGCGCCTCGCCCTCGACCCACATGAGGTCGCAGTCGATGGTGCGCGCCGTGTTGCCGGGCTTCTTGGGGTCGCGGTCGACGGGGCGAACGCGGCCCAGCTCGGACTCGATGTCCATCAGCTTGCCGAGAAGGACCAGCGGGTGCAGCTCGGTGCGCAGCTCAACCACGCAGTTGGCGACCGGCGTCGCGATGCCGTAGGCCGGCTCGGTCTCGTAGGCGTGGCTCACGCCGGCGACGCAGGTCAGCGGAATCTCGTCGATGAGCTGCACGGCGCGCGACAGGTAGCCCAAGCGGTCGCCCTCGTTGGAGCCCAGGCTCACGAAGGCCTGGCGCGGGTCCTTGCGAGTGACCGACCAGTAGGCGTTGACGGCCTGCGCGCAGCCGGCGACGTCGTGGACGCGCAGGATACGGGCGCCGTTCTCGATCGCGGCGATGCAAATGCCCTGCGTAGCGGCATCACGCTCGGCCGCATCGGCCACGCCCGAGACCGCGCCCACAAAGCGCTTGCGGCTGACGGCCGTCAGCAGCGGGTAGCCCATCGAGATCATCTGCCGCGTGGCTCGCTGGATAACGACGTCCTCGTCGGCGAACTTGTCGAAGCCGGGGCCGGGGTCGATGCAGATGCGGTCGTGGTCGACACCGGCGCGGATGAGGGTGCGGGCCTGGTCGCCCAGAAAGCCCATGACCTGGCGCATGATCGGCGCCTCGTCGGGCAGGGTGAAGCGGTGCTGAGAAGTGGCGCTGCGCTGCACGGTCGCGGTGCTCCTGGTGGGGCGGTTCTCGTCGAGAAGGACCTGCTTGCGCGGGGTGTGGCTGCCCAAGCCGCCCTGGTCCCAGTGCATGACGACGCAGCCGCAGTCGCTCTCGGCGGCGGCCTGGACCATGGCCGGGTCGGTGAAGCCGGTCACGTCGTTGATGATGGAGGCGCCCAGGTTGACGCACATCTTGGCCACGGCGGCGTGGCGCGTGTCGACCGAGACGAGCGCGCCCTCGGCCACGAGCTCGCGCACGACGGGCACGATGCGGGCGGCCTCTTCCTTCTCGGATACCGGGCGGTGGCCCGGGCGGGTCGACTCGCCGCCCACGTCGATGATGTCGGCGCCTTCGTCGAGCATGGCCAGGCCGCGCTCGACGGCGACCTTGTGGTCGAGGTTGTCCCCGCCGTCCGAGAAGGAATCGGGCGTGACGTTGAGAACACCCATGATGCGCGGGCGCGCGAGCGACAGCTCGAAGTCGCCGCAGCGCCACGAGGTGCGTTTGTCTCTAAGCATGTGAGGTTCCTCCTGGAGCCGACGTCAGTTGGACTATTGTACCCGCTGGCAAAACCGGCGGACCGACCGCGACAAAACGCGCGGAACCGCGGGTCGGGGCGGCCGCTAAAAGTCGAACGCCTGGGCGATGTCGCAGGCGCAGAGAAGATCGGCGCGGGCGTCCTGGGGCGTGGGCTGCTTGTTGACGATGACCAGCTTGGAGCCGCCGAAGTAGTTGACAAGTCCCGCCGCCGGGTAGACCACGAGCGACGTCCCGCCAATGATGAGCACGTCAGCGGCCTGAATGGCCTCGACCGAGGCGACCAGGGTCTTCTCGTCAAGGCTTTCTCCGTACAAGACGACGTCGGGCTTGATGGGGCCGGCGCACTCCGGGCAGCGCGGGGCGCCCTCGGTCCCCACGATCCAGCGCGCGTCGTAGGTCTTGCCGCAGCGCTGGCAGATGTTGCGGTGCACCGAGCCGTGCAGCTCCAGGACGTTTTTCGAGCCGGCGGCCTGGTGCAGGCCGTCGATGTTCTGCGTGATGACGGCGCGGAGCTTGCCCTGGGCCTCGAGCTGGGCCAACTTGAGGTGGGCCTGGTTGGGGCGGGCGTCCAGCGCGATCATGCGCGTGCGGTAGAAGTCGTAGAACTCGGCGGTGTGCGAGACGTAGAAGTCGTGGCCCAGCATGGTCTCGGGCGAGTACTTGAAGTGCTGGCGGTACAGGCCGTCCTCGCTGCGAAAGTCCGGGATGCCCGACGCCGTAGAGACACCCGCCCCGCCAAAGAAGACCAGGTTATCGGTGCCGTCGACGATCTCCTTGAGGGCCGCCGCGGCCTCTTTGGGGTCTGTGATGGATGCCATGGCTCGCGTCCTTTCTCGCCGTGCCGGGCTTCTCGCCGGCAAAAGGGACGATACATTGCGGTTTTTGTCCCCTCTAGTCTAACGCCGCCGCGCGCGGGGATACTAAAATCCTGGGCCGAGAAAAGCCCCCGTCACAATTGTTTGGAGCGCCTGAAACACCATGTCCAACCTGCGAGAAGTCCGCGTAAACGTCCCCAACTGCGCCCTTGCCTTCGAGGGAGGCGGCTACCGCGACGCGTTCTCGGCGGGCGTGGCCAACGTGCTTTTGGCCGCCGACCTCAACTTTGGCTACGTGTGCGGGGTCTCGGCGGGGGCGAGCAACACGGTGGACTACACCAGCCGTGACCAGCGGCGCGTTCGCGAGGCCTTCATGACGGACAACGCGGCGAGACAAGCCGTGGGCCTGCGGTCGTTGGCCCACGGAACCGGCTGGTTCAACGCCGACATGCTCTATGAGGGGGCCGTTCAGACGGGCACGCTGCCCTTTGACTGGGACGCCTTTTGCGCGAACCCCGCCGATACCTGCATCCAGGCGTTTCGCGTGAGCGACGGGGCGAGCGTGCGGTTCCACAAAGCCGACATGGGCGACACGATTCGCCTGATGGACATGGTGCGCGCGAGCTCCACCCTGCCCGGCGCCATGCAGCCGCGGCCCATCGACGGCGAGGTTTACTACGACGGCGGGCTGGGCGTGGGCGCGGGCCTGCCGGTTTGCCTCGCGCAAGACGACGGCTACCAGCGCGTTTTCTTTATCGCCACACGCGAGAAGGGCTACCGCAAAGGCCGGCCCAGCGGCGCCGAGCTGCGGGTTTATCGCCGCCTGGCCGGCGAGCGCGACCACCTGTACGAGGCGCTGGCCACCCGCTGGGAGCGCTACAACACCGAGCTCGACCGCATCGAGGCGGCGGCTGAGAAGGGCGACGTGCTGGTCGTCTACCCGGACGCCATGACGGTTTCGAGCGGGACGACCAATTCCGCCCAGCTACGGGCCCTGTACGAGGCCGGGCGCCGGCAGGCCGTCCGCGAGATGGACGGCTGGCTCGAGTGGCTCTACGGCAGCGCCGCGGCGGCGCCCGAGCTGCCGGCAGGATGGGACGGGTACGTCACGATCGGGTAGCCGGCGGCGCGGGGCGGGCGGCGGCGAGCGGCGCGGGGCGGGCGGCAGGAGGCCGCGCGGCGCGCCGGAGCCGCGCTGGCACCCGGGCGCCCTTCTCGCTACACTTGCCTAAAACCGCCACGCCAAAGAGGAGCCCCTATGACCGATACCGCCCGTGAGCTGCGCCTTGTTTCCTGGAACGTCAACGGTCTTCGCGCCGTGACCAAGAAGGACCCCAGCTTCGAGGAGATCTTCCGTACCCTGGACGCAGACGTCTTTGCCCTGCAAGAGACCAAGCTGCAGGAGGGCCAGCTCGCCCTTGACCTGCCCGGCTACCATCAAACTTGGAACTATGCCGAGCGCAAGGGCTACTCCGGCACCGCGGTCTTCTCCAAAGAGGAGCCGCTGCAGGTCATCCGCCAGATCGGCTGCCCGGTGGCCGACGACGAGGGCCGCGTCTGCGCGCTGGAGTTTCCCACCTATTGGTTTGTCGACGTGTACACGCCCAACGCCAAGGATGGCCTGGCCCGCATCGACGAGCGCATGGTCTGGGACAAGCGCTACCGCGAGTTTCTCTGCGAGTTGGCCCAGGACAAACCCGTTGTGACCTGCGGCGACTTCAACGTCGCGCACAACGAGATCGACCTTAAGAACCCCAAGTCAAACCGCGGCAACGCCGGTTTCTCGGACGAGGAGCGCGACGACTTCACCCAGCTTTTGGCCGCCGGTTTCACCGACACCTTCCGTGCCCGCTTCCCCGAGCTCGAGGGCGCCTACAGCTGGTGGAGCTACCGCTTTAAGGCTCGCGAGAAGAACGCCGGCTGGCGCATCGACTATTTCTTGGTGAGCGACTCCATCGCCGACCGCGTGACCGGCGCCTCGATCCTAAACGAGGTCTACGGCAGCGACCACTGCCCGGTGGAACTGACCATCGAGCTGTAGCGCGGGCCCGCGGGCGCCCTCTTAACCTATACTGTCAAAAGCAATAAAGCGCAGATGGTATTAGGTGAGAGGACCACGTATGAAGATCGGCAAGCCGTTTGGGCGCACCATCAAGCCAAAGAGCTCCAAGCTCTACGAGGAGCGCATCGCCAACGCAGGGAAGATGCCCGTCGAGGAGCCCGGCCTCTCTGCCTTTGGGTCGCTCGCGGCCTTTGTCGTCTGCCTCGTCGCGGCCGGCGGCTTTTGCATCTCGACCGACCATGTGGCGGTGGGCATCGGGCTCATCGTCTTTGGCGTTCTGCCCGCGATTATCGCCATCGTCCAGGCAAACAGCCTGGTAAACGCAGCGGTTGACGGCAAGATGAAGGTCTTAAGCGCCCCGACCGAGACCGACTCGTTTGGCCCCGAGGCCGCCGAGCTCTTCCGCCAGGCCAACAAGAACCTCTCGAAGGCCGAGCTTGACGAGGCCGAGAAGAACCGCGCCGCCGAGGTCGAGGCGACCAAGGCCTGGTTCGAGGGCGCCCAGGGCGAGTTCGACGTCGTGGACCTCACCTCCTCTGACGGCATTCGCCTGGTGGGCCACTGCCTGGCCGCCAACCCCGACTCCAACAACTGGCTGGTCATGGCCCATGGCCTGGGCGGCGGCTGGAAGAGCTGCCTGGGCATTGCCCGTCACTTCGCCGAGCGCGGCTTCAACCTTTTGCTGGTCGAGATGCGCGCCCAGGGCGAGAGCGGCGGCAAGGTCATGGGCGCCGGTCACCTCGAGCGCCGCGACCTCATCGACTGGGTCCAGTGGCTCATCGCGCAGAAGACCCCGGCGGCCGAGGGCGCGGCCGAGAAGGCCCCGCAGCTCTCCATCGTCTTGATGGGCCAGTCCCTGGGTGCCGCGGCCGCCATCGAGGCATGCGGCGAGAAGGACCTTCCCGCCCAGGTCAAGTGCGTCATTAGCGACTCGGCCTTCGCCGATTTCTGGAACGAGGCCATCTTCGTCATGGGCTCGATGGGCCTGAACGGCAAGGCCGTGGCGCCCCACCCCATCCTCGACCTCGTGCGCGTGATGTTCCGCTCCCGCAAGGGCGGCTACGACTTCGCCGACGCCAGCGCCGTCAAGGCCATCGCCCATGCACAGGCACCCGTCCTTCTCCTTCACGGCGAGGACGACCAGCTCGTTCCGCCCTTCAACGTCGAGCGCCTTGACGAGGCCGCGGGCGGAGCTGCCGCCGGTGAGAACCACGAGAAGGTCCGCATCCCCTCCTGTGGCCACTGCTGCGCCGCCGGCGGCGCCCCCGAGGCCTACTACAACGCGGTCTTCTCCTTTATCGAGAAGCACCTGTAAGGCGCTGCGGGCGCACGCTCCGCATCCAACGAATAATCCCCCGCTCTTTCGGTCGTTTTTGAGCCAAAAACTGACCGAAAGAGCGGGGGATTATCTTTACGGATCTGTGAAGACCCGCGCGAAGCCGTTACTCGACCAACGAGCCCGCCATGTAGGTGGCCTCGAGGTTGAGCTCGGCGTCGAGAACCACGAAGTCCGCGGCGCGGCCGGGCTTGATGGAGCCGCAGCGGCCGTCGATCCTCGCGCTACGTGCCGGGACCTCGGTCGCCATGCGCAGCGCCTGCTCGGCGGTGACGATGTTCCAGTCGTAGACGTTCTTGACGACCTGCGCCAACGTCGCGATCGAGCCGGCCAGCGAGCTGCCGTCGGCCAGGTAGCACGCGCCGTCGCGCATGACGACGGGCAGGCCGCCGCTCATGTACTCGCCCTCGGGCATGCCGCCGCAGCCCAGGCAGTCGGTGATCAGGACAACGTGGTCCCAACCCTTGGCGCGCACCAGCGCCTTGATCGCGCCGGGCACCACGTGGTGGCCGTCGCAGATGAGCTCGGCGTAGGTGTCCTGGGTGTCCATCGCGCAACCGACGATGCCCGGCTCGCGGTGGTGCAGGCCGCGCATGCCGTTGTAGGTATGGACAAAGCAGGTGAGGCCCGCGTCGACGGCGGCCATGGCCTCGTCATACGTGGCGTCGGAGTGGCCCACGCAGGTAACGACGCCCTGGGCGGCCAGGGCCGAGACGTACTCGACCGAGCCGTCGCGCTCGGCGGCCAGCGCGCTCTTCACGATGCGCCCGCCGGCCTTCTCCTGCCAGCCGTTGAAGACCTCGACCGAAGGGTCGATGAGATAGGCCGGGTTCTGCGCGCCCACGTGCTTGGACGTGAAGAACGGGCCCTCCAGGTAGATGCCCTGGATGTGCGCGCCCACGAAGTCCGGGCCGCGCTCCTCGTCGGCCGCCGCGATGGCCGCGCAGGCCGCGCCGATGTTCTCGACGCTCTCGGTGAAGGTCGTGGGCAGCCAGCTCGTGGTACCGCGGCGGGCCAGCTCGGCGCTCGAGATGTTGATGCCCTCGGGGTCGCAGTCGGTCGTCGCGTGGTTGAAGAAGCCGTGGATGTGCGTGTCGACGAAGCCGGGGGCCACCCACTTGCCGGGCAGCTCGACGACGTCCGCGCCCTCCGGGGCCTCGGCCGTCCACGCGCCAAAGGCGCCGTCAACAACGGGCAGGTAGCCGCCCTGTTTCACGACGCCGGGCAGCAGGTACTTCTCCGCATGCAGTGCGTAGCTAGTCATGCCAAAGCACTTCCTTTAGGCCTCGAAGGGGTGGATGGTCACGCCCTTGACGACGCGGTTGACGGTGCCGGTGGGGCTGGGGGTGTCGGGGGTGTTGCCCACGCGCACCGAGTTGAGCAAAGAGATGACCTGCGCGAACATGACGAACGGCAGGGCGAGGTAGCCCTCGGGCAGCTCGTCGAAGCCGGCGAAGTCGAAGGACTCGCCCTCGTAGACCGTCTCGCCGACCTGCTGGACGGCCACGGTGTGCTCGGCGATCTTGTCGCCGCCGATCTCGTTAAGGATGTCGATGTCGTACTGGCGGGTGTAGGGGTCGTTGTTGACAAACACGAAGACCAGGGTCTTCTCGTCAACAAAGGACTTGGGCCCGTGGCGGTAGCCCATCGAGGTGTCGTAGGAGGTCGCGACCAGGCCGTGGGCGAGCTCCAAGATCTTGAGCTGGGCCTCCTGCGCCAGGCCGCCGAAAGAGCCGGAGCCCAGGTAGGTCACGCGGTTGAAGTCGCCGGCGAGAAGGGCCGCGATCTCGTCCTCGCGCTCGATGACGGCCTCGCCCATCTTGGCGGCCGTCTCGACCCAAGCGGCCTTCTGGTCCTCGGCGGCCTCGTCGAAGATCAAGGTCGAGATGAGCGTCATGCAGCTGTAGCTGCCGGTCATCGCGAAGCCCTTGTCGTTGGCGCGCGGGATGAGGATGGTGTAGGCGTTGGGGTCGTCGGCGGACTCGACGGCGAGCTTGCCCTCGGGCGCGCAGGTGATGTTGAGGAACTTGACGTTCTTCACGAACTGCTTGCAGACCTGCACGGCGGCCAGGGACTCGGGGCTGTTGCCCGAGCGGGCAAACGAGACGACCAGCGTGGGGTCCTCGGCGCGCAGGAAGTCGCGCGGGGCGCTCACGATGTCGGTCGTGGCGATGGGCTTGAAGTCGTAGAGGTCGGTGTTGCCGGCGTGGCGCAGGTAGGGGGCGGCGGTGTCGCCCACGTAATCGGAGGTGCCGGCGCCGGTGAAGACGACGGTCAGGCGACCCTCGCCCATGGCGCGGGCGTCGGCGAGAAACGCGTCGACGGCCTCCTTGTTGTCCAGGTAGATCTGGTAGGCGTCGCGCCAGATCTCGGGCTGCTGCTTAATCTCTGCGGTGGTGATCTGGGCACCCATAGAAGTAAGCGTCTCTACGTCAGTCGAAAACATGCTTCTCCTTCCTTCGCCGGTCTTCTCGCCGGCGTCCTAAGACGACCCGCTGAGGGCCGCCCCTCCAGTAACTAGCTGCGGATATGGCTGATCTTGTACTCAAACATGTCTGCTCGGGCAACGCTTCGCGTGTACTCGATGACGATGTTTTTGTCGTTGGTGGTGGTCCTCACCAGGTGAAGGACCGGGGAGCCCTCGGGCACGCCGAGAAGCTCGGCCTCGTCGCCGCGGGCGATACGGGCGCTCAGGGATTCCTCGGCCAGGTGAATCTTCTGGCCGTACTCCTTCTCGAGCGTGTCGTAGAGCGGGTTGTCGATCATGACCTGCTTGGTGAGGCCGACGAACTCCGCCGCAGGCAGATAGGTGCGCTCGACCATCATCGGGATGCCGTCTGCCAGGCGGATGCGGCGCATGCGGTAGATCTTCTCGCCAAGGCGAATGCCCATGTTGGCGGCGACGGGTTTGCTCGCCTCGCGGATATCGAACTCAAGAACCTGGCTCGACGGAACGCGGCCCAGGCTCTTCATCTGCTCGGTGAAGCTGTAGGTGCCCATAAGGTCGGTGCGCTGCGGGGTCAGGCGGGTCACGAAGGTGCCCTTGCCGTGGCGCCGCGCGATCATGCCGCGCTCCTCAAGCTCGCTCATGGCCAGGCGAACCGTGGTGCGCGAAAGGCCGTAGAGGTCGCAGAGGTCGCGCTCGGAGGGCAGGGCGTCGCCCGGCTCCATCTCGTTCTCGATCTTCTCGCTGAGAAGGTCGACCAATTGATCGTAGAGGGGTTGTTTGCGAGAAACGCTTGCCATGACCTCACCTCCTGAGCTGCAGATATATGCGGAGCGTGCCTTGGACGTGCAGTGCCTGTATCGAGGGCACGCGGTCCGAATATACCATGTGGTACGTACCAGTGAATCGGATAAAAAAGGGGACGCGCGGAAATCCCACGCGCCCCCTTAAGAAGACGCTACTTGCTACTAGGCCCAGATGCCGAAGTAGCCGCCAACAATACCCAGGACGAGCAAGAGGACGATGCCCTTGATCGGGGTGAAGTTGTGCTTAGCGAACAGGTAGTAAAGCAGCATGACCAGCGCGAGCGGGATCAGCTTGGGGCAGATGGAGTCCAGGATGGACGCGAAGTCGACCACGACCGGGGTGGTGACGAGCTCCATGTAGGTGACCTGGCTCATGCCGTTGCCCAGAGCCACGGCGCCACCCACGGCGGCGTTGCCCTCGGCGTCGGTGCCGGAGAGGGGCTCGCCAGCGGCGTCATACATACCAAGGGTGGTGGTACCCTCGCTGTTGGTCTCGATGACCTCGAAGTCAGAGACCTCGCTGTCAGCGACAACAGCGGTGTGGGCAACATAAGCCTCGGAGGAGCCGTTGTTGATGGTCAGCGCGATCTGGGTGCCGCCCATGGTAACGGTCAGGCAGCCGACGACGAAGACGCCGAGGATGGAAGCAGCGCGGGTGAAGGCCTGCATGCTGTCCATGAGGGTGTCGATCGCCTGGGTGCCCATCTTGTAGGACCAGTTCATCAGGCCGAAGCGGATGGCGAACTGGATGATGTTGAACACGACCAGGAAGATGATCGGGCCTGCGACGTTGCCGGCGATGGCCATCTGGGAGGTGATGCCCGCGAGGATCGGCACGAGGGTCATCCAGAAGAGGGCGTCGCCGATGCCGCCGAGCGGGCCCATGAGGGAGACGCGGACGGCGCGGATGGTCGGGATATCCGCCTTCTTCTGCTCAAGGGAGAGGCAGATGCCCATAGCGAAGGTGACCAGGAACGGGTGGATGTTGAAGAACTCCATGTTATGGGTCATGGAAGTCGCGAGGTCATCCTTGTCCGTGTGGATCTTCTCGAGGCCGGGGAGAATGGAGTAGAGCCAGCCGGCGGCCTGCATGCGCTCGTAGTTGAAGGAGCCCTGCAGGAAGCAGGAGCGCCAAGCCATCTTGTTAAGGGTAGCCTGATCAAGATCGGCTGCGGGCGTGAGGTTCTTATAGGTAGTGGCGTTAGATGCCATCCTCCTCACCTCCGTCCTGGATAGCGACAGCACCCTTCAGCTCGGTCTGCTGCTGGAAGTCCCAGAAAGCGATGCCGAAGCCGATGAAGGCCAGGATAAGCAGGGCCGGGGTGGCAAGGGTGGCAATGTTAGAGACGACAAGAGCAAGACCGAAGCCCATGAAGTAGAAGCCCCACATGTCGCGAGACATCATGACCTTCAGCAGGATGGCGAAGCCGACGAAGCGCATCATGCCACCAGCGGCGGAGAGGCCGGAGGAGAGCCAAGCGGGGATCGCGTCAACGACAGCCTGACCCATGGTGGCGCCACCGACGAAGAAGAGGGTGACAACGACGCCGAAGACGAGGCCGAGCAGAGCCATAGCGAGGTAGTTGATGTGCTCGATACCCTTGGGGTTGGCCTCAGCAGCGTACTGGTCGCACTTGGACATCAGCGGAGACATGATGGTGAAGATCAGGGTGACGCCGTACTGGCCCAGGAGCGAGAACGGGATAGCCATCGCAACGGCTGCGTTCGGGTCGAGGTCCAGGGAGATCGCCAGCGTGGCCGCCATGATGCCGCCTACGACGGCGTTGGGGGGCTGGGCACCTCCAATAGGCATGTTACCGATGGTCATCAGCTGGTAGGTGCCGCCGACGATAAGGCCGGTCTGGACATCACCCAGGATGAGGCCGACCACCATGCCGGTGACGATCGGCTGATACAGAGACTCGAGGAAGCTGAACTGGTCGATAGCCGCGATGAACGTGACGATAAAGACCAGAGCCACCTGAATGACTGAATACTCCATCTTTGCTCCTCCTTTCCTTTTTGTCCTTCCCCCACCTTAGGGGACCAATTGACTATGTTCCGCCGCGAGGATTAGCGCGGGTAGAACCAAATGAAATGGGGTTGCCGCGCTACGCGGCCGTGCGGGGATTCGCCTTACGAGAAGAGCTTGTCGGTCGGCTCGACGGGGGTCGAGGGAACGCGCTGGATGGAGAGCTCGACGCCCTTCTCCTGCAGAGCCTTGAAGGCGGCGACATCGGCGTCGTCGACGGCGACGGAGGTCGCGACCTGGCGCTTGCCGTCGGCCATGTGCATGTTGCCGATGTTGAGCTTCTTGACGGGCACGCCGCCCTCGACCAGGCGCAGGGCGTCCTGGGGGTTCTCGAGAACGATGAAGATGTGCTGGCGCGGAGCCGCCTTGAAGATGACGTCGATGGTCTTCTGGATGGAGAAGTAACGGGTAGCGACGCCCTGGGGGGCGGCCATGTTCATGAGGTTCTGGCGCATCTTGTTCTCGGCGACCTCGTCGTTGGCAACGAGGATGAGGTTGGCGCCGACGGTGGAGCACCACTGGGTGGCGACCTGGCCGTGGATCAGGCGGTTGTCGATGCGAACGTGAACGATGTTGGGCTCTGCCATTTTGGCTTCCTCTCTACGTGCCCCACCGGGGGCGTCTAGTACCAATGTGCGATACCGCTACTTGTCCAAGATCTCCTGGATCGCGTAGCGGGAAACCTCGATAACGGCGCCGGACTTGACCTCGATGTCGCAGGTCTCCTTGCCGACGCGGACGAGCTTGCCGATAAGGCCGCTGGAGAAGGCCACCTTCTTGCCGGGCGCGAGCTCGACGTGGATGTCCTTGTAGTAGTCCTTCTGCTTGCGCATGCGCAGGTAGTTGACGATGGTCAGGATGACGCCGACAACAAGCAGGAAGACGAGAAGAACCAGCGAGGAGGCGAGGATGTTGTCCCAGCTGGGCATTACAGACCATCCTCCTCGTCACCAAACAGGTCGTCCTCGGCGTCGTCTGCCGCGACCTCGAGCTTCTTGTGGTCGACGCCAAAGCGGCCGGCCTCGAGGGCGCACTCGACGAGCTCGTCGACGGTGCTGGTGGCGGTGCGAGAAGAGGTGACCTCGAGAAGCATCGGGAGGTTGGCGCCGGTGACGACCTCGACGTTGGGGACGCTGGCGGCGTTCATCATCGCCTGGTTGAAGGGGGTGCCGCCCATGAGGTCGCAGAAGACGACGACGCCGTCGGCCTTCTCGGCCATATCCGCGATGGCGTTGGCGACGTTCTGGCCAAAGTCGGCGGCCTCGTTCTCGTAGAACGTGACGGGGACGAAGAGTTCCTGCGGGCCGCCTACCATCTCAAGAGCGCCAGCGAGTCCATCTGCGAAACTTCCGTGCCCCGTGAGAATGAAACCGACCATGCAGTACTCCTTTGCTTGTGCGTTTTTGCTTAAAGAAACCCTATAGGTGCTGTTTTTCAAGTGTGTACGCGCTTTGTTACCAACTGATGCCAAGTGGTTAAGTGGTTGTAACCATGTGGTCAGTGCAACTACTTTAGTCGATTTGATACCCATCTTCTTCACGATTCCTGCAAATTGCCCCGAATGTACCGTTTGCGGTTAAAATTAGACCGTTCAACGGTTGGGGCGTTCTTTAACTGGGGTTTTCTCGGCTTGAAATGCGTCAGTTGGTTAGAGATTTGATGTATAATCCTAAGCAATTGGCTTTGCTTTACTTCTTTATTTGTGAAGAAGTGGACAATCAGATTGGTATCTGCTTTAGAGACCATTCAAAAACGCCACGCCCCAGGCCTGCGCTTTATTGCTCAAAAATGACAGCTGACGCTTTTTTAATTGACAGTGTTTATCTTTCTCTCTTCTCGCCGGGCTTTCTAAAAGAAAAGAAAGAAAAAGACAGGTTAGTCTCGGCGAGTGCGGCGGTGCGGCCGGGCGAAACGCCGCGTAAATAGGGTTATAGTCGGGCTTGCAAAGGGTTCTTCTCGCATATACACAGGAGGCTTTTATGATCTCGACCGTCACGCTCAACTCTTCCATCGACAAGGCCTACCAGCTGGCGTGCCCGCTGGTGGACGGCACCGTGATGCGCGTCGCGACCTGCATCGACAACGCCGGCGGCAAGGGCTTGAACGCCGCCCGCGCCATCGCGACCTGCGGCGAGAAGATCCTGGCGACGGGCTTTGTGGGCGGCAACAACGGCCGTTTGCTCTGCGACCTTCTGGACGCCGACGGCATCGAGCACGACTTCGTCGAGGTCGCCAGCGAGACCCGCTGCTGCATCAACGTGCTTGACCAGCAGGGCGTCTCGACCGAGTTTTTGGAGCCGGGCCGCGAGGTCACGGCCGCGGATGTCGCGGCCATCAGCGAGAAGGTCAGCGAGATTGCCCAGGTCGCAGACGTCGTGACCTTTAACGGCAGCGTGCCGGCGGGTATGGCCAAGGACGCCTACGTCGATCTCATTGGCCGCGTGAAGGCCGCCGGCAAGCCCTGCATCCTGGACACCTCCGGCGAACTCTTGATGCGCGGCATCGAGGCGCTTCCCACCATGGTCAAGCCCAACACCGACGAGATCGGCCAGATCCTTGGCCGCACCGTCGAGTCGATCGACGAGGTCTACGCCGCCGCCCAAGAGCTGCACGAGCGCGGGATTTCGCAGGTAGTCGTGTCGCTCGGCGGCGACGGCGCCGTGATGGCCTGCGACGAGGGCCTCTTCCGCGGGCGCGCGCCCAAGATCGAGGTCGTGAACCCCGTGGGCGCAGGCGACACGATGGTCGGCGCGTTTGCCGTGGGCATGTCGCGCGGGATGAGCGCCCCCGACCAGCTGGCATATGCGATGAGCTGCGCTTCTGCCAACTGCCTCTCGGCCTCGACGGGGCACTTCGAGATGGCCGACGCCGAGCGCCTGCTCGCAGGGACCGTGGTGGAGAAGATCGCGTAAGGCGCTGCGGCGCGGCGGCGCGGCGGCGCGGCGGGCCGCCCAGGCGCGGCCGCGGGCTGCCCGGTCGCAGCCGCGGGCTTCTCGCCGGCTCCCCTGACTGGGGCAACTAGATAATCAGCTGGGTATCCAGCTCCTCGACCTCGGCGGCCACAAGGCCGTCGGGGTCTTTGTCCATGATGACGGCGTCGGCGTCGGCCAGGCCGCCGAACCACATGAGGCCGCTCGCGCCCACCTTGCTGGCGTCCATGACCACGTAGGTCGTGTTTGCGCAGGTGAGAAAGGCGTGCTTGAGCTCGGCCATCGCCTGGTTGTTGGTCATGAGGCCGCGGCCGGGCGCGTAGGCCGTGGGCGTGACGAAGGCTTTATCCGGGTGGAGCATCTCGAGCGAGTGCAGGGCCAGGGGGCCGTTGGTGTAGCGGTGGCCTTTGCGCAGGTGGCCGCCCAGCATGATGACGTCGATCGAGGGCATCGAGCGGTCCACGAAGTCGGCGATGGTGAGGTCGTCGGTCACGATGGTGAGGCTGTTGAAGCTCGAGAGCGAGCGCACGATCTCGAGCGACGTGGTGCCGGAGTCGAGAAGAATCGCGTCGCCGTCGTTTATCAGCGGCAACACCTTCTTTGCGATGGCGCGCTTGCCGTCTACGTTGAGGTTCACGCGGCGGTCCTGGACCGAGACCGTGAGCGTGCGGGAAAGCGAGGTCGCCCCGCCGTGGGTACGGCGCAGCTTTCCGTCGCGGGCCAGGGCGTCAAGATCGGCGCGGGCGGTCACGCGCGAGATGCCAAAGGCCTCGGCGAGCTGCGTGACCTGCACCGACGCATCGCTTTCCAGCATGTTGAGAATGGCGACGCGACGCTCCTCAGACGACAGGGTTCCCACGGCGACCTCCAATTGTGCGCAAATTGTGTTTCCTTTACTTTCACTACGAGCAAATTAGCACATTACCTTTTCTTTCCCTTGAAAAGGCCGGGGCAGCGGTAGGGTTCTTCTCGCCAAAGGATGGCGGGCGCCTGCGTGCCTTTTCTTTTTCTTCTTTGGAAAATCGAAAAGACGCGGCCTTTCTTTATGAGGCGTGCGCGCGGGGGCAATTCATATAATGGGCCTAGGTCCCGCGCGGACATGGCGCGGGGTTTGGACCCACGCCGGGAGAACCGGCAAACGAAGGGAGAAGCGCAATGCTCGTTACCACCAAGGAGATGCTGCTCGACGCTCAGGCCGGCCACTACGCCGTGGGCGCGTTCAACGTCGAGAACCTCGAGTTCGTCATGGCCGTCATCAAGGCCGCCGAGGAGCGCCGCTCCCCCGTCATCATGCAGACCACCCCGGGCACCGTGAAGTACGCCAACCTCGAGTACTTCGCCGCCATGGCCAAGGTCGCCGCCGAGGCCGCGAGCGTGCCGGTGGCCATGCACCTGGACCACGGCGACGGCTTCGACCGCTGCATGCAGGCCATGCACGCCGGCTACACCTCCGTCATGATCGACGGCTCGCACGACACCTTCGAGGACAACATCGCCCTCACCGCGTCGGTGACCAAGGTCGCCGCGCCGCTCGGCATCCCCGTCGAGGCAGAGCTCGGCAAGGTCGGCGGCAAGGAGGACGACGGCCCGGCCGTCGAGGGCGAGAACCCCTACACCGACCCGGACGAGGCCGAGGAGTTCGTGGCGCGCACCGGCTGCACCTCGCTGGCCGTCGGCGTGGGCACCGCGCACGGCGTCTACAAGGGTACCCCCCACATTGAGCAGGGCGTTTTGAAGGCCATCCGCCAGCGCCTGGAGATCCCGCTGGTCCTGCACGGCACCTCCGGCGTGCCCGACGACCAGGTCGCCGAGGCCATCGCCAACGGCATCTGCAAGGTCAACTACGCCACCGAGCTGCGCCAGGCCTACACCCGCGGCTACATGGGCTACATGGCCGAGAACCCCGAGTGCTTCGACCCCAAGAAGCCCGCTCGCCCCGGCATGGACGAGATCGTGGCCGTCGTCGCCAGCCACATGGACAACCTGGGCTCCAGCCACAAGGCGTAGGTTCGCCAGCGTTCACGCATTTTCGCAGGTAGATGAGGCCCCCGGAGCCGTTGCGGCTCCGGGGGCCTTTTGCGTGGCAGGCGCCGCGGCGGGCTCGGTGTGGGCCCGGTGCGGCGCCCGCAGGGCCGTTTGGGATAGCTCGAGCGACTTATCCCACTTTAAAATCCGGTTCGCCGAGTAGCCGGGGCGTTTTTGGCCACGTTTGCCCAGTTGGCAGTTAGGGACTACTCGCCCATCCCAAATTTAAAGTGGAAAAAGTCGCTCGAGGTTACACGGAACGCCGAAAGAGCCCGGATTTAGAGCTCGAAAGTGGGGATGGCGGCTCGGCAAGCGGTTAGGAAGGCGTCCTTGGAGCGGCACGACATCAGCTCGGCGGGGAAGTCGATCTCGTTGAGAAGCTCGGCGACCTTGCGGGTACGTGCAACGTTGTAGCTGACGTGCGCGTCGCCGCCGAAGGAGACCATGGTGCCCAGCTCGGCGCAGCGCTCGGCGATCGCGCGGCAGCGGTCAATCGACTTGCCGGCCTTGAGCGGGTCCTCCAAGCTCGAGCCGTTGAGCTCGATCAGCTTGCCCAGGTCGCGCGCCGCCTCGAGCACCGGGTCGAGCTCGAAGTCCACGCCCGAGCGGCCCAGGTGCCCCAGGATCAAAACCTTGGGGTCCTGCAGCGCGTTGATGTACATCTGGGCATTCTGAGCTGGGGTTTGTTCGCGCGTGAAGTCCTTGCGGTGGATGCTCGCGATGACGTAGTCGCACTGGGCGAAGACCTCGTCCTTCAAGGTCGTGGGCCGGCGGCTCTCGCCGGTGATGCCGTGGTCGACCACGATGTCGTGGCCAAAGAGGCGACCCTCGCCGTCGACGATGTCGGCCTCGCAGCCGCGCAGCAGGGTAACGTCGTGCCACACGCGCGGCCAGGTGATGAGGTTCACGAAGTACTGGAAGTTCTTGAGGGTCTGCTCGTCGAAGAGCATGCTCGAGTAGTGGTCGGTCACGCCCAAAAGCTCGAGGTTCTTGTTGGCGGCGGCCCTCACGTCCTCCTCAAGCGTCGAGTAGGCGTGGCGAGAATACAGCGTGTGCGTGTGCACGTCGCAAGCGATGCGAATCATTCGGTTCCTCCCGTTTTGTGTTTGCCCTTATTGTAGGTCGGGGCGCAAGCGCGGGGTTATCGCTGTGTTAGATTTACACGTATCGGCCTTTTATCAGGGGGTTCTCAATGTTTGACAAGCTTTTTTCTCGCCGCTCCTTCCTGGGCGGGGCAGCCGCCGCTCTGACAAGCGTCAGCTTCACCCTGGCCTCGGGTCCCGCGAAGGCCTTCGCCGGCGAGACGGGCGGCGACACGGGCGCGGGCGGTTCCGAGGGCAAGATAGCGATCGTCCATACCAACGACGTGCACTGCGGCATGTACAACGCCAAGACCAACCTGGGCTACAGCGCCCTCGTTGACTTCGTGAACACTCAAAAGGAGAGCCACGCCGCGGGCAATGTCACGCTGGTCGACGCCGGCGACGCCATCCAGGGCGGCGTGCTGGGCGCGGCGAGCGACGGCAAGATTCCCATGCAGGTCGAGGGCGCGTGCGACTACGACGTCGTGACCGTGGGCAACCACGAGTTCGACTTTGGCGTGGACAACTTCCTTGAGCTGGTCTCGGCGCAAAGCGGGCTCAAGTACGTGTGCTGCAACTTTACGGACGCCAGCGGAACCCTGCAGTTCGACCCGTACCACGTGATCGAGTACAACGTTGCAGGCAGACAGGTCAAGGTCGCCTACCTCGGCGCCGTGACGCCCACGACCCTGACGCGCGGCGACGCCACCTTGTTCCAGGACGCGGACGGCGACTTTGCGTGGGACTTCCTGCAGGACGACCCCGAGGTTTTCTATGCGACGGTTCAGATGTTTGCCCAGGCCGCGCGCTCGGTGGATGGCGCCGATTACGTTGTCCTTCTCTCCCACCTAGGCGAGAAGGACAACGACGAGTGCTGGCGCAGCGACACCCTGGTTGCCAAGACCAGCGGAATCGACCTGGTTGTCGACGGCCACTCGCACGAGAAGTACGTGCAGACCGTCAAGAACGCCGACGGCCAAGACGTCGTGATTGCCCAGACCGGCACCAAGTTCGCGAGCTTTGGCCACATCGAGATCGACCCCGCGACCGGCGAGGCAACGGCCTCGCTTGACGTGACGGCAAAGCTCATCGAGTCGTGGGATGGCCAGGACGAGAAGACCGCGGCCCTGATTGCCCAGCTAAGCGAGGGTGTGGAGCCTCTGCCCACCGACGTCATCGGCACCGCCGAGGTCAACCTCTACGCCACGCCGGACGACGACTTCGGCGGCTCGATCAAAAACCAGGAGACGAACCTGGGCGACCTTGTGTGCGATGGCGTGCGCGCCTATTACGAGGCCAAAACCGGCAAGGCCTGTGACCTGGCCATTGTTAACGCCGCGGGCGTGAAAAAGAACATCCGCGCCGGCAAGATCACCTACGCGCAGCTGCTGGAGGTCGAACCCTATTGCAACCAGATGGTGGCGCTCGAGGTCTCGGGCCAGTACATCCTGGACCTCTTGGAGGCCGGCGCAGCAAGCGCCCCCGAAGACAACAGCTACTTCCTGCAGGTATCTTCCGGGACGAGCTACACGATCCGCACGGATATCCCAACGCCGGTCGTCTTTGACGCGTCGAAGTTCAAAGAGATCGGCAGCGGCGAGAGGCGCGTCAAGAACGCGCAGATAGGCGGCCAGGCGATCGACCCGGCCGGCCGTTACACGGTGGCCAGCAGCGATTTCGTGCTGACGCGTGCCAACAAGACCCCCGTACCCGAAAACGCTGCCGAGGCGGAGAAGTTCGGCTTCGACGTCATCATGTTGGTCGACTACATCCGCGACAACCTTAAGGGCGTCGTGGGCGCGGGCTACGAGGACCCCAACGGCGCTGGGCGCATCACGATCACCGACCACGAGGAGGTCGTGCCGGGGACGGAGGACGACCCGACGGCGGGCGACACGCCGCAGCCCACACCCGCCGGGGACACGACCAACCACGGCACCGCGGGCGGCGGGACCGTCCCCGCCACCGGTGACCAGGGCGGCGTCGCCGTCGCTGCCGCGGCGGCCCTGGGGGCCGGGGCCCTTCTTGCCGCCGGGGCAGCAGCCGGCGCGGACGCGTAGGAGCCGCAGGTCAAACGCGCAGGCCGACAGGCCAGCAGGCCAGCAAGCCAACAGACCAGCTGGCCAACAGGCCGGCACAGAAAACGGGCCCGTCAGGCGGCAAAGCACCTGACGGGCCCGAACTTTACGCGCGGGGCGCGGCACAAGCCGCGAAGCCCTTCTCGCCTGGTCCTACTCAGCCGTGTCGGTGAGGGCGAGCA
>CAVAUD010000024.1:0-21312 GCA_963591565.1 bacterium
TGCGCCAGCTTATCGAGGTGCTCGAGCGCCTGGTCGACGCCGGCAACACGGTGCTTGTCATCGAGCACAACCTCGATGTCATCAAGATGGCCGACCGCATCCTGGACCTGGGCCCCGAGGGCGGCGACGGCGGCGGCACGGTTGTCGCCTACGGTACGCCCGAGCAGGTGGCCGAGGTGCCGGAAAGCTACACGGGCCAGTTCCTTGCTCCCATCCTGGAACGTGACCGCAAGCGCGCCGAGCAGGCGACCGGAAACTAGGGGACCACAGGACGGGCGCCGGGCCTAGATCTTTGGGGGAGAAGATGGCCAAGAAAGAGAAGACTCAGAAGACCAACGCGATGCGCGAGCTCGAGCGCGCTGGTATCGCCTACACGGCCCAGGAGTTCGATGAGTCCGACATCTCGCGCGGCGTCGGCGTGCGCATAGCCGAGCAGCTGGGCGAGGACCCGGACGCCTCGTTCAAGACCCTTGTGTGCGTCTCGCCCTCCGGCGATCACGTGGTTTGCTGCATCCCAGTAGCCCAGGAAGTCGACCTCAAGAAGGCGGCGGCCGCTGCAGGTGAGAAGTCCCTCTCGCTTATGCCCATCAAGGACCTCGAGGCGGTCACCGGTTACGTGCGCGGCGGCTGCTCGCCCGTTGGTCTCAAGAAGCCGTTCCCCACGCTTATCGATGAGACGGCCCAACTCTTTGACGTCATTGGAATCTCCGGCGGCAGGCGTGGATTGTCGCTCACGCTCGATCCCGTGGCTCTCGCCGAGTTCCTCGGGGCGCGTTTTGCCGACATTACTCGCTGAGAAAACGGGCTGCTTTAGCTTTTGCACCGTTGCTTCACCCTTATGTTGTTTGCCTTGGTTTCTTCCCACGCCCGGCGCCTGCGACCTCGTGCGTGGGAAGATTGAAAACTGTTTTATCGGCTGAGGAAAGGTGTGCACGTTGCCGTATTCGCCTAAACACTTCAAGCATGACTCGGGGATTGACCAGCTAGAGACGGGCGAGACTGCCCTCTTCACCGTTCCTGCGCAGGCAGAGGAGCAGACCGACCTCGCCGCAGACGCGCAGGAGGTTGCCCTCGAGGTGGAGGCGACGGCAGCCGAGAAGAGCACTGGTGGCGACGGCGGCACTTCCTCGGTCGGTAGGTCGGCCCTGCTCATCTCGGCCCTCGTCATCGTGAGCCGCATCACGGGCTTCTTCCGTACCTGGGGCCAGGCCTTTGCCATGGGCACAACGCTCGTGGCCAGCTGCTACACCGTTGCCAACAACCTGCCCAACTTGCTCTACGAGCTCGTTGTGGGCGGCATGCTCGTCACGGCCTTCCTGCCGGTCTACATGTCGGTCAAGCGAAACCTGGGCACCAAGGGCGCGAGCGACTACACCTCGAACCTGGTCTCGATCGTGACCCTGCTCATGGGCGCCTGCACCGTCCTTGGCTTCATCTTCGCGGGGCAGCTCGTCTACACGCAGGCCTTCTCGGCCAGCTCTGAGTTCGACTTCGACCTCACGGTCTGGTTCTTTAGGTTCTTCGTCATCGAGGTCGTGCTCTACGCGCTGTCGTCCATTTTCTCGGGCGTCCTTAACGCGGAGAGGGACTATTTCTGGAGCTCCGCGGCGCCGATCTTCAACAACATCGTCATCACGGCGTCGTTCTTTGCCTATGCGGCCCTTCTCAACGTCGACCAGCACCTGGCACTTATCGTTCTTGCCCTGGGCAACCCGCTGGGCGTCCTTATCCAGGTCGTCATGCAGATTCCCTCGTTGTCTAAGCATGGCATCCACCTGCGCCTGCACATCGACTGGCACGACCCGGCGCTCAAGGACACCGTGAAGCTCGGCATCCCGTCGCTCGTCATGGTCGTCTGTACCTATGTCACCGTCTCGGTCCAGAGCAGCGCCACGCTCGCCGTGACCCCCGCGGGCGCCGCGGCCTCCTACTACGCGCGCCCCTGGTACTCGCTGCCCTACGCCATCCTTGCGGTGCCCATCACCACCACGATGTTCACCGAGATGTCGGACAGCTATGCCCACGAGGACATGCGTGCCTTCAAGGCGGGCGTCACCGGCGGCACCTCGAAGATCATCTTCTACCTGGTGCCTCTCTCGATGCTCATCTTCATCTTCGCCGAGCCCCTCTCCGGCATCTTTGGCCTGTCCGAGGAGTCGATCGCCATGGTGGTCGAGTATCTCCACGGCTTGATCTTCGCCCTGCCCTTCTACGGCGTCTGCATGTTCTTCCAGAAGGTCTGCTCGTCCATGCACCGCATGGGCCTCTACGCCTTCGCCAACGTCGTGGGCTCGATCTTCCAGACCATCCTGTGCGTCTTTGGCTCGGCGAGCCTGGGCCTGGGCGGCGTCGCGGCGACCTCGCTCGTCTACTTCCTGGGCATCGACGTCACGATGATCATCAGCTTCCGCAAGACGCTGGGCCCCATCGGCATCAAGCAGATGGCCATCTCGTGCGCCCGCTCGCTGCTTATCGGCGTCGCCGGCAGCGCCGCCGGCTGGGCGATCTGCGCGGGCCTGGGTATGGTCGTGGGCGCGGCCAGCTCGTCTGCGATGCACTCCCTGCTCTACTGCTTCGTGGGCGGCATCCCGTCTCTTATCGTTACCTTTGGCCTGGCCATCGCACTCAAGATGCCCGAGAGCGACTTCATCAAGTCCCTTATCGCCAAGGTGCTCCACAAGGCCTAGCGCCACGGCCTCGGGCCTTCTACCGGGTCTTGTTTAGCGTTCGTTACGAGTTTGTCTCCGTGAATCCTGTGCCACTTTAGCGTGGTAAAGTGGTTGAGCTTTTGACCGAGAAGGACCCTGACAAGAGGGGATAGAGACGTGATTGCTGGAACTGCCCGTGGTTTTCGTGACATCCTGCCCAAAGAGGCGCTTGCGCGCGAGCGCATCTGCGCCACGGTGCGGGAGTGCTTCAGCGGGCATGGCTACCTGCCGGTAGAGACTCCTTTGCTCGAGGACCGCGCGACGCTTGAGCGCGGCGGCAGGATCAAGAACACGCCCTTCCAGCTCTTCGACGCCGACGGCAACCTGCTCATGCTGCGCCCCGACCTCACGCTGCCCATCGCGCGCCTGGTCGCCGGCCACGTGGCCCAAGATGAGCTGCCCGCCCGTTTTAGGTACAGCGCACCGGTCGTGCGCGAGCAGCAGTCCCTGCGCGGCCAGCCCCGCCAGTTCACGCAGCTGGGCGTCGAGCTCGTTGGGGCAGACGGCGCCGCCTCCGAGGTCGAGGTCGTCCGCCTCCTGGCCGAGGTCCTGGACGCCCTGGGCGTGCCCGCCTGGCGCGTGACCTTTGGCTCGGTGACCCCGCTGACGGCCCTTCTCGACGCCTGCGCTCCCAACGAGGACTTCAAGGAGGAGGTCCTGGGCCTCGTCCACGGCTCCGACCTCGTCACCTTGGACGAGCTTGTCGACGCCACGCCCGAGCTCAAGCCGTCTGCCGCCCGCGCCCTCCACGCCATCCCGCGCATGCACGGCGGCGTCGAGGTGATCGAGCGCATCGACGACCTTCTCGCCTGCGCAGACGTGGCGCCGGCCCGTCGCGGCACCGCCGAGCTCAAGGCCCTGGTGGCAGAGCTGGCAGACCTCTTTGACGAGGGCCGCCTGAGCTTCGACTTCTCGATCATCAACAGCTTCGACTACTACACGGGCATCATCTTCAAGGGCTACGCAGAGGGCATCGCCGCGAGCCTGGCCTCCGGCGGCCGCTACGACGCGGTTCTCGCCAACCTGGGTCGCCCGGGCCTCGCCGCCTGCGGCTTTGCCCTTTCGCTCGAGCGCCTCCAGGAGGTCCTGGGCGAGCCGGGCGAGTCCGGCGTCGTGACGCCCGGCGTGCGCGTGTCTTCTCGCCCCCTGCGCATCGCGGTCCCCAAGGGGTCGCTGTTCAAGGACTCCCTGCGCGTCCTTGCCGCGGCGGGCCTTCCCACTAAGGAGCTCGAGGACCCCGGCCGTAAGCTGATCATCCGCGAGGACGACGTCGAGTACATCATCGTGCGCGCCCAGGACGCCCCCTCCTTCGTGGGCGCGGGCGGCGCCGACTGCGGCATCTGCGGCAAGGACTCCCTGGTAGAGGCCAACCTCGACCTGCTGCAACTTGTCGACCTTCGCTACGGCGGATGCCGCTTCGTCGTGGCCGAGCCCGCCGCCAACGCTGGCCAGGCCGAGAAGAACTACCAGTGGCGCGGCACCGTGCGCGTGGCCACCAAGTACCCGCGCATCACCCAGCAGTACTACGACCGCATCGGCCAGCAGGTCGACATCCTCACCCTGCACGGCAACATCGAGCTCGGCCCCATCGTGGGCATGACCGACCGTATCGTGGACATCACGGCCACGGGCACCACGCTGCAGGAGAACGACCTCGTCATCGTCGACGACGTCATGGAGTGCACCGCCCGCTTCTTCGCGGGCCCGGCCGCCTACCGCTGCGACAAGAGAATCCGAGACCTTGCCGCCTCGCTCGCCGAGGTCGCGAAAGGGGAGATGTAGACATGCGTAAGATCGAGCTCGCCGAGGGCCGTCCCCTCACGACCGACGACCTCAACCGCTCGAGCGCCCTGCCGCGCGAGATCATGGAGGCGGCCGAGAAGATCGTCGACGATGTGCGCGAGCGCAAGGACGCCGCCGTGCGCGACTACTGCCTGAAGTTCGACGGTGCCTGCCCCGAGTCATTCCGCGTGCCGCAGGAGCTCATCGACGAGGCCCCCTCGATGGTGGACCCCGAGTTCCTGAAGTCCCTCACCCGCGCCCGCGACCAGATCCTGGCCTTCCACGAGAAGGAGAAGGAGGAGTCCTGGTTCACCACGCGCGCCGACGGCACCATCCTCGGCGTTAAGGTGACGCCGGTCGCCTCCGCCGCGGTTTACGTGCCGGGCGGTCGCGCCCAGTACCCCTCGACGGTTCTCATGGACACCCTGCCCGCCAAGGTCGCCGGCGTCGAGCGTGTGGTCATGGTGACCCCGCCCCAGCGCGACGGGTCCCTCTCGGCCTACACCTTGGCCGCGGCCAAGCTCGCCGGCGTCGACGAGGTGTATGCCGTGGGCGGCGCCCAGGCCATCGGCGCGGTGGCCTATGGCACCGAGTCCATCCCGGCCTGCGACAAGATCGTCGGCCCGGGCAACGCCTACGTGGCCGCCGCCAAGCGCTACGTCTCGGGCGACGTGGGCATCGACATGGTCGCCGGTCCCTCCGAGGTCTGCGTGCTGGCAGACGCCACGGCAGACCCCGTGGTGGTCGCCGCCGACCTCATGGCCCAGGCCGAGCACGATCCTCTCGCCAGCTGCTACCTCGTGACCTGCGACGCCGAGTTGCCGGCCAAGGTCCTCGATGCCGCCGAGCGCCTCGTCTCGCAGTCGCCGCGCGAGGAGATCACCCGCGCCTCGCTGGACAACCGCGGCGTCATCGTCGTTGCCCACAACCTGGACGCGGCCGTCGACGCCGTCAACGTCGTGGCGCCCGAGCACCTGGAGCTGCACTGCAAGGACGCCATGTCGCTTCTCGGCAAGATCAAGAACGCCGGCGCCATCTTCGTGGGCGCCTGGAGCTCCGAGCCTTTGGGCGACTACGTGGCCGGCCCCAACCACACCCTGCCCACCGGCGGCACCGCCCGCTTCTCAAACCCGCTGGGCGTCTACGACTTCCAGAAGCGCTCGAGCGTCATCTGCTACACGCCCGAGGGCATGCTGGCGGACGCCCCCGCCACCCAGGCGATGGCTCAGGCTGAGGGCCTGTGGGCGCACGCCCTTTCCGTCGGCATGAGGCGCCGCCTCGCCGAGCAGGGCCTCGAGGGCTACGACGACGCGGCCGCCGCCTGCGAGGGCGCGGGCAAGGTCGCTTGGCCCACCGAGCTCTCCCAACCCGGCGTCCCGTATCTTCCCGGCTACGCGAAGGAGTCCTAAGATGGCCGAGCTTTCCTGGGCGGCCGCAAAGGCCCGCACGGCGCTGCAGGGTTTCGACCCCTACGACCCGGCGTTCACGCCCTGCCGCATCAACCTCTCGGCAAACGAGAACACCCACGAGCTGCCCCAGTCCGTCGTGGACGCCATGCAAGCCGCAATGGTCGCCACGCCCCTCAACCGCTACCCGGACCCCATGGCCAACGAGCTGCGCGACCTTCTCGCCGCCCGCCACGGCGTGGCTCGCGAGAACATCATGGTCGGCAACGGCGGGGACGAGCTGCTCTTCAACCTGTTCTTCACCTTTGGCGGGCCCGGGCACACCCTGGTCACCTGCCCGCCGGATTTCGCGGAGTACGCGAACTTCGCCAAGATGTGCGAGACGCCCGTCGAGTACGTCTGGCGCCGCGCCGATGACTTCGAGATCGACGCCGAGGCCCTTCTCGCCGCCGCGAAAGACGCCGCGATCGTCGTTTTGACCTCGCCCAACAACCCCACGGGCAACCTTGTCGACCCGGCCGTGGTCCGTCGCCTTCTGGACGAGACGGACGCGCTGGTCCTTCTCGACGAGGCCTACGTCGAGTTCGCGGGGGAGGACGCCTCGCTCGCGTCGTGGGTGGCCGAGAACCCCCGCCTCATCATCCTGCGCACCCTGTCCAAGGCCTTTGGCCTGGCGGGCCTTCGCGTGGGCTACCTCGTGGCCGACCCCGAGGTCGTCTTGATGCTGGCGGCGATCCGTCAGATCTACTCCGAGGATGTCCTTGCCCAGTCCGTGGCCGTGGCGGCCGTCTCGCGTCGCGAGGACCTGGCCCCCGTCGTCGCCGACATCGTGGCCGAGCGTGACCGCCTGCTCGAGGGTCTCGCCGCGATCGAGGGCGTCACGACCTGGCCGAGCAGCGCGAACTTCGTCCTGGCGCGCATGCACGGCGCGAGCCGCGTCCGCGCGCGCCTTCGCGACGAGTACTCGATCCTCGTGCGCGACTTCAGCTACGCCGAGGGCCTCACCGATTGCCTGAGGCTCACCGTGGGTACCCGCCAGGAGAACGACGAGCTTCTCGCCGCACTCACCACCCTTGTCAAGGAGGAAGCATGAGCCGTACCGCCAAAGTGGTCCGCGCCACGAAAGAGACCGACATCGGGCTGTCCATCGACCTGGACGGCACCGGAGTCGCAGACATCGAGACGGGCGTCGGCTTCTTCGACCACATGCTCGACGCCTTCTCGCGCCACTCGCTGATCGACGTCACCCTGCGCGTCAAGGGCGACACCTACGTGGACGACCACCACACCGTCGAGGACACGGGCATCGTGCTTGGCCAGGCCCTTCGCGAGGCCCTGGGCGACAAGCGCGGCATCCGCCGCTTCGGGTCGGTCATGGTGCCGCTCGATGAGGCCCTGGTCCTGGCCTCGGTCGACTGCTCGGGCCGCGGCGAGCTGTTTTGGGACGTGCCCATCGGGCCCGACAAGGTGGGCACCTTCGACACCGAGCTGGGCCACGAGTTCTTCGCCGGCCTGGCGCGTGATGCCGGTATAACGTTGCACCTGCGCCTCATCTGCGGCGAGAACGCCCACCACATCTTGGAGGCCACCTTCAAGGCCGCGGCGCGCGCCCTGCGCGAGGCCGTCGAGCCCGACCCGCGCTGCGCCGACTCGATCCCCTCGACCAAAGGGAGCCTGTGATGCCCGCTAACATCGTCGTCGTCGACTACCACAAGGGAAACCTCCTCTCCGTCGTGCGCGGCCTCGCGGACGTGGGCGGCCAGGCCATCGCCACCGATGACTGCGACGCGATCGCCCACGCAGACGGCGTCGTCTTGCCGGGCGTCGGCAGCTTCGAGGACGCCATGTGCTTCATGCGCGAGTCCGGCGAAGCTGACGCCGTGAAGGACGCCATCGCCGCCGGCGTCCCCTTCCTGGGCATCTGCCTGGGCCAGCAGCTCCTCTTCGAGCGCGGAGACGAGCGCTGCGACGGTAAGCTCCACGGCTCCACTGATCCCGACCGCTGGGTCGAGGGCCTGGGCATCTTCGAGGGCTCCGTCACCCGCCTGCGCTCCGGCCGCCTGAAGGTCCCGCACGTGGGCTGGGACCAGGTGCACCTTACCGTGCGCGGCAACATCTGCCCGCTCTTCCGCGGCGTGCCCGAGGGCGCCAACGCCTACTTCACGCACTCCTATGCCGTTGCCGACGACGTGAGCGACCTCGACGTGGCCGCGCGCACCCACTACGTGCGCAGCTTCGCCTCGGCCGTGTGGAAGGACAACGTCTACGGCGTGCAGTTCCACCCCGAGAAAAGCTCGGCCTGCGGCAGGCAGATCCTCACCAACTTCGTCGACCTCGTCCGCGGCGGTGCGCGATGATCCTTTTTCCCGCAATTGACCTCATCGCGGGCCAGGTCGTGCGCCTGAAGCGCGGCGAGCGCTCCCAGATGGACGTCTACTCGACCGACCCGGCGGCCGTCGCCGCAGATTTCGCGGCCCGCGGCGCCCGCTGGATCCACGTCGTGGACCTCTCGGCCACCTTTGAGGAGGACGAGAAGGCCTGCGCCGCCAACGCCCGGGCGATCAGCGAGATCTGCCGGGTCGAGGGCATCAAGGTCGACTGCGGCGGGGGAGTGCGCTCCCTGGCCGCCGTCTCGCGCCTGGCCGACCTCGGCGTCTCTCGCATCGCCATCGGCACCGCGCTGGTCAAGGACCCCGAGTTCGCGCGCCAGGCGGCCGCGGAGTTCGGCGAGCTTGTGGTGGCCGACGTCGCCGCCAAGGACGGCGTCGTCAAGGTCAACGGCTGGCGCGAGGCCGCGGGCGACCTCACGGTCGACGAGCTTCTCCCCACCTTGGCGGGGCTGGGCTACTCTCGCCTGGTCTTCACCGACATCGCGCGCGACGGCATGCAGACGGGCATCGATGTGGCCGCCTACCGCCGCGTGGCCGAGCTCTTCGGCGCGCCGGTCGTTGCCTCGGGCGGCATCGCCAGCCTCGACGACCTGCGCTCCCTTGCCGCCGCCGGCCCCGACGTGATCGAGGGCGCCATCACCGGCCGCGCCCTCTACGAGGGGAACTTCTCGCTTGAGGACGCCCTCGCCGCCGCAGCCGCCAGCCCCGCCCCGACCGCCTAAGCCAGAAAGGACACGCATGCTAACCAAACGAGTCATCCCCTGCCTGGACGTCAAGGACGGCCGCGTGGTCAAGGGCGTCAACTTCGTCGACCTGCGCGACGCCGGCGACCCCGTCGAGCTCGCCTCCAAGTACGACAAGGAAGGCGCCGACGAGGTCGTCTTCCTCGACATCACCGCCACCTCGGACGACCGCGCCACCACCATCGACCTCGCCTCGCGCGCGGCCGGTGAGCTGCGCATCCCCTATACGGTGGGCGGCGGCTTCCGCGACGTCGCGGGTTGCCGCACCATGATCGCCGCGGGCGCCGACAAGGTCTCGATCAACTCCGCCGCGGTCAAGGACCCCGGCATCATCACCGCTGCCGCCGACGCCTTCGGCAGCCAGGCCGTCATCGTGGCCATCGACGCCAAGCAGGTGGGCCACACCGACAAGTGGGAGGTCTACCTCGCCGGCGGCCGCATCCCCACGGGCATCGACGCCGTGGCCTGGGCCGAGGAGGCCGCTCGCCGCGGCGCGGGCGAGATCCTGCTCACCAGCATGGACCGCGACGGCACCAAGGACGGCTTCGACCTGGCGCTTACCCGCTCGGTCGCGCGCGCCGTCTCTATCCCGGTCATCGCCTCGGGCGGCGTGGGCACCCTCGAGCACTTTGCCGAGGGCATCATCGAGGGCGAGGCCGACGCGGTTCTCGCCGCCTCGGTCTTCCACTTTGGGACCTACAGCGTCCGCCAGGTCAAAGAGTACATGGCGAGCCAGGGCATCCCGGTTCGCCTGGACTTCTAGGGAGGCAGCGCATGTCCCAAGACGACTTCAACTACGCTGGCGAGAAGCCCACGGCCGTCGCGCTGGCCGACCTCGAGCCCCGCTTCGACGCCCAGGGCCTCATCCCCTGCGTCGTGCAGCAGGAGGGCACGGGCGAGGTCCTGATGGTCGCGTGGATGAACCGCGAGTCGCTGGAGCTCACCGTCAAGACCGGCACCACGTGGTTCTGGAGCCGCAGCCGCCAGGAGCTCTGGAACAAGGGCGCCACCAGCGGCAACATGCAGCAGGTCAAGCGCCTGCTCGTCGACTGCGACGCCGACACCTTGGTCTGCGTCGTCGACTCTCCGGGGCCCGCCTGCCACACCGGGCACCGTAGCTGCTTTTACCGCGAGGTTCTTCTCGGCTAAGACTAAGACACGCGCTGCGGCGGGCCGGTCCACGGCGCCGCCGCCTTACCTTAAGGAGACACGATGGGTGTACGCACCGCAAACGTCCAGGACGCCGATCTGGGCCAGGTCCTCTACGGCCTGGGCGAGGTCATCCACGGCCGCCGAGAGTCCTCGCCGGAGGAGTCCTACACGGCCAAGCTTTTGCAGGGCGAGGAGGACGAGCTTCTCAAGAAGATCGCCGAGGAGGCCAGCGAGGTCATCATGGCCTGCAAGGACCGCGACCACGACCACATCCGCTACGAGGCGGGCGACCTGGTCTACCACCTCATGGTCACCCTCGAGCGCTACGGCGTCACCTTGGACGAGCTGGCCGGCGAGCTCGACGCCCGCCGCAAGTAGGCGCGCCGCCCGCCCTGCTCTTTTGGTGTAAGCCCGCCCGCCCGCGCTATAGTGGGCAGTGTTTTGAACCGCAAACGCAACGCTTACGCCCAGACGAGAAGGCACACGATGGCATCCAGACCAACCGACATCACCCCCGAGCAGCTCCCCGGCCGCCTGCAGCCCGTTATCCTGGGCGCGGACTACTCGGCCTACGCCTATACCCGCGCCTTTAGGGAGGCATACGGCGCCAAGCCCATCATCATGGGCAGCGACGACATCAAGTCGATCTCGCGCACGCGCTTCGCCGAGTACCGCCACATCCCGGGCATGGACTCCGAGGACATGCTCATGGAGATCCTGCCCAAGCTGGGCGAGGAGCTCTGCGCGGCCGGCAAGGTGCCGTTTTTGGCCACCTGCGGCGATTTCTACGCGCGCATCGTCTCTTCCCACAAGGCCGAGCTCGAGCAGTGGTTCTACACGCCTGTCGTCGACTTCGACGTCCTCGATTTCGTCTCGCAGAAGAAGAACTTCTACGATACCTGCGAGAAGATCGGCCTGGACTACCCCAAGACGCGCTTCCTCGACTGCTCCGTGACCGGGCAGGCCGCGGACGACGAGGGCTTCCGCTACCCGCTGGTGGCAAAGCCGTCCAACTCCGCCGCCTGGCACTACGTCGAGTTCGAGGGCAAGAAGAAGGTCTTCCTCATCAAGGACCGCGCCGAGCTCGATTACGTCTACGGCGAGCTGCAGAAATCCTGCTACAACGAGTCGCTCATCATCCAGGAGTACATCGGCGGCGGAGATGACAACCTTCACGTGGTCTACGCCTATGCCGATAAGGACTCCAACCCGGTCTTCACCGTCTGCGGCCACGTGGGCCTCGAGGACCACATGCCCGGCGCCATCGGCAACGCCGTGATCATCGCCGGCGAGGAGAACCCCGAGCTGGCGCAGGCCGCCGCCCGCTTCATGAAGGAGGTCGGCTACCGCGGCATGGGCACCTTCGACGTCAAGCGCGACCCGGCCGACGGCTCCTATCGCTTCCTCGAGATGAACACCCGCCCGGGCCGCAGCTCCTGGATCGTCCTTCTCGCCGGCATCAACTTCGCGCGCATGCAGGTAGAGCAGGTCGTCTGCGGGATTGAGCCCGTGCCCGTCAAGCCCGCCACCGACTGGACCTACGCGGCCGTGCCCGTCAAGGTCGCCGAGCGCTACATGCCCGAGGGCGCCTTCAAGCAGCAGGTCCTGGCCGCCTACAAGGCCAAGAAGACGAGCTTTGCCCTCGACATCCCCGACGACGACCCCCTGCAGCGCCTCTGGGCCTGGGTCCACTTCTACCACCAGGTCAAGAAGTACGAGAAGTTCTTCCCCCAGGGCGAGGGCATCTAGCGCCCGCCCCGGGGCGACGCGCCGGCATCGAGGAAAACCAAGGTGGACGAGAAGAGCCAAAGACAGGCGGCGGCCGAGCACACCCACAGCCACGGCCCGGGAAACCTGCCGTCGCTTGCCGAGCAGGTGGCGCAGGTCCCCACAGACCCCGGCTGCTACCTGTGGAAAGACGAGAACGGCAAGGTCATCTACGTCGGCAAGGCCAAGAACCTGCGCGCCCGCCTCAAGCAGTACGTCACCTTGACGGACGACCGCGAGAAGATTCCCCTGATGATGCAGGTCGTCGCGAGCTTCGACTACGTGGTCGTGGGCTCCGAGCACGAGGCCCTGGTCCTCGAGCGCAACCTCATCGCCCAGTACCACCCCTACTTCAACGTCGACTTCAAGGACGACAAGTCCTACCCCTACATCGCGATCACCGAGTCCGACGTCTTCCCCGCGATCAAGTACACGCGCGAGAAGCACAAGAAGGGCACCCGCTACTTTGGCCCCTACACCGACGCCAAGGCCGCCCGCCAGACCATCGACACCCTGCGCAAGGTGGTGCCGATCTGCGTGGCGACCTGCGCCGAGTGGAAGCGTGCCCGTCGCCTATTGGAGAAGGAGCCCGACCAGGCGGCCGTCGCCAACATGATGCTCGCCAAGAAGTGCCGCCCCTGCTTCGACTACCACGTGGGCCGCGGCCCCGGCGTCTGCTGCGGCGCCGTCGACACCGTCGAGTACGCCTCCCACGTCGCCCAGGTCGAGAAGTTCCTGCAGGGCCACCGCTCGCAGATCGTCGACGAGCTCACCGAGCAGATGCGCGAGGCCGCCGCCGACCTCGATTTCGAGAAGGCCGGCCGCCTCAAGAACCGCCTGACCAGCCTAAACGCCCTCGATGTTCGCCAGCAGGTGGTCCTGTCCGGCAGCGTGTCGATCGACCTTATCGGCATCTACCGCGAGGAGACGATCAGCTGCGCCTGCGTCTTCGTCGTGCGCGAGGGCCGCACCGTCCGTTCCGTCGAGTTCATCCTGGACAAGGGCCTCGACGTCGCCGAGGACGAGCTGGTGGGCGGCTTCCTCAAGCGCTACTACGACGAGACGGCCGACATCCCCTCTCAGGTCGAGCTCACCTGCGAGGTGCCGGACGCCGAGGTCGTCTCGGCCTGGCTGGCGGAGAAGTCCGGGCACGCCGTCGACCTGCACTGCCCGCAGCGGGGGCAGCGCAAGCACCTTCTCGACACCGCCTCGCAAAACGCCAAGCACGCCCTCATGCGCTACATGGTGCGCACGGGCTACGCCGACGACCGCACCAACCAGGCCTTGCTGCAGCTCGAGAGCGCCCTGGCCCTGGACGCGCCGCCGATGCGCATCGAGTGCTTCGACATCTCGACCCTGCACGGCCGCTTCACGGTGGCCTCGATGGTCGTCTTCACCAACGGCCGTCCCGACAAGTCGCAGTACCGCCGCTTCAAGATCCGCGCCGAGCTCGACGAGGCCAACGACTTCGTGAGCATGTCCGAGGTCCTGGGCCGACGCTACGCGCCTGAGCGCATGGCCGACGAGCGCTTTGGCAGCCGTCCCGACCTTCTCGTCGTCGACGGCGGAAAGCCGCAGCTCACGGCCGCCATCAACCAGCTGGCCGAGCTGGGCCTCGACATCCCGGTCTGCGGCCTTGCCAAGTCCGACGAGGAGGTCTTTGTCCCCTGGGACGAGACGCCCGTCGTGTTGCCGTCCGGCTCGCCGTCGCTCTATCTCATCAAGCAGGTCCGCGACGAGTCGCACCGCTTCGCCATCACCTTCCACCGCGAGCTGCGCGACAAGGCGATGACGGTCAGCATCTTGGACGAGATACCCGGCGTGGGCCCCAAGCGCAAGCGGGCGCTCACGAAGGCCTTCGGCTCGTTTAAGCGCCTGCGCGAGGCCTCGGAGGAGGAAATCGCGGCCGTCGACGGCATCTCGGATGCCTTGGCGCACGAGATATACGACACGCTGCGCGATTTTGAAAGAAATTGACAGAATTCTCGCGTAGTTGGCTATACTTGCGTGTAGGAGCAGTCCCCACACGCAAAGGAGCCCTCTGATGAGCGAGACCGCAAAGCCGCTGGATGCCGAGGCCGCCGCAAAGGCCGCGTTCGCCGCCGCCCAGGACAAGGCATTCCCCACCGATATCTTCACCGCGCCCCAGCTCAAGTGGGCCGTCGTCGGCTGCGGCGTCATCGCCAACCAGATGGCCGAGTCGCTGGCCCTGGCCGGCCGCACCCTCTACGGCGTGCAGAACCGCACCGCCGAGAAGGCCCAGGCCTTTGCCGAGAAGTTCGGCGTCGAGAAGGTCTTCTCCACCTTCGAGGAGCTCTGCGCGGACCCGGCCGTCGACGCCGTTTACATCACGACCCCGCACAACACGCACATCACCTACCTGCGCGGTGCCCTGGCCGCGGGCAAGCATGTCCTGTGCGAGAAGTCCATCACCTTGAACTCCGCCGAGCTCGACGAGGCCCGCCAGATCGCCGCGGCCAACAACGTCGTCCTCATGGACGCCACGACCATCCTGCACATGCCCCTCTACCAGGCCCTTCTCGCCCGCGCAAAGGCGGGGGAGTTCGGCCGCATGAACCTCGCGCAGGTGAACTTCGGCAGCTTCAAGCCCTACGACGTCAAGACCCGCTTCTACAACCGCGGCCTTGCCGGCGGCGCCATCCTGGACATCGGCGTCTACGCGCTTTCGATCATGCGCCTGTTCATGGACGAGGCCCCGCAAGACGTCATGTGCCTGGGCAACCTTTGCGAGACCGGCGTCGACATCTCGAGCGGCATCATCTGCAAGAACGCCGCGGGACAGCTGGGCGTGATCAGCCTCACCATGCATTCCAAGCAGCCCAAACGCGCCGTCGTGAGCTTCGACGACTGCTACATCGAGGTCGACCAGTACCCCCGCGCCGACAAGGCGACCATCACCTGGACCGCCGACGGCCGCACCGAGGAGGTGAGCGCCGGCGAGGAGGCCTATGCCCTGTGCTACGAGATGGCCGACCTCGAGCGCGCCGTCGCCGGTGATGCCGCCGCGGCCTCCCTCATCGACTACGCCGGCGACGTCATGCAGATCATGACCCGCGTCCGCGCCGACCTGGGCGTCGTTTACCCCGAAGAGGAGAAGTAAGCCGTGCTCGCCGATAAACGCCATTCCCAGATCCTGGAGATCGTCGCCCGCGAGGGCTCGGCCACCGTGGTCGACTTGGCCGAGAAGCTCAATATCTCCGAGTCCACGATCCGTCGCGACCTCGAGAAGCTCGACGAGGCCGGCCGCCTTTCCAAGGTGCACGGCGGGGCGGTCGCCCTCGACTCCGAGGGCGTCACCCGCGACATCCCCGTGGCCGAGCGCACCGGCCAGCACGCGGACGAGAAGCGTGTCATCGCCGAGCGCGCCGCCGAGCTCGTGAGCCCCAACGACTTTGTCTTCTTGGACGCCGGCTCCACCATCGACGCCCTGATAGACGCCCTAACCGAGAAGCGCGCGACCTACGCCACCAACTGCGTGAGCCACGCGTTGAAGCTCGCGTCGAAGGGCTTCGAGGTGCTCGTCCTGGGCGGCAGCCTCAAGGACGCGACCGAGGCCCTCGTGGGCCCCGACGCCAACGCGGCCATCGCGCGCTACCACTTCACCCTGGGCTTCTGGGGCACCAACGGCGTCACCGTGAAGGACGGCTTCACCACGCCCGACATCTACGAGGCCGAGGTCAAGCGCCTGGCCATGGCCCAGACGATCCATCGCTTCGTCCTGTGCGACGCGAGCAAGATGGGGCGCACGAGCCTCGTCACCTTTGGCGCGATGGAGGACGCCGTCATCGTCACGAGCGCGCTTCCCGAGGGCAGCGAGTTCGCGGGCCTCGACAACGTCGAGGTCGTGGGGTAGGGGAGACGCCCGCGCGACGGGGGTACTCGCCGGCCTGCCCTGAATCGCCCGCGGGTCCGCCTGCCGCGCCCTTCTCGCCGAGAAATGCTCGTTTCTCTCCGCATTTGAGCAAAATCTTCCAAATTGCGTGAAAGAAATTGCTCAAATCACTTCACAAGCTTTCAAAAACGTGCAATACTATCCACCAACGAGCAAATCCCGTCAAAAGTGGAGGTTCGCATGATCTATACCGTCACCTTCAACCCGTCGCTTGACTACATCGTGCGCGTCGACGACATGCGCCTCGGTGTGATCAACCGCACCAACTACGAGCAGATCCTGCCCGGCGGCAAGGGCATCAACGTGTCCATCGTCCTGGGCAACCTGGGCCACGCCTCTCGCGCCCTGGGCTTCTCCGCCGGCTTCACCGGCGTTGCCCTGGAGTCTCTGCTCGCCTCCTCCGGCGTCGACCACGACCTGGTCCACGTCGCCGATGGCTTCACGCGCATCAACGCCAAGATCAAGTCCAACGAGGAGACCGAGCTCAACGGCCAGGGCCCCAAGATCACCGAGGCCGACATCGAGCAGCTCTACGCCAAGCTCGACGCCCTGGTCGAGGGCGACATCCTGGTCATCTCCGGCTCCGTGCCCAACACCTTGCCCGGCGACATGTACGAGCGCATCATGGCCCGCCTCGAGGGCCGCGGCATCCGCATCGTCGTCGACGCCGAGCGCGACCTGCTCACCCGCGTGCTCTCTTACGGCCCCTTCCTCGTCAAGCCCAACAACATCGAGCTTGGCGACATCTTTGGCGTCGAGCTCAAGACCCGCGAGGAGGTCGTGCCTTACGCCAAGAAGCTGCAGGAGAAGGGCGCCAAGAACGTGCTCGTCTCCATGGCGGGCGAGGGCGGCGTGCTGGTGGCCGAGGACGGCAGCGTCTTCATGAGCCCGGCCGCCAAGGGCACCGTCGTCAACTCCGTGGGCGCGGGCGACTCCTCCGTCGCCGGTTTCATCGCGGGCTACCTCGAGACCGGCTCCTACGAGACGGCCTTCAAGATGGGGCTGTCCGCCGGCTCTGCCAGCGCTTTCTCTGACCACCTGGCCACCCGCGAAGAAGTTTTGGACCTGATGTCTCGCTAAGAGGCGAGGCTCGTCATATCACAGAAAGGGGTACTAAGCATGAAGATCACCGACCTGCTTAAACCCGAGGCCGTAAGGCTCGGCATCGACGCGCAAAGCCGCGACGAGGCCATCGACCAGCTTGTTGCCCTGCACGTCGCCGCCGGCAACGTCAACGACGCCGAGGGTTACAAGGCCGGCGTCATGGCCCGCGAGGCGGAGTTCTCCACCGCCGTGGGCGACGGCATCGCCATCCCGCACGCCAAGGTCGCCGCGGTCAACTGCGCGGGTCTCGCCGCCGTCACCGTGCCTTCCGGCCTCACCGACTGGAACGCCCCCGACGACGCCCCCGTCGACCTCGTCTTCATGATCGCCGCTCCCGAGGGCGAGAACAACGCCCACCTCGAGATGCTGGCCAAGCTCTCCGCCCTGCTCATGCACGAGGAGTTCGCCAACGAGCTGCGCAGCGCCAAGACCCCCGAGGCCTTCCTCGCCGCCATCGACGCGGCCGAGGGCGGCAAGGACGAGGCCGCTGCCGCCAAGGCCACGGCTCCCGCCGAGGGCTACGACGTCGTGTGCATCACCGCCTGCCCGACCGGCATCGCCCACACCTACATGGCCGCCGAGTCCCTCGAGAAGAAGGGCGCCGAGCTGGGCATCCGCGTTAAGGTCGAGACCCAGGGCTCCGGCGGCGCCAAGAACGTCCTCACCGCCGACGAGATCGCCGGCGCCAAGGGCGTCGTCATCGCTGCCGACAAGAACGTCGACCTCGCCCGCTTCGACGGCAAGCCCCTCTACAGCTGCCCCGTTGCCCGCGGCATCTCCGAGCCCGAGGTCCTTCTCGGCATGATCATGGACGGCAAGGCCGCCGTGCACCACGCCGGCACCGCCGCCGTCAAGGCCGATGAGGCCGGCGCCGAGGGCGAGTCCGTCTGGCGCAAGATCTACAAGGACCTGATGAACGGCGTCTCCCACATGCTCCCGTTCGTCATCGGCGGCGGCATCCTGACCGCCATCGCCTTCCTGGTCGACCAGCCTGGCCTGGGCACCAGCGCCTACGGCTCCTCGATCCCGGCCGCGGCCCTCTTCAAGACCATCGGCTCCGAGGCCTTCGGTCTCATGCTGCCGATCCTGGCCGGCTACATCGCCTCCTCGATCGCCGACCGTCCCGGCCTTGCCCCCGGCTTCGTGGGCGGCCTCTTCGCCAAGGCGGGCTACGACTTCGCCTACCTGGGCACCCTCGACTCCACGACCCTGATCTCCGGCGGCTTCATCGCGGCCCTCTTCGCCGGCTTCGCCGCGGGCTACCTGACCCTGGGCATCGAGAAGCTCTGCGACAAGCTCCCCAGCTCGCTTGAGGGCATCAAGCCCATGCTGATCTACCCCGTCCTGGGCACCCTGGCCATCGGCGTCGTGATGCTCGCCCTGAACCCGGTCTTCGCCGCCATCAACACCGGCCTCAACACCTTCCTCAAGGGCCTCGGCACCAGCAACATCGTGGTTCTCGGCCTCGTCCTCGGCGGCATGATGTCCGTCGACTTCGGCGGCCCCTTCAACAAGGCTGCCTACGTCTTCGGCACCGCCGCCCTCGACCCCAGCTCCGGCCTCGGCACCACCGGCCAGATCATCATGGCCTCCGTCATGGTCGGCGGCATGGTTCCCCCGCTGGTGATCGCCCTCTCCACGACCTTCTTCAAGGATCGCTGGACCAAGTCCGACCGCAACGCCGGCCTGGTCAACTACATCATGGGCCTGTCCTTCATCTCTGAGGGCGCCATCCCCTTCGCCGCTGCCGACCCCGGCCACGTGATCCCGTCCTGCATCATCGGCTCCGCCATCGCCGGCGGCATGTCCGCGGCCTTCGGCTGCGCCAGCCCCGCTCCCCACGGCGGCGCCTGGGTCACCGCCGTCATCACCAACCCGATCATGTGGCTCGTCGCATGCGTCGTGGGCTCGGTCGTCGGCTGCCTGATCCTCTCCTTCTGGAAGAAGCCCATCAAGGAGGACTAGTCCTTCTCGGCTAAAGCCAAACCCGCGCACCACCCGGGCGGTCCCATCACGGGGCCGCCCTTTTACGTTTTGACGGTTATGGGAACTTTTGTCCTCGCTTTCCTTGCGTTTTGACGGTTGTCGGAAGAAATTTCTTCCCATAACCGTCAAACCCTACGGTCCGCCTTCCCATAACCGTCAAAGCGCAAGGCCGCTATACTCGATAAGAACCAAGAGGGGAGAAGACCTATGCAGACAGATGCCACGAGTTCCCAGACCAAGAGCGTGCCCGACGTCGTCGTGCTCACCGGCATGTCCGGCTCCGGCCGCACGCAGGCCCTCCACGTCTTCGAGGACATGGGCTACTTCTGCATCGACAACCTGCCGCCGCGCCTGCTTCTGCAGCTGGCCGAGCTCGTGGGCATCAACTCGGGCGTCGGCCGCCACCTGGCCGTTACCTGCGACATCCGCAGCCAGGGCCTCTTCGACGAGATCTGCGACTCGCTCGAGCAGCTGCGCGCGCACGAGATCTCTTGCCAGGTCGTTTTTCTCGACACCTCAAACGACGTCCTCATGCGTCGCTACGACGAGAACCGTCGTCGCCATCCCCTGGCCAGCGACTCCGAGACCCTGCTGCAGTCCATCGAGCGTGAGCGCGCCCAGCTTTCCCGCATCCGTGACGCCGCCGACCTCATCATCGACACGAGCCGCCTGCGCACCCGCGAGCTTCGCAGCCGCCTGCGCCGCGCCTTCTCGGAGCTCACCGACCAGCAGCTCATGGAGGTCCACGTCTTCTCGTTCGGCTTCAAGCACGGCATGCCGCAGGAGGCCGACCTCATGATCGACGTGCGCTTCTTGCCCAACCCCTTCTACGACCCCGAGATGCGCCCCCTGACGGGCCGCGACCAGAAGGTCGCCGACTACGTCTTGAAGAACCCCAGTGCCGAGGCCTTCATGGACGCCTGGTTCAAGCTGCTGGACGTCGCCATGCCGGGCTACGTCGCCGAGGGCAAGAGCCGCCTGTCTGTCGCGGTGGGCTGCACCGGCGGCCAGCACCGCTCCGTCGCCATCGCCGAGGCCACGGCCGCCTACCTGCAGGGCAACGGCTATCACGTGAGCCTGTCTCACCGCGACATCGCCCTTGCCAACCAAAGGACGAGCTAGATGTCGTTTACCGCCGAGGTCAAAGACGAGCTGTCCCGCGTCGAGTGCGCCCAGCCCGCCGCCGAGCTGGCCCAGCTCTCGGCCCTGGTCCGCGTCTGCGGCACCTTGTCTTTCCGCGGCTCCGGCCGCTACGCCATCAAGATCGCGACCGAGACCGGCGCCGTCGCGCGCACCGTCATCAAGCTCGCCCACAAGTGCTTCGACCTTGAGACGGCCCTTACCGTGCGCCGCTCCGTCTTGCATAAAACGAGAAACTACCTCATCGAGATTCCCGAGCAAGACGAGCTGGCAGACGATCTTGTCGACCTCGGCATCCTGGTGCCGGGGCAGGGCCTGGCCACCGGCCTTCCCAAGCGTCTTCTCGCCACCGCATCGGCACGCGCGGCCTTTGTGCGCGGCGCCTTCATGGCGGGCGGCTTCATCGCCGACCCCCGCGGGGACTTCCACCTGGAGATCGCGGTCACCGGCGAGGACTTCGCCCGCGGCCTGGTCGATCTCATCGCGAGCTTTGGCGTGACGGCGCGCCTCAACCGCCGCCGCGGCGCCTACGCCATCTACCTCAAGAGCTTCGACGACATCATCGCCCTGCTCAAGGCCATAGGCGCGCAGAGAATGGCCCGCGTCGTCGAGGTCGCCCGCGCCCAGAAGTCCGTGAAGAACGACGTGAACCGCCGCGTCAACGCCGAGATGGCCAACCAGGCCCGCTCGACGGGCGCCGCCGCCTCCCAGCTCGAGCTCATCGATAGGGTAGAGGAGCAGCTCGGCTTCGCCTCCTTGCCCGACGCCCTGCGCGAGTTCTGCGAGGCCCGCCGCGAGCACCCGGAGCTCTCCTTGGCGGCCCTCGGCGCCGAGCTCGACCCGCCGGCGTCGAAGTCCGCGATGTATCACCGCGTGCTTCGCCTTCAGGAGCTTCTCGCCGAGGCAAACAACTCCGGCGAACGGTCTTTCGAGAAATAATTTTCGTTGCCGATAATACCTGTTGCCATGCTGGTATATACCAGTGTTTGCCCAGGTAGACGGCTTGCGTTGGCGCTCTATACCATGAAACGCGCCAAAAACTACCAACTATTTTGCGAACGGATTACAAGAACTGGTGTCATACGGCCCTCAGGTGGGGTATTATAGACCCCGGCAATTGTTGCCCAACATAACAAGGTCGCTCGGGGATACGCCCTGGGGGCCTCGTGAAAGGAGAAGGCATGGCAGTAAAGGTTGCTATTAACGGCTTTGGTCGCATCG
>CAVAUD010000025.1:0-20904 GCA_963591565.1 bacterium
TCGACCGTCGCGTCCGGCGCCGAGAGATACGCCTCCGGCGTGGCCGACGCGAGCAGCCGCTCGAGCAGCTCCTCGGTAATGCGTTCTTCCCCCTGTGCCGGAGCCGCCGGAACCGCCGTTTCCGCCGACATGAACCTTGTGCTTCTCGCCGCCATGAACCTTGCGCTTCTCCCCTCAAAAATCGCGTCTCAGCAAAGCTCAGTATAGCAACGGGCGCAAGGTGGCCGGGGCAGGTGCCGCTCAGGGCCAAAAGACCGGGCCTCGCGCCGCCCTTCGCTCGCCGAATCTCTGAACCTAAGTCAAAAACTCTGACTACCATTCGAAAAAAGGGGTAGAATGGCTCAGGTATTTGAAGCGGGTTCAAAAATCGCCGTGGGGGCGGTGTCCCGCAATCGAAGGAGAGTCGTATGCAATCCAAGATTGCCCACGCAGCCGAGCGCAAGGCCTTTAGCGTCGCGCTTGACCAGATCATCAAGACCGCCAGCGGCCCCGACCGCGAGAAAAACCTCGAGAAGCTGCTCGACATGGCCGGCAAGCTCCTCAAGGACACTTCCCCCGGCGCCATCCGCGGCATCCGCAACGGCCTGTACCCGGGCTCGAAGTGGGAGCAGTTCCTCTGGGACGTCATCGACAACACCGACCACCACGTGCTCAAGACCTCGATCTTGAACGGCGGCTACGAGGCGGCCTTCCGCGGCCTGCGCAACACCACCGCCAACGCCGAGAAGGAGCAGTGCAACGTCCCGTGGATCATCCTCTTCGACCCCACGAGCGCCTGCAACAAGAACTGCGTCGGCTGCTGGGCGGCCGATTACGGCAACAGCCTCAACCTCTCTTACGAGGACATGGATCGCCTGGTGACCGAGGGCTCTGACCTGGGCTGCCACCTTTACATGCTCACCGGCGGCGAGCCTTTGGTCCGCAAGCGCGACATCATTCGCCTGGCCGAGGCCCACAACGATTGCCTCTTCAACATCTTCACCAACGCCTCCCTCATCGACCAGGCCTTCTGCGACGAGGTCAAGCGCGTGGGCAACATCGTCTTCAGCGTCTCGCTTGAGGGCACGGAGGACTCCAACGACGGTCGCCGCGGCGACGGGTCCTACCAGGAGGTCATGCGCGCCTTCGACCTCATGCACGCAAACGGCCTGCTCTACGGCACGTCCACGGCCTACACCCGCGCCAACACCGAGATGGTCAGCTCCGACGAGTACTTCGACAAGATCATCGAGAAGGGCTGCCGCTGGGCCTGGTACTTCCACTACATGCCCGTTGGCGAGGGCGCCACGGTCGACCTGTGCCCCACCGTCGAGCAGCGCGAGTACATGCTGCACCGCATCCGCGAGGTCCGCGCCGTCGAGGGCGGCAAGCCCATCTTTGCCATGGACTTCCAGAACGACGGCGAGTACGTGGGCGGCTGCATCGCCGGCGGCCGCGTCTACTGCCACATCAACGCCCGCGGCGACGTGGAGCCCTGCGTCTTCATCCACTACTCCAACGCCAACATCAAGGAGCAGTCGCTTCTCGATTGCCTGAAGCAGCCCATCTTCCAGGCCTATCGTCGCCACTACCCCTTCAACGACAACATGCTCAAGCCCTGCCCGATGCTCGAGAACCCCGAGATCCTGCCCGAGATCGTCCACGAGGCCGACGCCAAGTGCACCGAGTACGTGACGCCCGAGGACGTCGACCACCTCTGCGCCCGCACCTCGGTCTACGCCAAGACCTGGGAGCAGCGCGCCGAGGAGCTGTGGCTCGAGCAGCACCCCACCGGCAAGAAGGTCTACGAGGACGAGGTCTCGAACCTCGGCGTGGACGAGAAGGCCAAGCTCATCGCCGCGGCCGACGCGGCCGACGGCCAGGAGTAGCGCCTCCACAAGTCCGGCCCGGCCGGCCTGGCCGCGCGGTTCCAAGCCGCCCCGGCCCGCCGCGCCCGTCTCGCCACCCCTAAACGCGCCGAAACAGGCGGTAGAAGGAGAAGAACCTCCTTTTACCGCCTGTTTTCTATGCCTGCCCGATGCGTGTGTGTGGAACCGTCCCCGGCTGGGTATGGTTGCAGCATCGTTAGCGCATAGAGGCTCCAATAGAGGAGGCATCATGGCAGCAAAAAGCACAGAGAAGGTTAAGAATGTGGTCCTTGTGGGCCAAGGCGGCGTGGGCAAGACCATGCTGGCCGAGGCTATGCTCCACCTCACGGGTCGCACGACCCGCTTAGGCGGCCACGCCGGCACAAAGCCCACGCTTGATTACGACGGCGAGGAGGGCGAGCGCGGCTTCTCTATCTCCACCGCGATCGCGCCCGTCGAGTGGGAGGGCACCCGCATAAACGTGCTGGACGCTCCGTGCTACCCCGATTTCGTGGGTGACGCCTATGCTGCGATGAGCGCCTGCGAGACGGCCCTCTTTGTGGTCGACGCCGCGTCCGGCCCCGGCACCATCACGACCCGCCTGTGGTTTGCCGCCGAGGAGCAGAGCCTCGCGCGCGCCGTCTTCATCAACCGCGTCGACCGCGCCGACGCCGATTACGAGGTCGCCTTCGCCACGCTGCAGGAGCGCTTTGGCACCAAGCTGGCCGCGGTCACCATCCCCATGGGCTCCGGAGACGCCTTCGCGGGCGTCATCGACGTCGTGCACATGACGGCTCGCCACCTCGAGGACGGCAAGCCCGTCGTGGGCGAGATCCCGGCCGAGTTCGCCGGCGCCGCCGAGGCGGCCCGCGCCCAGCTCACCGAGCTTGTGGTCGAGGCCGACGACGAGATCATGATGAAGTACCTCGAGGGCGGAGAAGTGACCCAGGACGAGCTCGAGGGTCTTCTCGCCAAGGCAATCGCCGAGCGCGTGTTTGTCCCTGTTTTCGCAGGTAGCTGCGTGCGCGAGGAGGGCGTCATCTCGTTCATGGACGCCGTCGTGTCGTGGTTCCCGACGATGGCCGACTTTGGCCGGATCCCCTTGGTCAACGGCGAGCAGCTCGACATCTCGGCAGACGACGACCGCCCGGTGGTCTTTGCCTTCAAGTCCTTGAACGACCCGCAGAACGGCCGTCTCTCCTTCCTCAAGGTCCTGGCGGGCACCGTCACCCCTGGCCTCGAGCTCACCAACGCCCGCACCCGCAAGGCCGAGCGCCTGGGCCACCTCTACCTCATGTGCGGCAAGGAGACCAAGGACGTCGCCCAGGCCGCCGCGGGCGACATCGTGGTCGTGCCCAAGCTTGAGGCCCAGACCGGCGACACCCTGAGCGTCACCGGCAAGGTCGAGGCCGCGGCCTTCCGCTTCCCCAACTCGCTGTACCGCACCGCCATCGAGCCCGATTCGCGCGGCTCCGAGGGCAAGCTCTACGCCTTCCTGGAGAAGGCCGCCGACGCAGACCCGACCCTCAAGGTCTCCCGCGACGAGGACACCGGCCAGACGGTCATCTCTGCCATCGGAGAAGCCCAGGTCAGCGTCCTGCTTGACCGCCTGGAGGACCGCGTGGGCATCACGGCGCACACCGTGGCGCTGCGCATCCCGTACCGCGAGACGATCCGCCGCGTGGCCAGCGCCCAGGGCCGCCACAAGAAGCAGACGGGCGGCGCCGGCCAGTACGGCGACTGCTGGCTGCGCATCGAGCCCAACCCGGGCGCCGGTTACGAGTTCGTCGACGAGGTCGTGGGCGGCCACATCCCGCGCGGCTTCATCCCGGCCATCGACAAGGGCGTCCAGGAGACCATGAAGGACGGCGTGCTCGCCGGCTTCCCCATGATCGACGTCAAGGTCGCGGTCTACGAGGGCTCCTACCACCCCGTCGACTCCAACGAGATGGCCTTCAAGACGGCCGCGCGCATCGGCTTCCAGAAGGCCGTCGACCAGGCCGAGCCCGTGCTTCTCGAGCCGATGGCCCACCTCAAGATCACCGTGCCCGACAGCTACGCCGGCTCTGTGATGGGCGACGTCTCGGCCAGCCGCGGCCGCGTCGAGGGCATGACGGCCGGCGACGGCGCGATGGCCGGCCAGACCACCGTCGAGGCCACGATCCCGTACGCCGAGGTCACCGACTACGCGACCCGCCTGCGCTCGCTGTCGCGCGGCACCGGCGAGTTCGAGCTCGAGCTTTCTGGCTACGAGCAGGTCCCGCACGACATCCAGCAAAAGCTCGCGGCCGATTACGCCGCCCGCCGCGCCGCCGGCGAGAAGTAAGGGGCCGAGATAACCCAAGGCCAAGGGGCCCGCCCGGCAATGAAGCGCCGGACGGGCCCTTTTTGCTGCGGCGAGAAGCCCGCGCCCGGCGCGACGGACCGGCCGCGTACGCAGCGCTGACGCGGCCGCAACGGCTAGGAAACAAGACGATGGGTATAACCTGGTAGAATGTTTCTTTTAAGCCGCGGACCCCAACGTCTAGCCCGCGGCCGCATCTGACCATCGACCCAAGGAGGTCGCGCAAAAGCGCATGGACGTAGCCATTAGTATCTTCGTCACGTTCGTTCTCACCCTGGTAAACGGCTTCTTCTCCGCTTCCGAGATGGCGGTGACAACCGCAAAGAGGGCCCTTTTGGAGCCCGAGGTCGAGGAGGGCGACAAGCGAGCAAAGAACGCCCTCGACCTCTCGTCCAACTCCGACCAGTTCCTCGCGACCATCCAGGTCGCCATTACCCTCGTGGGCTTCGCGTCCTCGGCCTTCGCGGCGACAAGCCTGTCCGACCCGCTGGCCAGCTGGCTCGTGGACCTGGGCTTGGCAGAGAGCATCGCCGGCACCGTGGCCGTCGTCGCCATCACCTTGATCGTCGCGTACGTCTCGACCGTGATCGGCGAGCTCGTGCCCAAGCGCCTGGCCTTGGCAAACGCCGAGTCCGTGGCCAAGAGCGTCTCGGGCCCCATCCGCGCTTTCATGAAGATCGCGACCCCTCTCGTTTGGCTCACCTCCAAATCGGCCGCGGGCCTCTCGACCCTTCTGGGCATCAAATCCGCCGACGACCGCCAGGACGTCTCGGAGGAGGAGCTCAAGTACATGGTCACCGACTCCGACGACCTTACGGAGGAGGAGAAGTCCATGATCCACGAGGTCATCGACCTGGGCGACACCATTGCCCGCGAGGTCATGGTCCCGCGTGTCGACATGACGTCGATGGAGGATACCTCCACGCTCATGGAGGTCCTCAACACCATGCGCAAGACGGGTTACTCCCGTATCCCCATCTACCACGAGTCCGTTGACCGCATCGTGGGTATCGCGCACATCAAAGATATAATCAAGCCCATTCTGGACGAGGGTAAGGGGACGGCTGCCGTCGCCTCCTACGTGCGCAACGCCGACTTCGTGCCCGACACCAAGGACATCATCCCGCTGCTGTCCGAGATGCAGACCAGCCACGACCAGATGGTCATCGTCGTCGACGAGTACGGCGGCACGGCGGGCATCATCACCATCGAGGACATCGTCGAGGAGGTCGTGGGCGAGATCGAGGACGAGTTCGACCCCGACAACAAGTACCTGACCAAGCTCTCTGACAAGGAATGGCTGGTCGACGGCCGTTTTCCCATCGACGACGCGATCGACCTCGGCTGGCCCTTGGAGGACAACGAGGAGTACGAGACCATCGCCGGTTTTGTCTTCGAGCTGGCCGATAAGGTCCCGCATCCCGGTGATGTCGTGACCAAAGATGGGTACCAGTTTAGGGTGCAGTCGATGCGCGGCCGCCGGATCTCGATGATCCGCGTCCTTGCTCCCGAGGACGAGGCGGAGCCCGAGGGCGCCGACCCGGCCGCTGGCGAGAAGAAAGACGACGCTCCTGAGAAGGACTAGAGATTTAAAGCACCGTATTAACTACAATGAATTGACTTCTGGTCAATTTGATTCGTCTGACCGCCGCACGCGAAGAGTTGAGGAGTCGCCACATGGCGCAGTTGTTTGATATCAAGAAGGTCGTCGTAGGCCCCCGCAAGCTGACCGCGACCGTGGTCGTCGCCCCCAGCGCCCCGCTGCGCACCGTCGAGGACCTCGAGGCCACCACGCGCGTCTGGCAGCTCATGCCGCAGCTGCGCGACCACGTGTGCCTGGGCGACGCGGCCGATAACTTCGGCGACGTCATGGGCGACACCGAGCTCGCGCACCTGCTCGAGCACGTGACCGTCGAGCTTCTCGCCCGTACCAACATCGCCGGCGACATCACCAGCGGCCAGACGGCCGAGGTGGGCGAGCGCGCCTACGAGATTTCTTTGACCTGCACCGACGACGTCCTGGTCACGGGCGCGCTCTCGAGCGCCGCATGGATCATGCAGTGGGCCTTCGCCGGCGGCGGCGAGCCTTCGCCCGATGTTGACGCTATCGCGGCCGGCCTGGTCGACTTGGTGTCCGGCCTGGACGACTCGCCGGTGAGCGAGGAGAGCCTCGCGGCAGCCGAGCAGGGCGGCGTTGTGGTTGACGGCGAGCAGGGCACGGCGGCCGGCGAGGCTGCCGAGGCCGCTGACGCCGACGCCGAGGAGTCCGCGGCCGAGGAACTTCTCGCCGCAGAGGCCGACCCCGTGGCCGAGCAGGAGGTCGCCCCTGCCGAGGGCGCGGCCATCTACGAGTTCAACCCGCAGCAGGTAGAGGTGCCTGTCGTCGAGCAGGAGCCCGTGGCTGAGGAGGCCCTCGCGCCTGCCGAGCCCGAGCCTGCCCCCGCGTCCACCGGCGCCGCCGAGGCCGCGCCCTCTTATGTCCCGGCCTGCGACTACGCGCCCGACCCGGCCGCCAACTTCGTCAACGAGCCGGCCCCGGCCCCCGTGGCCGACCCCGCTCCCGCCCAGGAGCCGCAAACCAGCACGTTCGGCGACTGGGGCATGGAGAACATCCCTCGCCCCCGTCCCGTTCGATAAGCAAGCAAGCACGTCAACCGCAACTTTTGGAGGACCCTATGAGCAAGAAGACCCTTTCCTTCGTCCTTGGCAGCTTCGTTGGCGCCGCTGCCGGCGTCGTCGCTGGCGTGATGCTTGCGCCCCGTTCTGGTGCCGAGAGCCGCGCGATGGCCGCCGACGCGATGAACGACGCGTGGGACAGCGCCGTGGATACCTACGAGAACGGCGTCGAGGTCGTTAACGAGAAGTTCAACGGCGTGCGCCCGACCGTCGACGCCAAGACCGACGAGCTTCGCGCCAAGGTCGACCTGGCCCGCGAGCGCATGGACCAGCTGCGCGACTCCCTCTCCGACGTCGTCGAGAGCACCTCTGTCCAGGTCCAGGATGCCGTGACCGGCGTCGCCGACAAGGTGACCTCCGCCGTCGCCGCCGCCGACGAGGCCGCGTGCGCTCCCGCCGAGGCCGTCCACGTCGAGGTCGTCGAGGACGAGCCCGCCGACGCCGCCGACGAGCCCGTCGAAGACGCCGAGGCCTAAAGAGCCGTGTTTAAGGTAAACCAGCTCATAGGCGTCAAAATTTACGTCGAGAAGCAGGCGCGGCGCCCCAAGAAGGACGCCGTGCCTGCCCCTAAGCTGTCCAAGGTGGGCAAGGTCCACATGGCGGTCTTCTCGCCTGATGGAAAAGACCTGGTAGGACTGCTTGTCCATCGTCCCGACGTCGTGGGCATGGTCAAGCGCGAGGACGCCTTTGTGGCATGGGACTCGTTTGCCCCGTACGAGAAGGGCCTCAAGGTCACCCGCGTCGACGACGGCATGGACGACGCCGCCCGCAAGCGCCTGGGCGTCGACTGGGACGCGTGCATCATGTGGACGGGCATGGACGCCAAGACCGTCTCGGGCAAGAAACTCGGCTACGTCAACGACGTCGAGTTTGACGAGAAGACCGGCAAGGTGTCGCGCTTCTTTATTGGCGACGGCGGCGTGTCGCGCGCCATCGTGGGTTCGTTCGAGGTGACGCCGTCCCTGGTCAAGGGCTACTCCAACGGCTACATGATCTTGTCCGACGCGGCGGCCGACCTCGAGCTCGACGGCGGCATCGCCGCCAAGGCGGGCGAGGGTTACGCCGCGGCCAAGGTCAAGGGCGCCGAGCTCAACAAGAAGACGACCGCGGCCACCGTCGAGGCCATCGACAAGGGGTCCTTCGCGCTGGGCAAGGCCATCGGCAAGGCCAAGCGCGCCATCGAGGAGGCCACGGCCCCCGAGGACGAGACGCCCAACCCGCCGCAGGTAGAGGCCGCGAACGTCACGGTCTCGAAGCCGCAGGCGACCCTTGCGGACCCGACCGCCGATGACGGCCCGCAGCAGACCTTCTCGGCAAAAGACCCCGCTAAGGCAACGGCGGACGCGCCGGCTAAGAAGGCTGCCCCGGCCGCGGCAAAGCCCAAGGCCAAGACCGCCGCGACTGCGGCCAAGCCCAAGCAGGGCGACGCGGGCGCCAAGGCCGCGAAGGCCGTGGGCAAGCAGATCGGTGCGATGGGAAAGATGTTCTCGTCGTTTAAGGAAGAGTTCGATAAAGCGAGCAAGTAACGTGCGTTTGAAGAGCTTTGTAAAACCCAGCGGCAACGAGAAGCGCGACGGGGGTTCGCAGAAGGGCCCCCGTCGCGTTCTTCGCATTGTGGGCCGCGTCGCGATCGGCCTGGTCATCGCCGCGCTGGTCGCCGCCAACGTGGCCCTTCTCGTCTTGGGCGACACCGTCGAGTCTTTTATCAGCAACGAGACGATCGATATCACGGAGGACGAGAAGGAGGCCCTTATGGACTCCGGCATGGTGCTGTGCCAAGAGATCGAGGGCGAGGGCCTGGTCCTGGCGCAGAACAACGACAACGTTTTGCCTCTCTCGGCCGACACGACCAAGGTCAACGTTTTTGGCTGGAGCGCGACGCAGTGGGTCGTGAGCGGCTCGGGGTCGGGCCAGATCAGCGGCACCTACACGGACTTTCTGGACTCGCTGTACGTGAGCGGCTACGAGTACAACGACGAGCTCGTGTACATGTACCGCGATTTCCTTGGCGAGCGCCCGTACTGCAAGAAGTCCGGCAACGTCCTGGGCAGCCAGGCCGCGGGCGCCCTCAACACGCACTCGAGCGAGTTCAGCCGCCTGTACGAGCCCAGCATCTACGACCGCAACTACTACTCGGCAGATCTTCTCGCCGACGCCAAGGAGTTCTCGGACACGGCCATCGTCGTGATCTCGCGCATCACGGGCGAGAGCAACGACTGCCCGCAGGCCCAGTACAAGGTGACGCAGAAAAACGGCGAGGTTCAGACCGACGTCACCCGCTCCTACCTGGAGCTTTCCAGTGAGGAAGAGGCGCTGCTTCGTTACGTGGGCGCCAACTACGACAAGGTCGTCGTGCTGGTCAACTCGACCAACACGATGGAGCTGGGGCAGATCGAGACCATCCCGGGCATCGACGCCTGCCTCATCGTGGGCACGACGGGCGAGTACGGCGCGCAGGCCGTGGTCGACGCCTTGTGGGGCAACATTAACCCCTCGGGCCGCACGGCCGACACCTACGCTTACGACCTGCGCACGGCCGCGAGCTGGGCAAACTCCGGCGAGATGGGCGAGGGCGTCTACACCAACAGTGCTGGTTTGTACCCTGCAGACGGTACCAACAATCCCAATGTGGGAGTAACCGAGCAGTACGGCGCCGCGCGCTTTGTCGACTACGTCGAGGGCATCTATGTGGGCTACCGCTGGTACGAGACGGCCGACGCAGAGGGCTACTGGAACGGTGTGAGCAACGAGCACGGCACCGGCTACCAGGGCGTTGTTCAATATCCGTTTGGGTACGGGCTTTCTTACACGAGCTTCTCGTGGGAGGTCGTCGACCAAAACCTCGAGGATGGCGAGCAGGTCTATCGCGACTCGACCTTCTCGCAAACGGTGCGCGTGACCAACACGGGAAGCGTCGCCGGTCAGGAAGTCGTGCAGATGTACTGCACGCCGCCGTACACGAAGGGCGGAATCGAGAAGGCCTCGACCGTGCTGGTGGCCTACGCCAAGACGGGCCTCTTGCAGCCGGGCGAGAGCGAGGACCTGGTCCTGAGCTTCACCCTGGATGACGTCGCGTCCTACGACTACTCGGACGCGAACGGCAACGGGTTTATCGGCTATGAGCTTGAGCAGGGCGCCTATACCGTCGAGCTCAAGCACGACTCGCACACCGTGGCCGACATCGACGGCGCGCGCACCGAGCTTCGCGTGCTTGACGAGAACATCCTGTGCGACACCGACCTGACCACGGGCGCGATGGTGCTCAACCGCTTTACCGGGGGCCAGGCGACGGACGGCATCTCTATCGACGGCAGCGACTCGGGCGCGAACATCCAGTACATGACGCGCGCCGATTTCGCGGGCACCTTCCCGCGCAAGGGCGACGCCGACCGCGAGATGAGCTCGAGCATCGCGGCCCTGAACCTCTACAGCCAGGACCAGGTGGACGAGGACGCCCGTCTCTACCAGGACCTTTATGCGGACTCGGATCTTGAGGTGCCGAGCCGCACCGCCTCCTTGTCCACGAAGCTGAGCGAGTACGGCGAGCTCACCGCCTTTGGCAAGCAGCTGGGCCTGAACTACGACGACCCCGCTTGGGACGAGGTCATCAACAGCCTCTCCCTGAGCGACATGGAGAACCTGGTCCTGCACGGCTACCTCAACACCGGCTCGATCGAGGCCATTGGCAAGCCGCGCACCAAGGAGGTCGACGGCCCGGCGCAGGTCGGCTCGTTCAACCAGCTGAGCTATGGCGTGGGCTATCCCAACCCCACGGTGCTGGCGCAGACCTTCAACGATTCGCTGGCGCTGGCGTACGGCACCCAGGTGGGGGAGGAGTGCGCGGCGATCGGCGTCGACGGCTGGTACGCGCCCTCGGTCAACATCCACCGCACGCCGCTGGGCGGCAGGAACTACGAGTACTTCTCGGAGGACGGCCTGCTCTCGGGCAAGATGGGCGCAAACATCGTGGCTGGCTCCAAGACCGCCGGCACGTACTGTTACATGAAGCACCTGGCCTGCAACAACCAGGACACCTACCGCGATTCTCTCTACACCTGGCTGACGGAGCAGGCGCTGCGCGAGATCTACCTGCGACCCTTTGCGATCGCGGTCAAGCAGGGCGGGGCCACGGGTATGATGACGGCCTACAACCGCCTGGGCGCGACGTGGGCGGGCGGCAACAAGGGCCTGCTCCTGGGCGTGCTGCGCGACGAATGGGGCTTCAAGGGCTCGGTCATCACGGACTATTGCGACCACCAGAAGTATATGAACGCCGACCAGCAGCTGCGCGCCGGCGGCAGCCTGTACATGGACGGCATCTTTAGGAACGGCAGCTTCGAGTACTCGTACAGCAAATCCGAGCTCAAGAAGGCCATAGCGGCCGGCGGCGAGAAGCGCGGCGCGGCCGTGAGCTACCTCACCAACCTGCGGCGAGCGTCCAAGGAAGTGCTGTACACCTGGCTTAACGCGCGCGCGAGCAATCTTGCCTACAACGAGGCCGCCGAGGTGGCGGGCACCGCTCCGATCATCAGGCCGATCAAGTCGCACGGCAGGAGCGTGACCAGCATCGTCTGGGCGCTCGACGCCGTCGCGGCCCTGGCCCTGGTCGTTTGGGTGGTTCGCCGGGTGAGGCGCTCCCGACGCGGCGGGCCCGGCGGCCCGGGCGCGGGCACGGGCCTGGGCGCCAAAGTCGATCCGAAGGGCTAGTACGGCTGGGCGGGGCTGCCATGTGCGGCCCCGCCTGACGTATCCCACTTTAAAATCGGATTCGACTAGTAGCCGGCATTGCTCAACTGGGAAAACGTGGTCAAAAGAGCTTCGGCTACTCGGGGTTCTTGATTTTAAAGTGGGATACTCGGGGCGGGATGTCTCGGAGGCTCGATCAAGGACCGTCGCAGCCCATTGAGGGCCACAAAAAACGGCACCAACCCGTGGGCTGGTGCCGTTTTCGTTGTGCGTGGGGGGTGAACCGAGCCGCGAGGCCGATCGCGGGGCCGGCCGCGAAGCCGAGCCGCAGCCCCTTAGAACTTGACCTGCGGGGCCTGGCGAACGGCCTCGTCGGTGACGGTGAAGCCGGTGCGGGCCTTGCGGCCGGCGGCGAAGAGGCTGCCGGGGAAGGTCTGGATCGCGTTGTTGTAGTCCATGACCACGTCGTTGTAGCTCATGCGAGCGTAAGAGATGCGGTCCTCGGTATCCTTGAGCTGCTGCTGAAGGTCAAGGAAGTTGGTGTTGGCCTTGAGGTCGGGGTAGGCCTCGGCCACGGCGAACAGGCCGCGCAGCGCGGAGCTCAGCTGGTTGGAGGCCTCCATCTTGGCCTCGGGCGTGCCGGCGTTGGCGACGGCGGTGCGAGCGGCGGTGACGGCCTCGAGGGTCTTGGACTCGTGGGCGGCGTAGCCCTTCACGGTCTCGACCACGTTGGGGATGAGGTCGTTTCTGCGCTGGAGCTGCGCGTCGATGGTCTGCCAGGCGGCGTCGCACTTGTTGTCTGCGCGAACGATGCCGTTGTTGATGGTCATCCACACGAAGAAGAGGACCACAACCAAAACGATGACGACGATAGCGATAATCATGACATAACCTCCAATGGGTTTAACAGCCATGGACAAGGGCGCACATGGCGGAGGAGGAGGGATTCGAACCCTCGGTACGGGGTTACCGCACGACGGTTTTCAAGACCGCTGCATTCAACCACTCTGCCACTCCTCCGAGTGTGCAAGCTATACTATCCTACCCCATACGTCCCAAAAATTAAGCGAGGAGAGCCTCTTGGAGCAAGACGAAATCTATATGCGCCTGGCCTTAGACCAAGCAGATCTTGCTGCTCAAGAGGGAGAAGTCCCCATCGGCGCCGTCGTGGTCTGCGACGGCCAGGTCATTGCCGCGGCCCACAACCGCCGCGAGACCGATCGCGACCCCTCTGCCCACGCGGAGTTCTCCGCCATGCTCGAGGCCGCCCGCAAGCTCGACCGCTGGCGCCTGAGCGGCTGCACGGTCTATGTGACCCTCGAGCCCTGCCTCATGTGCGCGGGCCTTATGGTCAACGCCCGCGTCGACCGCTGCGTCTTTGGCGCGCCCGACCCCAAGGGCGGGGCGCTGGGAACCCTCTTCGACCTTAGCCACGACGAGCGCCTCAACCACGAGTTTGAGGTCACGCCCGGCGTCTTGCAGGATGAGGCCGCCGAGCAGCTTCGCGCGTTCTTCCGCCGCCGCCGAAAGGAAAACAAGCAGGCCAAGCGCGCGAATTATGCCGATAGTGCTGCGACCTGTGCCATTGACGAACCCGTAGGTGACAAAAATTAGTACAACATCTGTTGGGAAAACACCCGATAAGTGTTGCATAATGGTACGGATATGCCCATACCAATCTGATTCTTGTCCCTTGGAGGCACGGTGGCTAAAGGTGGTCGCGCAAGCGTTGCAGACATGCGACGTGTTGAGCAGGCGATTCTGCTCAGGGTCCTGCGGGACCAGCAAAGCACCGGCAAGCCCTCGGTGCTTTCTCGCCATGAGCTCTCGCAGGCCGTGGGTGTCAGCGAGTTTCGCATTCGCACGGCGCTGAGCCGTCTCAAGCTGTCCGGCGACATCGAGACGGACGCCCGATTTGGCGAGAAGGGCGCGCAGCTCTCCAACGCCATGCGCGTGACGCCTCAGGGTAAGAAGCGAATCGAGGACGAGCTGTAGGGCAGGCCGCAAGGGTCGCCCACGGGGCCGGCCGAGACGTTCTTCTCGCCGCGGCCTTCTCCGTAACTTAGCAAAGAAAAAGCCCGCGACCTGGGAAAAGGTCGCGGGCTTTGTTGTGCCGAGAGGTGCGTTGCGGGTGCGTCCCGCCGCCGGCTTAGCTCAGGATGAGGGAGCCGGCGAAGACGAGGGCGGCCATGCAGATCGCGAAGCCAAAGGCGTACTTGGCGATCTTGCCCATGATCTCGCCGTCTTTGCCCACCAGGCCGCAGGCGGCGCAGCCGATGGCGATGTTCTGAGGCGAGAGCATCTTGCCGGCCGAGGTGCCCAGCGAGTTGGCCGCGACCAGCCACGTGGGGTTGGCTCCGATGGAGCTGGCGGCCTGAAGCTGGACGTTGCCAAAGAGGACCTCGCTGGAGGTGCCGGAGCCGGTCACGAAGGTGCCCAGCGCGCCCAAGAGCGGCGCGACGATGGGGTAGGCGCCGCCGAGGGTCCCCACGAAGAAGGCCGCGATGCTGGCGATCATGCCGGAGTAGCCCATGATCTTCGCGCAGGCCAGGACGCCCAGCATGGTGACGATGGTCTTGGACATCTGCTTGCAGGTGTCGGCCAGGACGCGGGCCATCTCGGCCACGGAGCAGCCCTGGATGAGGCCGCCCACGATGCCGCAGATGAAGATCAGGACGCCCGGGGTGTTGATCCAGGTGAAGGTCAGGGTCGCGGTCGGGTCGCCGGCGTAGATGTTGACGGTGCTGGCGATCGAGGACAGCGGGGTGTTGATGACGGGGAAGAGCTTGCTGGTGAGAAGCAGCACGACGAAGATCAGGATGAACGGGGACCAGGCGCGCACGTCCTCGGCCACGGTCTCGTTGGCGCCGTCCTCGGACTGGCCGTCAAGACGGAACTCGGCGGGGACCTCCTTGCCCTTCTGGGACAGGGCGAAGGCGAAGGTGATGACCAGCGAGGCAACCGCGGCCACGACGTCGGTCAGGGCCGGGCCGATGAAGGTCGCGGCGATGACCTCGGGAATCGCGAAGGAAAGGCCGGCGACCAGGGTGACGGGCAGGGCGCCCTTCAGGGCCTTGGGACCGCCGCCGACGAGCATGACCATGAGGATCGGGCAGGCCACGACAAAGGGGAAGACCTGGATGGCCTGGGTGCTGGCCAGCTGGATGGCGTCGATGCCGGTGATGGAGGCCAGGGTCGTCGTGGGGATGCCGATGGAGCCGAACATCGTGGGCACGCCGTTGGCGATCAGGCAGGCGAGAATGGCCGTGATGGGGTTGAGGCCCAGGGCGACCAGCATGGACGCCGGGATGGCCACGGCGGTGCCGAAGCCGGCCATGCCCTCGAGGAAGCCGCCGAAGCACCAGCCGATGAGCAGCACGAGCACGCGCATGTCGCTGGAGACGCCGCACAGCATGTGCTTGATCGTCTCCATCGCGCCGGTGTGGACGGTGAGGTTATAGGTGAAGACGGCCGCGATGATGACGATGACGATGGGCCAGATCGCCATGGCGAAACCCTCGAGCGCGGCGGTGGCGATGTTCACCGCGGACATCTGCCAGCCCAGGAAGGCGGCGACGATGGCGACGAGAAGGGCGCCGAGGCTGGCCTTGTAGGCCTCCATGTGCAGGCCGCACAGGGCGACTACCAGCCAAATGATCGGCGTGAGGGCAAGCAGGAACATTCCGAACAGCTCTAACATGACATCTCCCGGTGTTGTTGATCTTTGTGATCAGTTTTGATTCAACTACCGTTCACCGATGATATCACGCCGTTCACCCGGCCGGCGGCTAAACGACCTGGTAAATGAAAAAGTCGAGGTAGTGGCTCTCGGGCACGCCCCACAAAATGGGGTGGTCGGGGGCCTGCTGGCGCTCCTCGACCTGCTTGAGCTGCACGTTTGCCTGGTGAGCCGCGTCTGCGATGGCCTGGGCGAGAAGATCGCGCGTCATGAAGTGGCTGCAGCTGCAGGTGGCCAGGTAGCCGCCGCGGGGCAGCAGGCGCATGGCCTGGTAGTTGATGTCGCGGTAGCCCTTGGTGGCGTGGCCCACGGTGTTGCGGCTCTTGGTGAAGGCCGGCGGGTCCAGGACGATGAGGTCGAAGGGACCGCCTTCGTCGCGCAGGCGGGCGCGGTCGCGGGCGAGCTCGGGCAGGTACTCGAGGACGTTTGCGCAGGTAAAGCCCATCGTGGCGTCCAGGTTGTTGAGACGGGCGTTGGCGGCGGCCAGGTCGATGGCCGTCTGGCTCACGTCGACGCAGCGGACGAACTCGGCCCCACCGGCGGCGGCGTTAAGGCCAAAGGGCCCCACGTGGCAGAAGCAGTCCAGCACGCGGCGGCCGGCCGCGATCTGGCGCACGGCGCGGCGGTTGTACTTCTGGTCCAAGAAGAATCCGGTCTTCTGGCTGTTCTCGATGTCCAGGTCAAAGGCCAGGCCGTTCTCGACAACCTTGATGCGGGCGGTCTCGGGGACCTCGGCGCCCTCGCCGTCCCACCAGCCCTTGTACTGGGCCAGGCCCTCCTTGACGCGGCTGGGCGAGTCGTTGCGCTCATAGATCGCGGTGACGAGCTGGCCGTCTGCCTGCAGGGTCTTGAGCAGCAGCGGGTAGATGACGGGGCGCAAGAGCTCCATGCCCACGGTGCCCACCTGAGTGACCAGGACGTTCTCGTAGCGGTCGACGATGAGGCCGGGCAGGCCGTCCGCCTCCGAGAAGACGACGCGGCAGCAGTTGGTGTCGGGCTCGCAGCCGGGAAGGGCACGGCTGCCCATGGTCACGCGGCGGTGGTCCCACGACCAGGCGATCTTGCGGGCCCAAAAGGCCTCGTTAACGCGGTCGTTGGCGTTTCTCGTCACGATGCGCACGCGGATCTTGGACTCCTGCGAGATGAGGCCCGCGCCCTGCCACGTGCCGTTCTCCTCAAAGACGTCGACCACGCAGCCGTTGGTGATGGGGGTGCCGTCGGCGGCCGGATCGCAGCGCAGGACCTCGCCCTCGAAGACCCAGGGGTGCCCGGCCTTGAGCGAGCGCGCGGCCTTGCGCGTGACGATGACCTGCGGATACGGGCGTGCCTGCTTCATGGGGCGGTCTCCTTGGCGAGAGGGGCGGGCAGGCCTGGGCGTGTTGGCGCCGCGCGGCCCGCGATGGCAACTTTGGACTGTCTCAGACTAACATCTTGTTGGGCGGCGGGGCCTAAAATATGGGTCTGACCGCCGTATTCCACAAACGCCTGCCGGGAGGGTGTCGCCATGCCTCGCCTGTTCGTCATGACCGTCGACTCGCTGTTTACCGAGGAGCTGGCCGATGCCCGCCACCTGCCCGGATTTAGCGAGATCCTGCCCCGGGCGGCTGTCTTTGAGCACGTCGACTGCGTGTACCCCACGCTGACCTTCGTCTGCCACGCGAGCATCACGACGGGCTGCTGGCCTGTGCGCCACGGGGTCTCTCACAACCAGGTCTTGGACCCGGCGTGCGAGGACGCGGCGTGGAACTGGGGTGCCGAGAGCATCAAAGTTCCAACTGTTTTCGACTACGCGAAGGCGGCTGGGCTTTCGACCGCGGCCGTGAGCTGGCCCGTTACCGTGGGCGACCCCGCGATCGACGTCAACGTGCCCGAGATGTGGGTCTCCAACGAGGAGGCCTGGAGCGGCCCCGATCTTCTCGCCAAGGCATTGGACGACCTATACGAGAAGAACTGCACGGAGTTTGGGCACGAGCTCTACCTGCGGCATCGCGACGTGATTCGCTACACGGACGACCCGCAGCCCGACGAGTTCGACGTTCGGTGCGTCGAGGACATTATTCGCGAGGTGAAGCCGCAGGTGCTCTTCACGCACCAGGCGTCGCTCGACCACGCGCGGCACTTCCACGGGACGCGCTCGCCCGAGGCGCGGGCTGCGCTCGCTCGTCATGCCGAGTGGGTACAACGTTGTATTAACGCGATGAAGGACGCCGGAACCTATGACGAGACGATCTTCGTCATCCTGGGCGACCACGGCCACGTGCCCATCGAGGCGCGGCTGGCCCCCAACGTCTTGCTGCGCGACGCGGGGCTGATCGACGTCGGGGCGGACGGCCGCGTCACGGGTTGGCGGGCCTACGTTCTGGCGGGCGGGGCCTCTGGCCAGCTGTTTGTTGCCTCGCCGGACGATCTGCCAGCGGCGATGGACGCGCTGGCGCCGCTGCTTGAGGACGGGCTTGTCTCGGACGTCTTCACGCGCGAGGAGTGCGAGGCGCGCTTCCACGAGGGCGGCGACTTCGCGGTCATGCTGGAGGCCGCGCCCGGCTACGGCATCGTCTGCAACGTCGCGGGCAAGGTGGTCACCCCGTCGACCGACCCGGATTACTACTACGCCGTCTCCACCCACGGCCACCTGCCGTTTCGCGGGCCCAAGCCGCCGCTCATCATCGCGGGCCCGGGCGTCGAGCCCGGCCGCTATACCGGGGCGCGCCTGATAGACGAGGCGCCGACCCTCATGCGCCTGGCGGGAATCCCGTTTGACGCGGCGGCCCTGGACGGCGAGGACCTTCTCGCCCCCGGATCGCGCGCCGTAAAAATGCCGGACGTCTGGTAGGACGCCCGGCACGCTGCCTGCTCTTTTTGAGTTCGCTGCTTAGTAGTGGCGCCCGTAGCGGCCGGCGGACATGCCGCGGCCGCGGCTGCGCGACCCGGCGAACATCGTGCGCGTGGGCTTCTTGGTGCTGCGGCCCTCCTGCGGGATGATGCGGCCGGCGTCGTACTTGAAGCCCTCGAGGTCCCAGGTGGGGATGAGCTTCTTGGTGAAGTACTCGATCTCGCGCAGGGGAGAGATCTCGTCGGGGGCCACGAAGGTGAAGGCCTGGCCGGTCGCGCCGGCGCGGCCCGTGCGGCCAATGCGGTGCACGTAGTCCTCGGGGTCCATGGGGACGTCGAAGTTGATGACGGCGTCGATGCCCGAGACGTCGATGCCGCGGCTCATGACGTCGGTGGCGACAAGGACCTGGATCTTGCCCTCGCGGAACTTCTCGAGCGCGCGCTCGCGGGCCTTCTGCGGGCGGTCGGCGTGCATGACGTCTACCTTGACCTGCACGTTCTTGAGCATCGTGCACAAGGTATCGACGCGCTGCTTGGTGCGGCAGAAGACCAGGACGCGGTTGAGGCCGCCGGCCGCGGGGGCCTCGGCATCGTCGCCGGCGGCCGCCCCCTCCGGCGCGAACCCGGCGAGCAGCGCCCGCAAAAGCTCCGGCTTCTGCGCCTGCGTGACGGGGCAGAGGTGCTCCTCGACCGTCTCGGCCGTCTGGCCCGAGCGCGAGATCTCGACCGTGACCGGCTCGTGCAGCAGCGCGTCGACCGTGCTCTTGATCGACGGCGGAAGCGTCGCGGAGAAGAGCAGCGTCTGGTGCTCCTTGGGCAGCTGGTTCATGATGCGCTTGACGCTCGGCCAAAAGCCCATGTCAAGCATGCGGTCGGCCTCGTCCAGGACCAGGACCTTCACGGCGTCCAGGCTCACGTGGCCGTGCTCGATGAGGTCGAGCAGGCGCCCCGGCGTCGCGACCAGAAGGTCGCAGCCGCGCTCGAGCTGCTTGATCTGCTTGTCGAAGCGCGCGCCGCCCATGACGATGACGGCCCGCTGGCCGGTCTTCTCGCATACGACCTTGACGACCTTGTCGATCTGGGCCGCAAGCTCGCGGGTGGGCGTGACGATCAGCGCGTGCGGGCCCTCGCCCGTCTCGCCGCCAATGCGCTGCAGGCAGGGCAGGGCGAAAGCCGCCGTCTTGCCCGTGCCGGTCTGCGCGCAGGCCACGACGTCTTTGCCCGCAAGCACGTGGGGGATGGCCTCGGCCTGCACAGGGGTGGCCTCGGTGAAACCAAGCGAAGCGATACCTTCGAGGATTTGCTCGTTTAGCCCGAGCTCGGCAAATGTAGTAGTCATAGCTGCAAGTATCCACCATATGCCGAGTTCATGCACGCGAGAAGTGCGCGCGTTCGCCTGTTTTGTGCGCACCGGGTGAAGCGCCGCCGCTATACTGAGAAGGCTAAACGACTCGCCGACGGCAGACCGCTCGGCACAAAGGGTGAGGCGTGGTCCCATTAGCTGCGCTTTTGCCCCAGGAAAGGTTCGCACCACAATGCCCATCAACATCCCCGACGGCTTGCCCGCCAAAGACATCCTGCACCAGGAGCGCATCTTCGCGCTCGAGGAGGAAGTGGCCAACAACCAGCAGATTCGTCCGCTGCGCGTCGTCATCTTGAACCTCATGCCCACCAAGGTCGAGACCGAGACGCAGATCCTGCGCCTCATCTCCAAGTCGCCGCTGCAGGTGAGCCTGGACTTCATGCGCGTCGACAGCCACGAGGCGACGCACGTCTCGGCCGACCACCTGGTCAAGTTCTACGACACCTTCGACGCCCTGAAGGACAACTACTACGACGGCTTCATCGTGACCGGCGCCCCCGTCGAGCACCTGGAGTACGAGGACGTCGACTACTGGGACGAGTTCTGCCGCATCGTCGACTGGTCGCAGACCCACGTGCTGTCCACGATGTATCTGTGCTGGGGCGCGTTGGGCGCGCTGTGGCACCTGTACCAGATTCCCAAGAAGGCCCTGGGCGCCAAGCTCTTTGGCGTCTTCCCGCAGAAGCTCTGCGACGAGTACAACTTCTTGACCAACGGCTTCGACGAGGTCCACTACATGCCGCACTCGCGTCACGCCGCGATCGACACCGCCGCGCTTGCCGAGCACCCCGAGCTGCAGGTTCTTTCTGAGGGCTTCGACTCGGGCCCGGCCCTTATCGCCACCCGCGACTTCCACGAGGTCTACGTCACCGGCCACTTCGAGTATGGCCGAGACACGCTGGCCGGCGAGTTCTGGCGCGACTTCAACAAGGGCCTGCCCATTCGCGTGCCCGTCAACTACTTCCCCGAGGACGACCCCGAGAAGCAGCCGATTTTCACCTGGCGCGCCCACGCCAACCTGCTGTACCGCAACTGGCTCAACTGGGTCTACCAGATGACCCCGTACGAGCTGGACCGCATTCCCGAGGTCATCGAGCAGCTCCACGGCGGCGGCGACATCATGACGGACAAGTTCTAGGCGCCGCGCGCGCCCGCGCCCGGCGATCCTGCCCGTTCCCTCGCGGGCCTAATTCCGGGGCCTGAGCTCAAAAACGACGAAAGTTGGAGGCGGTTTGGCGGTCGGTCGAGTAGCCGGGGCATTCGGCTTCTCGCGACCTGCGGTTTTATGGGTGCCCAACCCGGGTCTACCCAGCAACTCGCAAAACAGCCTCCAACTTTCGCAAAAACTGACCCCGCGACCCCCGTCTAAGCGGTTTCGCGCACCTTAAAAACCGTGACCTCGAGGGAATAAACGCGCCAG
>CAVAUD010000026.1:0-20772 GCA_963591565.1 bacterium
GGCCGGTGAACTCGGGGTACTTGGTGCCGCGCACGCGGAAGGCGTTCTTGCCCCAGGGCTCGATGCGCAGGGTCTCGGCCTGTCGGCGCAGCTCAAAGACGCCGTTCTCGAAAGAGGTCTTCATGCGATTCCAATCTGTGGAGACGAGAGGTACAACGTTGTACTGAGAAGAACGAAAAGCGCTAGAACTCCAGGTTCTTGCCCGTCGCGGGGTCGAAGACGTGCGCGACGCCGCCGTCGAAGGTGAAGGAGATCTGCGAGTTCATGGAGTAGGACTTGTTGCCCATGTCGAGCGTCGGGACGATGATGACGCCGTCCTTGCCGCAGGCCTTGATGTGCAGGTGGACCGAGGAGCCCATCATCTCGGACACGTCCACGGTGCCGTGGATCATCTGGGCGGGGTCGCCCTCAAGCGAGATGTGCTCGGGACGCACGCCCACGGTGACGGGGCCGCCCTCCACGCCGTTGGACTGAAGGCGCATCTGCTTCTCTGCGGAAAGCTCGATGACGGCGCCGTCGACCTTGACGGAGTACTTGCCGGATGCGTCGCGGAGAAGCTCGCCCTCGTAGAAGTTCATCTGCGGCACGCCGATGAAGCCGGCGACGAAGATGTTGGCCGGGTTGTCGAAGACCTCCTGAGGGGTGCCGACCTGCTGGACCACGCCGTCCTTCATGATGACGATGCGGTCGCCTAAGGTCATGGCCTCGGTCTGGTCGTGGGTGACGTAGATGAAGGTCGCGTCGATGCGCTGGCGAAGCTTGATGATCTCGGCGCGCATCTGGTTGCGCAGCTTCGCGTCGAGGTTCGAGAGAGGCTCGTCCATGAGCAGGACCTTGGGGTCGCGCACGATGGCGCGGCCGATGGCGACGCGCTGGCGCTGGCCGCCCGAGAGCGCCTTGGGCTTGCGGTCGAGGTACTGGGTGATTCCCAGGACCTGGGCGGCCTGCTCGACGCGGCGGTCGATCTCGGCCTTGTCCATCTTGCGGAGCTTGAGCGGGAACTCCATGTTCTGGCGCACGGTCATGTGCGGGTAGAGGGCGTAGTTCTGGAAGACCATGGCGATGTCGCGCTCCTTGGGCGCCACCTCGTTCATGAGCTTGCCGTCGATGTAGAGCTCGCCGCGGGTGATGTCCTCCAGGCCGGCGACCATGCGCAGCGTGGTGGACTTGCCGCAGCCCGAGGGCCCGACGAGCACGACGAACTCGCGGTCGGCGATGTCGAGGTTGAAGTCCTCGACGGCGACGACGCCCTCCTCGGTCTCCTTGAGGTTGCTCTTCTTCTCGGGAAGCTCGGCGGCCTTCTTGGCGCGCCTCTTCTTGCCGGAGTTCTCGCTGGGGTAGACCTTCTCGATGTGCTTAAGGCTCACGGTTGCCATGTCAAACGCTCCTTAACTGCTTTGACCTTGCCTTTGTTTACGGGTAGAAGTGCCGGTGCGCCGGCCGTTGGGTGCGCCTTAGACCCACTGGCCCTCGCCGGTCGCGATCTTGACCTCGAGGGGCTGCAGGGAAACGCGGGCGCCCTGGTAGAAGAACGTGTGGTTCCTCAGGGTGTTGTTGAAGAAGAACCTGAACTCGCCGCCCTCCCCGGACCTCGTGGAGCTCTCGACGCCGCCGGGCAGGTTCTCGATGAACTCGACGCCGGCCAGGCGAAGCTCGCTCACCAAAAGCGCGCGGTGGAAGCTCTTGTCGCCGACGGTGCCCACGTAAGAGCAGGTACCGGCGCCGTAGTCGTTGCGGCAGGCGGCGGGCATGCCCGCGTAGTAGCGCTGGTCGTACTCGGCGATGGCGCGGGCGCCGTCGAGCTCCAGCAGGTCGCACCACACGCCGATGTTGTGGACGTTGCCGTTGGAGTCGCGCACGGTCTGGACGGCCTCGCCGATGGCGTCGCTTTCCAGCACGCGGCAGCCGCAGAGCTCGGCGAACTTGCCGGGCAGGTACTCCCCCACCGTGCAGTTGCCGTTGGCGTCCTTCGCCCCGGCGCGGGCGCCCAGGATCGCGTGTCCGCCCGCGGCCACGTAGGCCTTGAGCTTGTCGACAAACGCGTCGCTGGTCACGGCATACGCGGGCACGATCACGAGCTTGTGCTTGGCCGGGTCCAGGCGCTCGGCGTCGCTCACCACGTCGCAGTTCACGCCCAGGCCCATGAGGGTGTCGTGGTAGAGGCGCGCCTGCTTCCAGTAGTCGAAGCCGCGGCTCTGCGTCTGGTTGGAAAAGTTGTAGTTTTGATCCGGCGAGAAGACCAGGGCGACCTGCGACTCGACGCTCGTCTTGTCCAGGCCCTCGATCTTGGCCAGGCGCCCGGCCAGAAGCTCGAGCTCCTTCAGGCGACGGTTGGGCTTGTTGTCGTGGTCGAGAAGACCGAAGCAGTACATCTCGGCCCCGGTGGACGCCGTGCGCCACCTAAAGAAGTTGAGCATGTCGGCCCCGTGGGCCACGGCCTGCAGGCCATAGCCCTCGAGCATTCCCGGCTCCATGGCGCGGGTCGTGGGCATCCAGCAGCCCATGGGCCCGCCGAGCTGCTCCATGACCCAGAAGTTCTGGTTCTTCCAGCCGCGCACCATGTCGAGCGCGAAGGCGTTGGAGTAGACCTCGTTGGGATCGTCGGGGATCTCGAGCGGCGGGTAGTTGTCGTAGGAGGCGACGTCTAGGCCCTCGAACTCCTGGTAGAAGTCCTGCACGTGCAGGCCGAAGCAGGCGTTGGTGGTCACGACGGCATCGGGGTCGTACTCGCGGATCAGCGCCGCCTGGAAGTCCACGTACTCGGCCGTGGTCGCCGAGCAAAAGCGCTCGTAGTCCAGCATGTAGGCCGGGTTGAACCAGTCGGACTTGTTGACCCAGGCGGTGTTGAAGCACTCGATCTGCGACCAGTCGGAGTACTCGCCGCTCCACACGACGGTTCCCCAGTCGCGGTTGAGCTGCTCGAGCGTGCCGTGCTTCTCTCGGCAAAACTCCTGGAAGCGCTTGCGGCACGAGGGGCAGGTGCAGTGGTTGGACTCGACCTCGTTGTCGATCTGCCACGCTAAGATCTCGGGCCGGCCGGCGTAGCGCTCGGCCATCTTGCGCACGATCTTCTCGGCATAGGCGCGAAAGACGGGCGAGGTCTGGCAGCGGTGGCCACGGATGCCCAGGTGGGTGCGCTGCCCGTCGCGCTCGCACTGGACGGTCTCGGGGTGGGCGGTGTAGAGCCACAGGGGCGCGCAGTTGGTGGGGGTGCCCAGGATGACCTTCATGCCGTGGGCGGCGATGAGCTCGATGGCGTCGTCGAGCCACGCGAAGTCGTAGGCGCCCTCGGCGGGCTCCATGCGGCTCCAGGCGAACTCGCCCACGCGCACGGCATGAACGCCCAGCTCGGCCATGGCGCGCACGTCGTCCTCCCACAGGGAGCGGTCCCAGTGCTCGGGGTAGTAGTCAACAGCGATCTTGATCATGCGAGAAAGTCCTTACCAGTCTCGTTCGCTCGATACGGTGATTCCGTCGTCCGCCGCCGGGTTTGCCTCGAGCTGGCGGAAGATCGGCATCGCGACCTGCGCCGTCGTGTAGACGGCCAGCGCGGGCGCGAAGAAGAGGCCGGCGTAGGTGAGCACCGGGGCCGTGAAGCCAAAGATGAGAACCTGAAGACCCAGCACACCCATCAAAAGCAGGGTCTTCCCAAAGAAGCGCACGCAAATGAGGCGAGAGTTGCGCATCTGCCGCACCAGGCCGTTCTCGTAGCGGGCCTCGAGGGCAAAGACGTACACGAAGTGGACGAAGGCGAGAAGCCCCACGGCAAAGGCCAGGATGAGAAAACCCACCGGGTTGTCCGGCAGCTTCTCGAAGAGCTGCCAGCTCATCCAGGCGCTCCAGACGCAGGCGAGAAGCGCCAGCGTGAGGACGACGCCGTGCCTGAGGTTGGCCACCCAGGCGCTCCAGAACGCCCGGGTGATGCCAATGTCCTCGCGATCCTCGGCCATCTTGAGGAGAACGGAGAAGGCCGCGGTCACGGAGGCGCCGGCCGTCACGACGGGGATACACCCAACCACCAGCCAAAAGTTGATGATGAGCAGGTTCGTCGCCTTGATCCCCGCTTGGATAAGCGGCGAGTCGACCGTGATCTTCATGCGCGTCTCTCCCCTCTTAGGTCGCGTTACCCGTGCCGCGCGCGGGCTTGCCGTAGGCCTTTACTTCTCCTGCAGGCCAAAGCGGCGGGAGGCCTCGGACTCGCACCAGGCGACGCAGTCGTCGTAGCCGTAGCCGGCGCAGGTGGACTGCATGTCCTTGACCAGGCTCGCGAACTCGGCGTCGTCCTTGGCGTAGATGGCCTTCCAGGAGCCTTCCTTGATGGTCTTGATGACCTGCTGCCAGGTGAGCTCGAGCTCGGAGCTGCGGGTGCCCAGGGCAAAGTTGGCGGCCGGGATCACCGTGTAGTTGACCGAGTTGAGGTACTCCCACTGGCTCTTGGCGCCGGTGACCTCGCGCCAGTCCTTCTCGGCGTCGTTCTGCGCATCGACGATGTTGGAGGCCCAGGTGCCCTGGTAGAAGCAGTCGTCGGTGGCCTCGGGGTTCTTGGCGCCGTTGGCCCAGGTGGTGTTGTTGATCTGCAGGCTGCCGTCGTTGTAGGTGCCGGAAAGCGTGTAGGTCTTGCCGGTCTTGGGCGAGGTCCACTCGGTGCCGGAAAGGTCGGTCGTCGGGTCCTCGAAGCACTTCTTGCCCAGCTCGGTGAAGACGGTGTTGCCGCTCTCGTCGTAGTCCCACATGAGGCCCTTAAGGCCGTAGAGGTTGGTGAGGGCGCCCTCGGGGGTGTAGAGCCAGTTGATGAGCTGCATCACGCGCTCGGGGGCGTCGCACAGCTCGCCGATCGACCAGATGCGGCCCTGGCCCATGGTCGAGAGGCCCTGGACGATGACGGAGGCGTCGCTCGGCACCAAGGGGAGCATGATCTTGCCGTCGGCGATGTGCTCGTCGTTGTTGTAGGCGGTGGCGCCGGCGAAGTCGAAGATGGAGAAGAGCACGTTGCCGTTGCGGACCTTGGTGATCATCTCGTCGTAGGTCTGGGTCATGGAGTCGGGGTCGACCAGGCCGTCGCGGTAGAGCTTGTTCACGAACTTGAGGGCCGCCATGTAGGGGCCGTCGTCAGAAAGCGCGTCCATGAACTTGCCGGTCGAGGAGTCGTAAAGGCCGATGCCCAGCTCGTCGTAGCCGTAGTAGGCGCTCGCCAGGCCCTTGACGTACATGACCATCTCGGCGTCCCAGTCGGGCCAGATGGACATCGCGTAGGTCGGCTTGCCGTCGTCTCCGGTGGGGCAGGCGGCCTGCATGTCCTTGAAAACGGCCTCGAGGTCGTCCAGGGACTTCACCGCGGGGTGGCCGAGCTTCTGGTAGAGGTCCCAGCGCAGGCCCCAGTTGTAGATAAAGAGGTCGTGCTCGCCCTTCTCGTTGGTCACGTTGTTGCCGATGCCGTGGATCTTGCCGTCGGAGTTGAGCTCCTTGTTGGCGTCGAGGGCCTTCTGGAAGTACTTCTTGAGGTCGGCGCCCTCGGAGTCCAGGGTCTTGTCCTCGTCCCAGTCAAAGAGCTTGCCCTGGTCGACGGCCGACTGGTAGTCGGTGCCGTTGGTGCCCCAGATGACGAGGTCGCCCAAATCGCCGTTCTCCATGCGGGTCTGGTAGGCGCCGTTGGTGTCGGGCACGACGGTGGCGGTCAGGTTGAAGTAGTCCTTGAGAAGCGTGGCGCCCCAGCCCACCTGGTCGCCCGACCAGTTGGCGGTCTGCGAGAAGACCGTGATGGCCAGCTCGTCGGCCGCGACGTCGGAGGTGGAGTCCGAGCCGGAGTTGCTGGAGCTCGAGTTGGAGGAGCCGCAGCCGGCGAGGAAGGCGACCGGGGCGGTGGCGCCCAGCAGCTTGGCGAAGCTCCTGCGGCTCAGGACGTGATCTGCGTTCATGGTGTTTCTCCTTTAGGGAATAAGGGTTGTCTCGCCGAGAAATACAGGCGATGACGTGGTGTTTGTTTGAAACAAAGCAGAACCGGGCGGCCCCGTGGGCGTGCGGCCGTCACGCCCGCCGGGCCTTTGCGCGCAAGGGCCTAGCCCTTGACGGCGCCCAGCATGATGCCCTCTTCGAAGTAACGCTGCATGAAGGGGTAGACGAGCATGATCGGGATGATCGTGACCATGCTGATGGTGTACTTGATGACCTTGGTGTTCAAGGCCGCCGCGGCGGTGCCTCCGCCGGTGGTCATGGACGCCGCCAGGTTCGACGAGCTGTTGAGGTAGATCCACAGGCGGTGCTGCAGGGTATAGAGCTCGGGCGAGTTGGACATCAAGATCAAGGAGTCCTGCAGGGAGTTCCAGTTGGCCACGGCGCCAAAGACGGCGATGGTGGCCAGGATGGGCTTGGACAGCGGCAAGATGATCTTGGTGAACACCTGCATGACCGAGGCCCCGTCGATCGTGGCCGACTCCTCCAGCGAGGCCGGGATGGACTCGATGTAGGTCTTGACCAGGATGATGTTGTACGGCGAGACGAGCGCGGGCAGGATATAGCCCCAGAAGTTGTCGGTGAGGCCCAGGCCCAGCATGTTGAGGTACCAGGGGATCGTGCCCGCGTTGAAGTACATGGTCACGACGAGGAAGCGGTACCAGAAGCTGCGGTGCCACATCTCGCGCTTGGTGGTGAGATAGCCCGCGAAGGCCGAGATGACCACCATGAGCGAGGTCGCGATGACGGTGCGCGCGACGGTTACCACGACGGCGTTGCCGAAGTCGTTGACGTCCTTCAAGGCGATGTAGTTGTCGAAGTGGATGCCTTGGGGCAGAAGCGTGATCTGGTTTGCCGAGACGAGCGCGTTGTCCGAGATCGTGTTGATGAACAGGTAGTAGAACGGGAAGATGCACAGCAGGGTGAAGAGGGCGAACACCGCGACGTTGATCACGTTGAAGGCCACGTCACCGGGGGTCTGCTTGTACTGGATTCCGCCGTTGACACGTTTTGCCATTTCCTTCTCCCCCCTTAAATGATGCTCTCGCCGCGAAGCTTCTTGGACGCGCCGTTGGCGGCGAAGAGAAGCACGACAGAGACGACGGACTTGAACATGCCGATGGCCGTGGACATGGGGATCTGGCCGTTGCCGATACCGAGGTTGTAGACATAGAGGTCCAAGACCTCAAGCGCGCCGGAGTTGGCCGCGTTGGAGAAGACCAGGTACTGCTCCATGCCGTTGGAAAGGACGTTGGCGATGCTCATGAGGAGAAGGACAAAGAACGTGGGCATGAGCTGCGGGATGGTGACGTGGATCATCTTCTGGAAGCGGCCCGCGCCGTCGACCTCGGCGGCCTCGTAGAGACCCGGGTCGATGCCCGTGATCGAGCTGATGTAGATGATGGCCGACCAGCCGACGCCCTTCCACATGCCCCACAGCAGCATCTTGAGCCACATGTGCGAGCCGTCCATCAGGTAGTTGGTGTTGGCGGCGATGCCCAGGATGTTGTTGAGGAAGTTGTTGATGAAGCCGTCGGTCGAGAAGATCGCGATGGCGATGGCGTAGACGATCGACCAGCCCAGGAAGTTGGGGACCGTCGTGAAGTTCTGGACAAAGCGGCGGAAGCGCTTGGAGGGGACCTGCATGAGGAAGACGGCGAAGACCATCGGGATCCACGAGGTCAAGATGCCCAGGCCAGACATGGCCAGCGTGTTGGTCATCACACGGATGACGTCGCCGCGGGTCGTGTCGTTTTGGAACAAGATGGTGAACCACTTGAGGCCCACGAAGTTCTCGGCCGTCAGGTCGCCGCCGGCCGTGTAGTCGAAGAAGGCGTAGCGCCAGCCCCACAACGGCAGGTAGCAGAAGAGAAACGCCAGGGCCAGGATCGGCACGAAGAGCAGGAACAGGTGGTACTTCTCCTGCATCTCCATCTTGTCCTCGACGGGCTCGGCATCGGCCTTCTCTTTGAAGAACAGGGCCACCGAGCAGGCGATCATTGCCACGACGAGAACCACGAAGAAGATGAAGGCGCCGGGCAGGCAGGCCGGGACCTTGTCGGAGGCGGCGCCGGCGATGGTGGCATAGACCGCGCCCACACCGGCCAGGCCCGCCGCCATGACGGCCGCGCCGATCACCGGGAACTTGAGGCCGCGGGTGCGCATGCGCTTGTTGCCGTAGGACATGCAGGCGCCCACGATGGCCACGACGATGCCGACGATGATGACCGCGCAGGCCACCTGCAGCATCGTGAAGGTGTCGCTGGTGACCGCGGTCTTCTTAAGGACGCGGTCGGGGATCTGGCTCACAAGCGAGTTGTGGTCGACGCAGGCGGTAAAGAGCGAAACGTTGCTGGAGATCGCGGTCGTGACCCTGGCGGGGTTCAGACCGGAGTAGAAAACCGAAGCGGCCGCCAACACCACGGCGACGCGCAGGACGTGATAGAGCGGGTTGTCCTGCATCGATGCCTTCTTGACCTGGCCTTCATTTGCCACGGTGGCCGCGCTTGCGGAATTCTTCATGTTCACCCTCCCATCTTTTGTTGCTAGAAACGAGTATGCCTAACCTTGCGTGCCCGTGTGTTGGTCTTACGGCCCGAAATCGGCGACGGGCGGGCCTTTCTCGGGTCTTTTGTCTGGGTCTTCTCCCCTCCTCGCTCGGCCCTACAAAGTGATGGCGACGGTGTGCTCGCCCGAGGCGGGGCGCTCGATGGTGCCGTCGCACGCGATGCCGTCGTACAGGCAGCAGGTCTTCTCGCCGCGGCGGAAGGCGCCGGAGGCGGAGTCGATGGTCACGTGGATGTGGGCGTCGTCCAGGCCCAGGGTGTAGGCCAGGTGGGTCTGGCCGGGGCGCAGGACGGGGTCGAAGCTGATCGTCTCGCGTCCCACGTTGGCGCCGCAGGTCTCATAGGTGGCCAGGGTCAGCCACGAGGCGGTGCCCGAGAGCAAGGGCGCGATGTTCTCGCCGGTCTCGGAGTTGTTGTACTGGGTGCAGAAGCGCGGGTTGCCCTTAAGGACGTAGGGGTTCTCGATGGCCTTGTACGGGAAGGTGCGGTCCATCATGAAGTAGGCGAGGTCGGCCAGGCGCGCGGCCAGGGCCGGATCGGCCACGGTCTTGGCGGCCTTGAGGGAGGCCACGGTGGCCATCATGGCCGCGTGCTTGAAGACGCCGGAGTTCTCGCGGTCGCCCGGGAAGTAGAGGGCGGTGCCGGTGGCGACGCCCAGGCGGTCGAAGTCGACCAGGGTGCACAGGCGAAGGCCGGCCTCGGTCTTGAGGCGGCTCTCGACGACACCGAGCATCGTGGCGACCTGCTCCTCGGTGGCGACGCCGGCCAGCAGCGCCCAGCTGTAGGAGTTCAAGAAGTAGGTGCCGGGGGCGTCGGCATCGCCGGCCAGGTTGTCGCCGGTCGAGCCCAGGTAGGTGTAGCCGCCCTCGCGGTCGTCATTGATCAGGCAGCGGGCAAAGTAGTCGGTCTTCCAGGCGTTTTGCTGCATGGAGGCCGCGACGCGCTCGGCCATCTCGTGGGCCCAGGCGCCGTCTGCGGCGGCCTCGGGCGTGGCGAGAAGCTCGCTCATCTCGGCGAACTCGTCGGCCGCGATCTTGAGCAGGCAGGCGTTCATGACCGACTCGGACTGCTCGTTCTCCCAGGCCACGCCCCATTCCTGGCCCTTCTCGGCCAGCTGCTTGCGGTAGAGCTCCTCCTTCTGCGGCCCCTTGTAGACGACCTTGTCGAGGCGCAGGGTGTCGTTCCAGTCGGCCTTGTCGAGAAGGGGCAGGCCGTGCTTGCCCACGCTGATGCAGCCGGAGTAGGTAAGGGCGGCCTTCATGGTCTCCCACAGGGTACGGGTCTTGCCGTCGGTGCCGGCGATGGGGAACTCGCTGGTCAGGAAGTCGGTGTCGCCGCTGATGGTGACGTAGCGATAGACCGCCTGGACAAGCCACAGCTGGTCGTCGGAGCAGTCGCCCGGCTCCTTGCCCTTGAAGGTGAAGTCGTGGTAGGCGTAGCCCATCTCCCAGACCTGGCGCACCCAGTTGGAGAGCAGGTCACGCACGAGGTCGTTCTCGCCCATGGCGGAGAGATAATACATGGAGGCGTAGATGTCCTGGATCTCGCGGAAGCCCATCTCGCGGTAGGACTTCTGGGTCCAGGCGAAGGCGCGGGAGACATAGGTCTGGTAGAGGACCTGGAAGGGCAGGTTGTGCGAGATGTAGGCGTCGTACTTGTCGTCGCCGGACTCCATCTGCAGGTAGTTGGTGTAGCGGGCCCAGAAATCGCGCACGCCGGCAAGCGAGCGGGTAAGGGCCGCCGGGTCGCGGTAGGTGTCCACGAGCTTGGGCAGGGCGACCTCGAAGGGGACGTCGTCGCCCGCGGAGCCGGACATGCCCACGAGCTCGTCGATGGTCGCGGTCTCGCCGGGCTGGAGGTTAAACGTTTTCGCTACGGCAAAGAAAGGCGCCATCTTGCGGGAGAGGGCGTTGGGGAGATGACCCACGAGCTCCGGGCGCTCGAGGGTGCCCGCCCCCACGAAGTCGGCGAGGCTCGTGCAGTACTCGTCCATGCCCTCGCCGTCCTTGAGGATAGAGACGAAGCGCTTCTTGTTGCGCTCCTCGGCGGGCTTGGCCCAAAGGGTGAGGGCCACGGGCTCCGCGCCGTCGTAGACGACCTCCGACTCCTGGACGAGGTTGGCGTAGATGATGTCGTTCGCGATGGTCAAGGCCTCGGCGATGCCGAAGGTGCCGGTGAAGACGATGCGCAGGTCGCGCGGGGTGTCACCGAGGTTCTTAACGGTCACGCGCTGGGCCTCGACGGCACTGGGCATGCCCGGCTCCTGCGGCAGCATGAAGATGGTGCGCTCGATTGCCAGGCCATCGGCGGTGGTGTAGTCGATGCGGGTCCAGCCCTGCGAGTGGGTGCAGGAGGCGCTGGCCACGTTGGTGTCGACGTCTGCGGAGTAGAAGATCTGCTCGCCGCCCTCGGTGAGATAGAACTGGCGGTTCTCGGGCTCGCCGTTCTGGGCGGGGTCGATGACGCAGCGGGTCGCCAGGACCTGCTCGCCGCCCGTCGCGCGGAAGGAGCCGCGGCCCAGGCCGTCGACGGCGCCCTTGGGCGTGGTGCACAGGGGGTACGGGTAGCCCGCGCGGTTGCCCAGCAGCAGGTTGACGGCGTAGTGGGAGCTCACGGGATAGGCCTTGAGGTCAAGCGAGAAGTTGCCGTCGGCGCCCAGGATGCCCGCGCCGGCGATGATGCGCACGACGACGTCCTTGACGGCCTGGGCGACGTTGCCGGGCACCTCTACCAGGCCCTCGTTGGTCTCGCAGGTCACGACCTCGCCGTTTAAGAAGAAGAGCGAGGACGCGGGCTGGGACAGGATGAAGGCGGCCACGTCGCGCTCGCCCAGAAGGTGCTGGCAGACGGGCGCCTCGTAGGGCAGGCCGACAAAGCCCACGGCGCGGGTGCGGCGGGCGTCGAGGTAGGCGGCGTCCAGGTTGGGGCCGGCGGCCTTCTCGCCAAAGAGGTCGCGGATAAAGTCGCAGGCGGGTTTGACCTGCTCGCGGGCTCTTTCGGTGGTGAAGTTCATGAGGTTCCTCCGTGAAGGTAGGTTAAACGTTTTCGCTGTGCAGGAAAGGGAAACGGCTTACAGCCAGGGGTTGGGAAAGGAAGGGAGAGGAGCTAGGAAGCGATGTTCGCCACGGTGGCGCCGGGCACAAGCGCGCCGGGCACCACGATCTTCTTGGGCGTGTACGTCTCGCCGCCGTCGATGGCCGAGAAGAGCTCCTGGACCGCCACGCGGCCGATGCCCTCGGCGTCCTGGCGGTAGGTGGTGAGCTCGGGGCGCATGTAGCGGGCGAGCAGGATGCCGTCGTAGCCGACGCAGCTGATGTCGTGCCCCACGGCCAGGCCACAGGAGACGAGCTCGTCCATGCCGCCCAGGTAAGAGATGTCGTCGGGGAACAAGATGCAGGTCGGGGGCGTGGGCAGCGCCATCAGGCCGCGCACGGCCTCGCCCGCGGCCTCGGGGTTGTGGAAGTGGGCCTCGCGCACGTAGGCGTCGGGCACCTCGATGCCGCGCTTTTGGCAGGCGGCGAGAAAACCGTTGAGGCGCTCGAGGGTGACCGAGCCCTTCTCGCCGTGGATGAAGGCGATGCGGCGGTGGCCCATGCCGGCCACGTGGTCGACGATCTCTTCCATGCCGCCGGCGTTGTCGCTCCACACCGAGGTGCGGCCCTTGAACTCGCGCTCGATCGAGACCACGGGAAGGGGGCTCGACGAGAGGCGCTCGAGGTCGTCCTGCTCGATGTTGCCGTTGCACACCAGCACGCCGTCGCAGTTGCGGCGCAGGGCGTGGGCGGCGTAGCCGTACTCAGAGACGCCCTTGTCAGAAAGGAAGGTCATGTCATAGCCGGCGGCCTCGGCCGTCGCGCGGGCGGCGGTGAGCATACGCGAGAAGTACTCGTGGTCCAGCTGGTTTTGGTAGACGACGCCGATGTTGCGGGAGCGCTGGGTCTTTAGGGTCTGGGCCGCGCCGTTGGGAAAGTAGTTGAGGCGCTTGGCGCACTCGCGCACGAGCTTGGCGTTCTTCTCGCTGATGCCCGGCATGTGGTTCAAGGCCTTCGAGACGGCCGCGACAGAAAGGCCCGTCTCCTCTGCGATCATCTTGAGCGTAACCATGCGGGCCCTCCTTTCTTTGTCGCGGGCGCCTGACGCCGGGCGCCGGGACAGACTTGTTAATCGTTTTCGTAGCTTAAGTATAGACGGTTGAGAGATAACGTTTTCGTTCTTTTCCGCGCGGCGGCGAACGGTCGAATTCGGCGGGTGAACGTAAGGCGTGCGTAAGGGTGAACGTTTACGAGCGGCTACGGGCGGGCGCCCGGTGGGAAGAGGGGGATTTCCGGGCGCCCGGCGCGCAGCGCTATGCGAAGGGGTTCTCGGTGGGGTACGGCAGGCTCGCGGGCTGGTTGTAGGCGATGTCCTCGACGCCCAGGTAGCGCAGGATGTCGAAGAGGGCCTTGCCCGCGTGGCTAAAGGCCACGGCGCCGTGGTGCGGGTAGCGCTTCTCGATCAGGACGTGGCGATAGAAGCGGCCCATCTCGGGGATGTCGAAGATCGCGATGCCGCCAAAGGAGCGGGTGGCCACCGGCAGGATCTGGCCCTCGGCCACGTAGCTGCGAAGGTTGCCGTCCGAGTCGCACTGCAGGCGGTAGAAGGTCACGTCGCCGGCCGCGATATCGCCCTCAAGGGTGCCGCGGGTGAAGTCGGGGTCGGAGCCGGCGGGCTCGAGCAGGCGGTGCTGGATCAGCTGGTACTTGACCGCGCGGTCGGCGCACATCTTGCAGCTGGGGGTGTTGCCGCAGTGGAAGCCCATGAAGGTGTCGGTGAGCTTGCAGTCGAACTTGCCCTTGATGTCCTCGTCATAGATGTACTGGGGCACGGAGTTGTTGATGTCGAGCAGGGTCACGGTGTCGTTCGTGGCGCACATGCCGATGTACTCCGAGAGCGCGCCGTAGATGTCGACCTCGCAGGCCACCGGGATACCGCGGCTGACCAGGCGCGAGTTGACGTAGCAGGGCTCGAAGCCGAACTCCTTGGGAAACGCCGGCCAGCACTTGTCGGCAAAGGCGACGTACTTGCGGGCGCCCTTGTGGGCCTCGGCCCAGTCAAGAAGGGTGAGCTCGAACTGGGCCATGCGGGCGAGAAGGTCGGGGTAGTAGCGGCCCTCCCCCATCTCGGCGGCCATGTCGGCGCAGACGTCGGCGATGCGCGGGTCGCCCTCGTGCTCGCGGTAGGCGACGAGAAGGTCGAGCTCGGAGTTCTCCTCGACCTCGACGCCCAGCTCGTAGAGGCCCTTGATCGGGGCGTTGCAGGCAAAGAAGTCCTGCGGGCGCGGGCCAAAGGTGATGATCTTGAGGTTGCGCACGCCGATGACCGCGCGGGCCACGGGCACGAAATCGGCCATCATGCGGGCGATGTCTGCCGCGGTGCCCACGGGATAGCTGGGGATGTGGGCGCGCACGTGGCGCATGCCCAGGTTGTAGCTGCAGTTGAGCATGCCGCAGTAGGCGTCGCCGCGGCCGTTGACCATGTCGCCGTCGCCCTCGGCGGCCGCCACGTACATGACGGGGCCGTCGAAGCGCTGGGCAATGAGGGTCTCGGGCGTCTCGGGGCCAAAGTTGCCGAGAAACACGGTGAGGGCGTTGACGCCGGCGGCCGCGGCCTCGTCAAGGGCGAGCTGCATGTCGGCCTCGGACTCGACGGCGGTCTTGACCTCGACGACGGGCAGGCCCGCCTCGGCGCAGGCGGCGACGATTGCCTCGCGGCGGCTCACGGCGAGCTGGATGGGGAAGCAGTCGCGCGAGACGGCGATGATTCCCAGCTTGACCTGCGGGATGTTGCTTGACTCTAAGGGCATTCTTGGTTCCTCTCCTTTGTGGCGAGAAGGGCGCTCGGGCCGCGGGCTGGCCGCCGGGGCCGGGCGGGCCGCGGGCTGACCGCCGGGACCGGGCCGGGCGTGGGGCGGGCGGGCCGGGGGCCGCGCGTCCTTCTCGCCTGCTGACTAAAGCGTGATGTTCTCGCCGGCAAGGCGCACCGGGGCGCCGGCCGCGGCCTCGGCCGACTCCGGGTGAGCGAGCAGCCACTTGTTGGCGGCCCACAGAAGATCGACGTCGCCGCCGCGCGCTGCAAGGGCCGGCGCATCGAGATTGGTGCCGGCCGGAAGGGCGACCAGGACCTTAAAGCCGGCGTCGCTCACCTGGCAGGGGGCGTAGTGCAGGGTCGTGGCGTACACCTCTACCAGGGTGTTCGCGGGCACACGGAAGGCCTTGACGCAGGCGGTGTCGAGCTTGCCGGCGCGGATATCGGACTGCTTGGCCAAAAGCAGGATGAAGTCGCCCGTGCCCAGGTTGAACTCGCTCGAGCGGTGGTACTCAAGGCAGTTGAGCTTGAGGTTGTGGCCGTTGCACCAGCCAAACTGCGCCGGCAGGCCGCCAAAGAGGGCGGGCGCGAGCTCGCGCGCGGCGGCAAGGCCCTGCAGCACCGGGTCCTCGGCCACGTAGTCGGTCGCCTCGGGCAGGGGCGTCAGGCGGTCGAGCGCCTGCGAGATCTGGCCGAGAAGCTCCGGGTCGGCGTCTTCCCAGACGGCGCCGTACTCGGCGAAGGCCGGGTCTTGTACGGATAAAACTTCCAACATTCTTTATGCTCCCATCTTCGCGAAGGAGGACTTGAGGGCGGGATAGAGCTCATGCCAGGCCTGGTAGCGGGCGTCGTAGGCGGCGATGGCGGCCGGGTCGGGCTCGACGGTGTCGCGGATCGCCACGATCTTCTCGCAAGCCTGGGCCACGCTTTCGAAGGCGCCGGCGGCCACACCGGCGAGCATGGCGCCGCCGTAGCCGGGCCCCTGCTCGGTGGCGGGGAGCCTAAGCTCGATGTCCAGGATGTTCGCGAGCATCTGCAGCCACAGGCGGCTCTTGGCGCCGCCGCCGCAAACGGTCGAGCTGCGCACGTCGATGCCCAGGGCGCGGGCGATCTCGACGGAGTCGCGCACGGCGAAGGCGACGCCCTCCAGCACGGCGCGGGTGAGGTCCGCGCAGGTCGTGGACATGCTCATGCCCACGAAGGAGCCTCGGGCGGCCGTGTCGTTGTGCGGGGTCCTCTCGCCCATGAGGTAGGGCAGGAAATACGGGAGGTCCAGCGGCGCCACGGAGGCGTCGATGCCCTCCTGAGCTGCGGCAAAGTCGTCGGATCCCAGGATGCTGCCCACCCACCAGGCGTTGCAGCTGGCGGCCGAGAGGATGCAGCCCATGAGGTGCCAGCTGCCGTCGGCGTGGCAGAAGGAGTGGATGCGGTCGCCCACGCCCACGGCGTAGCTCAAGGTGGGGATGAAGACGGTGCCCGAGGTGCCCAGGCTCACGTTCATCGAGCCGGCGCCCACGCACCCGGTGCCGATGGCCGCCGCCGCGTTGTCGCCAGCGCCGGCGCAGACCACGACGCCTTGCGGAAGGCCCAGCTCGGCCGCCACCTCGGGCAGCACGCAGCCGATCTTCTCGTATGACTCGTGGACCTGAGGCACCTCGGCGCGGGACAGGCCGCAGAGCTTGAGCATGGGCTCGGACCAGTCGCGGGCGCCCACGTCAAAGAGCAAGGTCCCCGAGGCGTCCGAGACGTCGGTCGCGTAGGCGCCGCACAGCAGGTGGTTGACGTAGTCCTTGGGCAGCATGACATGGGCGATGTCGGCGTAGTTCTCGGGCTCGTTCTCGCGCATCCACAAGATCTTGGGCGCGGTGAAGCCGGCATAGGCTATGTTGCCGGTCCACTCGAGCAAACGATCCTGGCCAACCTCCTCGTTGAGGTAGCGGACCTCGTCGGCGGTGCGGCCGTCGTTCCACAGGATGGCGGGGCGGATGACCTCGTCGTCTGCGTCCAAGGCCACCAGGCCGTGCATCTGCCCGGCGACGCCGATGCCGCGCACCTGCGAGGCGTCTTGGTCGGCGAGAAGGGCCGGGACGCCGCGGCGAACGGCCTGCCACCAGTCGGCCGGGTCCTGCTGGCTCCAGCCGGGTTTGGGGTACTCGACGTCGTAGGTCTCGCTCACGACGTTCAGGATCTGGCCCTTCTCGTCCATAAGCAGGAACTTGCAGGCAGAAGTTCCCAGGTCGATGCCGATGAACAACATTGGATTCTCCTTTGGGCTGACTTTTGTAAGCCGGTTTTATAAATCCATTTTACGTAAGTCTTTGCTAAAATGCTTTAAGAAAAGTAGTGCGCCGCGAACGGTATGGTTTTCTCCGCGAACGGCCCCATCGTCAGGACAGCGAGGAGCGCATGACCAGCCAGGACAACGCGAGGAGCAAGACCACACCTGCCGGCTCGGCCGTCTTCCGCTACCTCTACCGCGCGGGCGCAGACGTCACCAAACAAGAGGCCGCCGACGAGTGCGGATTGAGTCTTCCTACCGTCTACCAGGCTTTTTCTTTGCTTGAGGAGCAAGGCCTGATCGAGAGCGGCGACAACCGCACCTCCACGGGCGGGCGGCGCGCGCAGACCTTTAGGGTGAGCCGCCGCACGGCCGCGATCGGCGTGTCGCTTACCGGCCACAGCGTGCGCGGCGTGGCCTGCGACCTGTACGGCAACCGCGTGGGCGAGCTTTCCCTGAAGGAGCCCCTGCCGGCCGAGCGCAGCGCCGCGACCCTGGCCGCGAGCATCCGCGACATGGCTACGGCGCTGGAGGCTCGTCTTTCCAAGGACGGCGTGGAGGTCGTGGGCGTGGGCATCGCCGTGCCATCGGCCATCGATCCGCAGACGGGGCGCCTGCTCAACACCACCGTCTTGCAGCTTGGGGAGGCCGAGGTCCACGCCGATGACCTGACGGCCGGCCTAAACCACCCCGCCGCGGTCTTCAACGACGCGAACTGCGGAGCATTTAGCCAGGTGTTCCCCGACGCCGGCGAGCAGAGCCTGGCATACCTGTCGCTCGAGCGCGGCGTGGGCGGCGGCCTGGTCATCAACGGCAAGCCCTTTGGGGGGCCGCGCGGGACCTGCGGCGAGTTCGGCCACATCTGCATCGAGCCGGGTCCGGCGGGAAAGAAGTGCTCGTGCGGGAAAACGGGCTGCTTGGAGGCCTATTGCTCGAGTGACGTGCTGTCTGACGAGCAGGGTTGCACGCTCGACGAGTTCTTCTCGGCCGCCAAGGCGGGCGACGCGAAGGCGTTGGCGGCCTTGGACGACTACATCGCCCACCTGGCGCAAGGCATTTGCGCGATCCACACGGCGCTGGGCGTCGACGTGGCGCTGGGCGGCGAGATGGCCTCGTACTTGGAGCCCTGGTTCGACCGCATAGCCGAGGCCGAGCGCGCCGTCGACCCCTTCCCCACCGCCGAGCCCTGCATCCTTCGCGCGAAGCACCCCCACCACGGCGTCCCCGTGGGCGCCGCGCAGCTCATGGCGGCCCGCTTCATCGAGTCGGTTTAGGCTCGCGGCGGCCCCGCAGGCCCCACTTGCGTCTCCCTAAACCAAAAACGCGACATCTTGGCCATCAAAATGGGCCCGGCCTAGTAGCCGGGCCCATTTGCTTTACGAAACCCCAGGTAAGCGAGTTGAGACATTTCTCACTACCTCGCCACCCCGAGTTTGATGGCCAAGATGTCGCGTTTTTAAAACTTGAACCGCTTCAACCGCTCGCGGCGCGCCTTACTTCCCGTAGTTCTCGTCCGCCAACACGTCCTCGAACAGCGGGACGTACTTGTCCGGGCGCCAATCGGTGCCGTTGACGGCCGGGTTGTGCTTGTAGAGGAAGCGCGTGGCCAGGGCCAGGTCGATCGTGGCGGTGTACATGGCCTCCTCGTCAGCGCCCTCGGCGGTGAAGGGCATGCCGGCGTAGTAGTGCGGCTCCCAGGTCTTGGCCGAGGGACCCAGAATCGAGCTGCCGCCCCAGAAGTAGTTGTCCTTGTCCTGTCCGCCCAGGTTGGAGGACACGATGAAGATGCCCTCGCGGATGCACTGGGCGCGCAGGGTGGCGTCCCCCAGGCACTTGCCGTGGCAGTGCGCGAGCGCCGTCGAGTTGATGTAAAGGCGGCAGCCCTTGGCCACGTAGTAGTCCATGAGCTCGGGGAAGCAGTAGGTGTCGTAGCAGATGGCGCAACCGATGGGGCCCCACGGGCTGTCCAGGATAAAGGGCTTGTCTCCGCGAGTCGCCCAGTTGGGCTCGGGCGCGGGCAGGTGCATCTTGTGGTAGTCGCCGGCCAGGCCCTCGGGCGTGAAGACGGCCAGGCCGTTATAGACGGTGGCGGGGTTTTCGCTGTCGCGGATGGGCATGCCCATGACGACGTAGAGGCCCAGCTCCTTGGCCAGGGCGGCGACGGCGTCGGTCGAGGGGCCGGGAACGGTCTCGGCCAGCTGGTGCTGCATCTTCTCGGCGACGGGCTTCTCGGGCTCGTCGTCGTAGGCCGTCAGGGCCATCTCGGGAAAGACGACCAGGTCAGAGCCCTTCTTTTTGGCCGCCTTCATGTATCCCAGGATGCGGTTGAGGTTCTGCTCCTTCTGGCCCCACATCGGCCTTAGGGTGACGGTCGAGACGGTGATGATGTCCTCGTACATCTAGTGCTCCCTTCGCAGGCTCCGGTCGCGGATGCGGCTTGGCTCTGTTGTAGTGCGAAGGAGGCGGCGAGAAGACCGCGGCGGGTCAGAATTAACCCGCCGCCACACGCGCTTTACCTGCGCGTTCACCGGTCGTCACCGGCGGGAAACGCGAAGGGCAAAAGGACAGTGCCATGCCCTAGAGTTTGACGACAAATGAATCCGGCATTCTCTCCTGCTCGATAAATGAGACCGCGTACCAGGGCAAATACGTCACACGAGCAGTCTTCTCAACATTTCCGTTGCACAAGACAACGGCGTGGTCGAGGCCCCACTCCTCGACCTTCATCAGGTTGTCCAAGGCTCGGTGAACCTTGAAGTCGGCGCCCGATTTCACCTCAACAGGCAAGACGGCAGAGCCGCGCTGCACGACAAAGTCAATCTCGCCAATCTTTGATTTGTCGTAGTAGGTCAAATCGAAGCCGTTGGCGACAAGCTCTTGCGCCACAACGTTCTCGAGAAAAGACCCCTGGTTAACCGATACATCTCCCTGAATGATGTCAAACTGGACCGTCCCCACCGAAGCCGCGCTCAACAAGCCGCAGTCGCAGAGAAAAAGCTTAAATAGATTATGTTGAAGGTTGAGCCGCAGGGGAACTGTCGGCGCGGTTACGTTGTAACAGGGCTTCGCGACACCGGCATCGGCCAGCCACATGAAGTCGCTTTCATAGCGCTCCATCCGCGCGGTCTTGGCAAGGTCGGTCAACTTAAAGCGTCGGTTTTTCTTATCAAGCTGAGAAGGAATAGCGTCGAAAATACCGTTGACGTGCGCTTTGTTTGGCGCGTACTTTGCCACATCCTGACGATAAAGGGCCAAGATATCGGTTTGGACCTTCAGCACACGAGCCAGGTCGTTGGTATCGACGAAGGTCTGAACGGCCGCCGGCATGCCGCCAACCGCCATGTAGATGCGAAACGCCCTAAGGAGGCGATCGTTGACCGCGGGCAAGACGGGTCTTTCTTCCTCGCAAGCGTGTCGCGCTTCCTCAAGGACCTCGGGCTGAATTCCCGCGGCCTCGGCGAACTCGACAAACGTAAGCGGGTAGGCGCGCAGCTCCTCCTCATAGCCCAACGGCAACGAATCGACATGCTGGTAGGTAACGCCCAGAAGGGAGCCCGACTCGATATAGTCGAACCGGCCATCGTCAACCAGGAACTTGATCGCCGTGCGCGCACGAGGGCACTCCTGAACCTCGTCGAAAAAGATGAGCGTCTTACCGGGAACAAGGGCCTGGCCAGAATACGCGGTGAGACCCATGATGATTGTCGACGCGTCGAGATCGCCCTCAAAAATGGCCTTGGCGCCAGGCGTCTTGACAAAGTTTATCTCGAGAAACACCTCGTAGTTTTCCTGGGCAAACCGCCGCACGGCAAAGGTCTTCCCAACTTGTCTGGCGCCGTCGACAAGAAGCGCCTTATGGCCTGGGCGCTCCTTCCAGTCTTTAAGCTGCTTAAATAACCTGCGCTGGATTGTCACGTCTTCACCTTCGCATTTAACCAGTTCAAAAGCTTACTGCGACATATTTTAGGCTATTTTTACTGCCTCTTGCGACATGTTTTACGTGTTTCTAGCCATCTCTTGCGACATGTTTTGAGCTATTTGGCCACTGATTTGCGACATGTTTTCTACAGCATCGGTGTCTTTCCCCAATCAACCCAGGCCCGCCCATTGCTTCCAATCGACGCGGGGGCGGTG
>CAVAUD010000027.1:0-19082 GCA_963591565.1 bacterium
CGGAACTTCTCGGCCAGCTCGGGGAAGCCCTCCTCCTCGGCGGTCTTGGCGAACTCGTCGTACATGTCGGTCCACTCGTAGTTCTCGCCGTCGGCAGCGGCGCCGAGGTTGGCGGCGGTGTCGCCGATGCCCTCGAGCTCGCGCAGCCACATCTTGGCGTGGTACTGCTCGTTGGCGCTGGTCTTGCGGAAGATCTCGGCGATCTGCTCGAAGCCCTCCTTCTTGGCGACGGAGGCGAAGTAGGTGTACTTGTTGGTGGCCTGGGACTCGCCGGCAAAGGCGGCCTGCAGGTTCTTCTCGGTCTGGGTTCCCTCGTACTTGGACATGCGTACCCCTCTCAAATGGGAAAACAATGGACACGGGTGCCGCGGCCCCTCGCCGCAGACTTTCTAAGTTATACCCCAGCTCGAGGTGTTTTACGCGGCGCGGTTGCGGTATATTTGAGTGCTTAATAACGGGCACCCGAGCGAAGGAGTCGTTATGAATGAGACGGATAAGAACCAGGCTGCCCCCCAGCCGCTTGATGACGCCGAGTTGGCCGAGATTGGCGCGGGCGCGGTCGTGGACGCGGGCGGCGGCGAGGAGCACGCGCTCCTTAACAAGTCTCGCGCGATCTGCGGGTACTACAACTACATAACGAAGGACATCACCTACCACCCCTGCCCGCGCTGCGGCAGGCCGATGCACTCCAATTGGTACAACGTCAAGTGGTACTGCGACCCCTGCGACTACAGCGAGTTTCTGCCTAAGATGTCGTACTGGACGGGCACCCAGGAGGAGCTCATCGCCGCGGCGAACTAAGTTGGCCTGAGCGGCCAAGCCGCATATCGTCACGGAATAACGGCCCGTTCTGTACGTCTCGACACGTACAGGACGGGCCGATTGTTGTTCATTTTGCCGAGAATGGCCCAGTTCTGTACCTCGTGAGACGTACAGAATCCGTTCGGCGGGGCGAGGAATGCCGCCCGCCGAACCGGTTTGGGCGCGGGCCGTCTTCCTCCGTAGAGTTCTTCCCACGTGCGCGTCCGTCGAAAGGGGAGAACCATGCCAGTGCTCATAAGCCACGACTCGGCGCTCGAATACTGGCGAGCCGTTCCTCCCCAGGTAGACCCGTCAACCGAGGTCTGCGCGGCGCTTTCTGTCGCGCATTATTCCACGACCGCCGCGGACCTGGCGGCCTTCGACGCGGCGGACTACGGGATCTCTGGCGTGCCGCTTCATGTCTTGGGCGGCAAGGATGTGCGGAGAAGTTCCGCGGCCGACGTCAAGGCGCATGTCTGTGCGCTCGAGTCCCTGCCGGCCGCGGCGGTTCGCGCGATTGCGCCCGAGGTCTACGTAAGCGCCCCCGAGTTCACGTTTGCCCAGATGGCGCGCCGGCTGGGAGAGGTCGGCGCGGCGCTTGTGGGCTTCGAGCTGTGCGGCGACTACTCGCACTTCTCGGCCCCTATCTCGGGTTTCTATGACCGGCCTGCGTTGACGAGCACGGCGCGGATCGGCGAGGTCTTGTCCCTGCTGAAAGGTTTTTACGGGCTGTCGTCGGCGCGCGGCGCGTTGAGGCTCGTCATCGACGGGGCGCGCTCGCCTATGGAGACGGTCCTGGCCTGCATGCTTTCGTTCCCGGCGCGCCTTGGGGGCTTCTCCTTCGAGGCGCCCAGGCTCAACTTCGAGGTTCCTCTCGACGATACGGCCGCGCGCTTGGCCGGCCTCAACAGGTGCCGGATCGACGTCGCGTGGCCCGACCAGCTTGTGGGCCTCGAGTACAACGGGGCGGCTTTTCACCAGGATGCCGAGAAGGACCGCCGCCGCGCCGAGGCCTTGCGCCGGATGGGCTGGTCCATCTTCACCGTCGACGGCTCGTGCATCACGACGTATCGCGAGCTGACCAAGGTCGTCTCGCTGCTTGAGGGGACGGTGCCGCACCGGGCGGACGGTCGCGCGCCGGCGGCGGCCGCGAAGGTCCTTCTCGACAGGTTGTTGGCCATGACCCGGTTTGGGTGGGGGATGAACTCGGTTCTCTTTGGCGTTCCGGTGCCCGCCGGGGCCGTCCAGGTTCACCTCTAGTCGAGTCCTGTACGTCTCGGCACGTACAGGACGGGCCATTTTCAAGCTGAGAAGACCTATTTGGGCCTGTTCTGTACGTCCTCGGAAGTACAGGACTCAGAACCGTTGCCTATTTGGCCCGGAGGTACTTGACCAGCGCGCAGATCGCCAGGATGAGGAAGACGAACTTGAGCACTTCGTAGAGCATCGAGGACGCGTTGACTGCGGTGACGTAGAGATCCATGATGACCCTGCCTTTCTTTACGTTGAGCCAATGACGCGCAGGCCAGATGCGTCGTAAACGGGGGTGGGGTTGCCGCCGCCAAAGATCACGTCCTTGGCGCTCGCGTAGCCTTTCTCGCCGTTTGCGGCGGTGACCTCGATCAAGTCGGGGCAGTAATCGAGGACGGACTTGCCGGTGACGCCCTCGGGGATGTGCGCATCAGAGTAGTTGCCATACGACTGCCCGGCCAGATTTACGGAGAAGCCCACGCCGTTGATGGTGCGCGTGTGCGTGAGGTGCCACGCCCCAAAGAGCAATGCAGCGCAGGTAAGGACTAGTGCCGCGGCGAGGATGGTTCTTCTCGGCGCAAGCGAGGCGGCCTTAGCGGGCTCGTCTGGGGCCACCAGCTTGGCCAGCTCGTCTTTGGAGTGGATGCCCAGGGTCGCATAAATCCTTGAACGATTTGAGTTGACCGTTCCCTCGGCGACGCAAAGCTGCTCGGCGATTTGGCGCGCCGTCATACCGGCAAGGATGCAAGCCGCGATGTCTGTTTGAGGGGGATTCAGCCCAAGCGCCAAAAGCCGTGCGCGAGTCTGCGCGTCGCCCGCGACGCCGTCGTCCTGCCGCGCCTCGCCAAACCGATCGGCAAGCTCACGGGAGTTCTTGATGCCCAGCTTGCGATACGCGCGCGACCGGTAGTTCCCCACAGAAGAAGGGGAGACGCCCATCTCGCGCGCGGCCTCCTCGGCCGTCAGGCCCGCCAGCGCGGAGCGGGCGGCCTCGGCCTCGCGGGTGGAAAGCCCGGCCTGCTCGAAAGCCCGGGTGATATCGACCTCCGCCAGCTGCTCGCGGCCCTTCTCGTCCATATCACCACCTCCCTCGCCTGTATCGAATATAGCGCGCGCAATGAGGTGTTGTGTAGAAAAGGCCATATGGATGTGGTTTTCTACAGCACCCGACGCGGCCGCCGGAAGCCGACGCCCAAGAAAAAACGCCGGGCCGCGTGCCTTTGAAAGCACACGGCCCGGCGCGATGTGTCAGTAACAAAGCCTGTGGCGAGAAACCCTACTCGGCGTCCCCGACCAGGCTCTTGGTGATGCTCGCGGCGGCCTTCTTGCCGGCGCCCATGGCCAGGATGACGGTCGCGGCACCGGTCACGATGTCGCCGCCGGCCCAGATGCGCGGGTCGGTCGTCTGGCCGGTCTCCTCGTCGGCGACGATGTAGCCCCACTTGTTGAGCTCCATCTCGCCGCCGATCTTCGCGGCGAAGGGGTTGGCGTTGGTGCCGATGGCGGAGATGGCCACGTCGCAGGGAATCTCCTCGATGGCGCCCTCGATGGGCACGGGGCGGCGACGGCCGGAGTCGTCGGGCTCGCCGAGCTCCATCTTCTGCACGCGCACGGCGCACACGGTGCCGTCCTCGCCGGCCACGAACTCGAGCGGCGCGACCAGCGGCAGGACCTCGACGCCCTCGGCCTTGGCGTGGTGCAGCTCGGCGCGACGGGCGGGCATCTCTTCCTCGGTGCGGCGATACGCGATGATCGCGTGCTCGGCGCCCAGGCGCTTAGCGGTGCGCACGGCGTCCATGGCCACGTTGCCGCCGCCAAAGACCACGACGTTCTTGCCGTGCTTGGTGGGGGTGTCGTACTCGGGGAAGTTGTTGGCCTTCATGAGGTTCACGCGGGTGAGGTACTCGTTGGCGAAGAACACGTTGGGGAGGTTCTCGCCGGGCACGTTGAGGAACTTGGGCAGGCCCGCGCCGGTGGCCACGTAGATGGCGTCGAAGCCCTTCTCGAAGAGCTCGTCGGCCGTCGTGATGTTGCCGACTACAGCGTTGTACTCGAACTTGACGCCCATCTCCTCCAGGCCGTCGATCTCGCGCTTGACGACGGCCTTGGGCAGGCGGAACTCGGGGATGCCGTAGACGAGCACGCCGCCGCCGGTAAAGAAGGCCTCGAAGACGGTGACCTCGAAGCCGTTGCGGGCGAGCTCGCCGGCGCAGGTGATGCCGGAGGGGCCGGAGCCGACGACGGCGACCTTCTTGCCGTTCTTCGGCTTCATGACCGGGGCGGAGGCAAGCTCGGGCTGGTCGCCGACGAAGCGCTCGAGCTGGCCGATAGCGACCGGCTCGCCCTTCTTGCCGCGGACGCACTTGCCCTCGCACTGGTTCTCCTGCGGGCAGACGCGGCCGCAGATGGCGGGGAGCATGGACTCCTCGCGGATGATGTCGAGCGCGCCGCCGTAGTTCTTGGCGCGGATCTGCTCGATGAACTTGGGGATGTTGATGTTGACGGGGCAGCCCTCGACGCAGAAGGGGCGCTTGCAGTCCATGCAGCGCTCGGCCTCGGCCAGAGCCATCTCCTCGGTGAAGCCCTTGTCGACGGGGCGGAAGTCACAGGCGCGCTCGGCGGCCGGCTCCTCGTTGTCGGGGGTGCGCGGCGACTTCATGTCGGGGACAAAGCGACCGTTTACTTGTGGCATGCGCAGTTCGCCTCCTCATAGGCCTTGAGGGACTGGCCCTCCTCGGTGCGGTACGCGGCTTGACGCGCGCGCAGGTCGTTCCAGTCGACCTTGGTGGCGTCGAAATCGGGGCCGTCGACGCAGGCGAACTTGGTCTTGCCGTCGACCTCGACGCGGCAGCAGCCGCACATGCCGGTGCCGTCGACCATGATGGGGTTGAGGCTCGCCACGATGGGCGTGCCGTACTTCTCGGCCGTCATGGCGGAGAACTTCATCATGGGAACGGGGCCAACGCAGAAGACCTGGCAGACGGCCTTGTCCTGCAGCAGGCGCTCGAGCGGCACGGTAACGACGCCCTGCTCACCGTAGGAGCCGTCGTCGGTCGTGATGTGGATGTGGTCGTCGTCGAGAAGCTCGCGGAACTGGTCCTCGAGCAGCAGCAGGTCGCGGGTTCGCGCGCCCATGATGGCGTGGACCTCGTGGCCCGTCTCGACCAGGTGCTTGGCAACCGGGAAGGCGATCGCCAGGCCGACGCCGCCGCCGATGACGGCGCAGGGGCCCTCGCCCATCTCGGTGGGCTGGCCCAAGGGGCCGGTCACGTCTTTGATGGAGTCGCCCGCCTCGTAGGTGGACAACATCTGGGTGGTCTTGCCGATCACCATGAAGATGAACTCGACCCAGCCCTCCTCGGGGTTCCAGCCCGCGAGCGTGAACGGGACGCGCTCGCCCGTCTCGTTGGCGCGCACCATGAGGAACTGGCCGGCATGCGCGTGCTTGGCCATCTCGGGCGCCTCGATGCGGAACTTGAACACCTTCTCGGAGAACTGCGTCTTGTCGAGGATCTTGTACATCAACGAACTCCTCTCCTGCGATTCTCGAACACTCGGGCGCCCCCGATTCCCCCGAACCGGGCGGCGTCCATAAACTTTGTCATTGTACCCCGCGCGTGAGGGGCGGGGTAGGGTGGTGCGGTCAGCGGCTATTTTGCGCCGTTGGTGAGAATTTCTTTGCAAAGCGCGGCCGCGTCCTGCACGGATACCTCGAAGTCGGTGAGGTAGTTGCCCTTGAGCTCGCGCAGGACGTAATCGGCGACGGCCATCTTTCCCGGCGGGCGGCCGATGCCGAACTGCAGGCGCGCGAAGTCGCGGGTCCCCAGCTTGTCGGCGATGGAGCGCAGGCCGTTATGGGCGTTGAGGCCGCCGCCGCACTTGAGGCGCACGAGGCCGGCCTCGAGGTCGACCTCGTCGTGGACGACCAGGATCTCGGCCGGGCGCACCTTGTGGGCGCGGGCCAGCTTGGACAGGGGGCCGCCGCTCGTGTTCATGTAGCTCATGGGCTTGGCGAGAAGGACCTCGCGCTTCTCGCCGTCTGCGCCTTTCCACTCGATGGTGGCGACGTCGGCCCCGGCCTCGCTTTTCCAGTAGCGCACGCCGCATGAGGCGGCCAGGGCGTCGACGGTGGCGAAGCCGGCGTTGTGGCGGGTGTGGTCGTAGCGCGGCTCGGGGTTGCCGAGGCCGCAGACGATGCGGATCGTGGCCGCTTGGGCCATGTGGGGCTCCTCTCGATACGAAACGAGGCCGCGCGAAGACGGCCTCGTTTGGGGTTTGGAACTAGGGGCGGGCGGGGAGACGGGCGGGGTTCTTCTCAGCTAGTACAACGTTGTACCTAACGGCCTTCTCGCCGTCACCGCGCCGCCCGGCGCGCGACCCTACAGGTTGAGCCCGCCGCCGAAGATGTCGGAGACCGGGTTGTTGGTGTAGACGCTGTAGATGGCCTCGGCCAGCTCGTTGGCCATGGAGATCGAGCGGATCTTGGAGCCCTCGGCGTTGGCGACCTCGCAGGGGATGACGTCGGTGACGACGCACTCCTCGATGGGGGCGTCGTTCAAGCGCTCGATGGCCGGGCCCGAGAAGATGCCGTGGGTGGCGCACACGTAGATGTCGCCCGCGCCCATCTCCTTGAGCTTCTTGACCGAGCCGCACAGGGTGCCGGCGGTGTCGATCATGTCGTCGTTGACGATGCAGGTCTTGCCCTTGATGTCGCCGATGATGCCCATGACCTCAGAGACGTTGTGCTTGGGGCGGCCCTTGTGGGCGATGGCCAGGTCGCAGCCCAGGTAGTCGGAGAGTTTCTTGGCGGCCTTGGCGCGGCCCATGTCGGGCGAGACGACGACGGTGTTGGACCAGTCGAAGTCCTTGTTCTTCTTGAAGTAGTCGCCGAGAAGGAACAGGGCGGTGAGGTGGGTCACGGGGATGTCGAAGAAGCCCTGGATCTGGCCCTGGTGCAGGTCAACGGTGATGACCTGGTCGACGCCGGCGGCCTCGAGGAGGTTGGCGACGAGACGAGCGGTGATCGGCTCGCGCGGGGCGGCCTTGCGGTCCTGGCGGGCGTAGCCGTAGTGGGGGATGACGGCGATGAACTTCGCGCAGCTCGCGCGCTTGGCGGCGTCGCAGACGATGAGGGTCTCCATCAGCAGGTCGTTGACGTTGGCGCCGGCAAGGGTCTGGATGAAGTAGACGTCGTCGCCGCGGACGGACTCGTTGAAGCGGGCGTAGATCTCGCCGTTGGCGAACTTCTCGATCGAGAGACCCTGCAGCTCGAGGTGCAGGATGTCGGCGATCTTCTGGGAAAGGGGCAGGTTGCCGGTGCCGGAGTAGAGCTTGATCTCCTTGTTGACGACCATGGGATCAGACAGGTTCTCGTACATGGGTTAGTCCTCTTTCTTGAGACGCGCCAGGCGCTTGCTGGCATAGCCTTCGACAATGTTCTGGTTGTTGCGCTCGATCGCAAGGGCGTCGGCGGGGACGTCCTTGGTGATGCAGGAGCTGGCGCCGGTGATCGCGCCGTCGCCGATGGTGACGGGGGCGACCATCATGGTGTCCGAGCCGATAAAGACGTCGTCGCCGATCACGGTGCGGCTCTTGTGGACGCCGTCGTAGTTGCAGGTGATCGAGCCGCCGCCGATGTTGACGCGGTCTCCCATCTGGCAGTCGCCGATGTAGGAGAGGTGCGGGACCTTCGAGCCGTGGCCCACCACGGTGTTCTTGAGCTCGACGTGGGTGCCGACGTGGGCCCCGGACTTGACGTGGGCCCCGCCGCGCAGGTAGGCGCGCGGGCCGCAGGTCACGTCGTCGTCGATGGTGACGTCGGTTGCGACCGTCTCTTCAAGCACGGTGTTGTTGCCGACGGTGGTGTTGGTGAGGCGGGTGTTGGGGCCAAGGACGCAGCCCTCGCCCACGGTGGTGGCGCCCATGAGCATGGTCATGGGGAGAAGCTCGGTGTCGCGGCCGACCTGCACGTCGGGGCCGACCCACACGGTCTTGGGGTCGAGCATGGTGACGCCGGAGGCCATGAGGCCGCGGTTGATCTTCTCCTGTGCCCGGGCGGTGAGCTCGGCCAGCTGGATGCGGGAGTTCACGCCCAGGCCCTCGACGTAGTCGTCGCAGTGGGTGATGGTCGTCGCGTGCCCGTGGGAGCGAAGGATCTCGACCATGTCGGGCAGGTAGTACTCGCTCTGGGCGTTGTCGCAGCCGATCTCGTTGATGTGGGCGGCGAGAAGGGCGCCGTCGAAGGCGTAGCAGCCGGCGTTGCACTCCAGCAGGTTGGCGTCCTGCTCGGGCGTGCAGTCCTTCTGCTCGATGATGCGGGTGACGCTGCCGTCCTCGTCCAGCTCGACGCGGCCGTAGCCAAAGGGGTCGGGCGGGGTGCAGGTGAGGATGGCCGCGGCGTGGCTACCGTTTGACACGGCGTCCGCGAAGGCGCGGATGGTCGCTGGCTCGACCAGGGGCAGGTCTCCGTTGAGAATGACGACGGCGCCGGAAGTGATTCCGGCGGCTTCGATTGCGACGCGCGTTGCGTGGCCCGTACCCAGGCGCTCGGTCTGCTCGACGCACTCGACGTCTGGCTCTTGGGCCAGGTGAGCGCGCACTTCTTCTGCGCCGTTGCCTACGACAACGACGATCCGCTCGGCTCCGGCCTCGCGCGCGGCGCGCGTGACCCAGGAGACAAGCGGACGGTCAAGAAGCTTATGCATAACCTTTGGGTGACGGGACTTCATGCGCGTACCCTCGCCCGCGGCGAGGACGATCGCGGTCATGGACATGTGTCTACAGCCTCCAGTGAGCGTGAGTCCCAGCAAAAACATTCCCAGTTTAACGCACGCGCGGCTCTTCGTGGGGTCGATGTCAAAAGTAGGTAAGGGATGCGTAAAAAACTCAGGGTTGCCAAGGTCTGGGTGGTTGCTGTTACAATGGGCTGCGCACAGGGGTATCGTCCAATGGTTAGGACAGCGGTTTTTGGTGCCGTCAATGAGGGTTCGAATCCTTCTACCCCTGCCACTTTAAAGCTGCGGCCCCGCTACCGGTTGGTAGCAGGGCCGTTTTTTCGTGCGCCGGGAGGGTCTCGGGGTTTGCCGGGGCCTCTCCGTTGGCTTGAGCGACTTATTCCACTTTAAATTTGGGTTTGCCGAGTAGCCTCTTCTCGCCAACTGGGCAAACGTGGGCGAAAACGGCTTGGCTACTCGGTGAGTTGGAATTTAAAGTGGAATAAGTCGCTCGAGATTCTGGAAAGGGGCGGTTGGGGTCTCCCGGGGGCGCTTTGGGGCCCTCGTGACACATGAAAAAGCGGCTTACCTGGCGCGAAAGCACAGACAAGCCGCGAAATTGAAGTGGAGCAACGCCGTTTGGGACAGGCGCCGTCGCCCGCTAGAGCTCCAGGCCGTCGAAGGCGGCGCAGATCGCGTCGAGCAGAAGGACCGCGAAGGTCTGCGCGTCGCCGATGGTGAAGGAGCCGTCCGGGTCGGCGCCGACGGGCAGCTCGATGCGCGCGACGTGCGGTTTGTTGGTCGAGACCTGGATGGCCGTGCGCAGGCGGCGCGGCAGGGTCTCGATGTCGTCGAGCATGATCGAGCCCACCGGCGCGGGCACGCCCTCGCGGTGCGGCATGGCCGAGAGCACGATGACCGCGGGCGTCTCGGCGGGTGCTGCCTCGAGGGAGTCGACAAGCTGGACGCGGCAGTTGTCCGTCGTCGCGTTGGCCAGGTTCCAGATGCGGCCGGCGACGTTGCGGGCGATGGGGTCGCTGCCGGTGATGGCCAGCTCGGCGTCCTCGAGCACGCTGGCCGCGCGGGCAAATCCCATGGAGCCCGCGGGGTGGGGGCCTGCGGCGGGCTTGCCGTCCCAGACGTGCTTCAAGCGCTCGATGGCGTCGTAGGTGTCCTGGAAGGCCATGCCGTCGGCGAGAAGACCGACGCTTTCCTGGAAGAGCTTGACCGCGGCCTCGGTGTGGACGCCAAAGGCGCCGTCGACCTCTCCGCACGAGAAGCCCAGGACGTTCAGTCGCTCCTGGAGCTGCTCTACGTCGTTGCCGTGGAAGTTGGGAAGGCGCAGGTAGAGGGTCCTGTCGCCCAGCTGATAGCCCTCGTCGACCAAAGCCGCCCAGGTCGCGGTGTCGACGTAGTCGCCCAGCGACAGGTCGTGGTCGAGCCTAAAACGGGCCACGGCGTTGCCGGTCGAGCGGCCAAAGGTCTTCTCCGCGCGCTCGCCGGCGTCGATCTTGTAGCCCAGGTCGACCAGGCGGTCCTGAATGTCCTCGACGGCGGCACCCTGTGCGCCCAACTTGTAAGTTTCCATCAATGGTCTCCTATAGATACGTGAGGTGCGGCAGCGCTAACCCGCGCGCTCCACGAAAAAGTCTGCCATAGAAACGAGAAGCTCGCTGGCCTCGGCCGTGATGTGGCCGGCCGCCGCCGAGGCGCGCGCCGCCTCCTTGGCCCTCGCGATGTTGTCCTGGGCCACCTGGCGGCAGTGGTCGATGCCGCCGCCCAGCTCGATCAGCCCGACCGCGCGGGCCAGCTCGGCCGCGTCGGTGGTCTGGGAGCCGAGAAGCCCGATGAGCTGCGCTTTGTTCTTCTCGTCAAGGTGCTCGAGGGCATAGACCACGGCCAGCGTGCGCTTGCCCTCGGTGATGTCGCTGCGAAGGTCCTTGCCCTGGGCGTCGGGGTCTCCCACCAGGTTGAGAAGGTCGTCCTGGATCTGGAAGGCCACGCCGGCGCACAGGCCCACCTGCGCGAGCTCGTCCAGGGTCTCCTGCGAAGCCCCCGCGCAGATCGCGCCGAGGACCAGCGGGGAGGCGGCGGTGTAGTAGGCCGTCTTGCCCACGACCATCGCCCAGTAGTCCTTCTCGGTTATGTCCCAACGGTTGTCGCGAGCCCAGCCCAGGTCAAGGGCCTGGCCCTCGAGGGTGTGGCGCTCCATCTTGACCAGGGTGTCAAGGACGCGCAGCTTGGCCTCGGCGTCCAAAGACGCGTCGCCCAAGACGACCTCGAAGACCTGGGTGAGGGACAGATCGCCCATGTTGATGGCCAGGCCGCAGCCGTGCACGCGGTACAGGCACGGCTCGCCGCGGCGCAGCTCGCTCTCGTCGGCGATGTCGTCGTGGATAAGGGCCGCGCTCTGGAAGAGCTCGACCGCCACGGCGGGCGCCAGCGCCGCCTCGGGCGCGGAGCCGCAGGCCTCGGCGCCCAGCAGGCACAAAATGGGGCGCACGCGCTTGCCGCCGCCCTGAGTGAAGGCGGCAAGCGGTGCGTACAGATACTCGTTGAGGTCGTCTACCTGCGCCTCGTTGGGAAAGAGGGGAGAGTCGGCCGCGGCGGCCAGGCCCTTCTCGACCAGGGGAAGGCGCTCCTTTAGGTAGGTGAGAAACGGGTTTGCCACGCGCGACCTAGCCCTCGTAGCCGTTGGGGTTGTGGGACTGCCAGTTCCAGGAGTCGCGGCACATGTCGTCGATGTCGAACTTGGCCTCCCAGCCCATGAGCTCCTTGGCCTTGGCGCAGTCGGCGTAGTTGGCGGTGACGTCGCCGGGGCGGCGCGGGTCGACGACGTAGGGGATCTCCTTGCCGCAGGCCTTGCCAAAGGCGGTGATGATCTCGAGGACCGAGGTGCCCTTGCCGGTGCCCAGGTTGAAGATCTCGACGCCCTCGCGGCCGTTCATCCAGGCCAGGGCGGCCGCGTGGCCGCTCGCCAGGTCGCAGACGTGGATGTAGTCGCGCACGCCCGTGCCGTCGGGGGTGTCGTAGTCGTTGCCAAAGACGTGGACGGCCTCGCGCTTGCCGATGGCGGTCTGCGCGACGTAGGGCACGAGGTTGTTGGGGATGCCCTTGGGGTCCTCGCCCATGAGGCCCGTGGGGTGGGCGCCGATGGGGTTGAAGTAGCGGAGCAACACGACGTTCCACTCGGGGTCGGCGGTGTTGAGGTCGGTCAGCACCTGCTCGATCATCCACTTGGTCCAGCCGTAGGGGTTGGTCGCGGGCTTCTTGGGGCTGGCCTCGGTGAGGGGCAGCGAATCCGGGTCGCCGTAGACGGTGGCCGAGCTCGAGAAGATGATCGACTTGCAGCCGTGGTTGCGCATGACGTCGACCAAGGTCAGCGTGTTGCCGATGTTGTTGGAGTAGTACTCGATGGGCTTGGAGACGGACTCGCCGACGGCCTTGAAGCCGGCGAAGTGGATCACGCGGTCGATGTCGTTCTCGTCAAAGATGCACTCGAGGGCCTCGCGGTCGTTGACGTCGGCGCGGTAGAAGGACAGGCGCTCGGCGGCCTCGGGGCCGACGATGGTGTCGATGCGGTCCAGGACCTTCTCGCTTGCATTGGACAGGTCGTCGACGATGACGACCTCGTAGCCGTTTTGGAGAAGCTCGACGACGGTGTGGCTGCCGATGAAGCCGGCGCCGCCGGTGACGAGCACGCAGGTGTCTTTGGGGGCAAGGTTCTCGCTCATGGGAGTCCTTTCGGTTGGGGCCTTATGGCTAATGTCCTAGTATACGTCCGTCGCCGGGCCGGGGGCGCGCGAGCCGCCAGCCGCGCCAAAACCACCATGGGCCGGCGCGGCGGGCGGAACGGGCCTTGCGGGCGGAACGGACCCTGCGGGCTGTCTACTTTACTGTCCAGGTCTCGCGGGAGTTGCCGGCCAGCTTCCCGCCTTTCCGCAGCGCGGCGACATCGCGGTTGATCGTGGCCGATGGGATGGCCAGTTCCTGGGCCGCCCTGCTGATGGTGGCCGTCGGATTTTCCCTAAAGTACTCCAGTAGGGCTGACCTGCGGCTTGTTTGTGAGTTGAATTTCTCTGCCTGGGTCTTGCGCCCCTCGGTCGCCCGCGCTCTCTCGTACAGCGTGACCATGAAGTACAGGCGCTCCTCGTCCGTCTCGAACAGCGGGTCGGGCGAGCCGTTTTGCCGCAGGGCGCGCAAGATCTTGTGGACACCGGTGTTGCGACCCTCGGTGAGGCCCAGCTCCTTGAGGAATTCGCCAATGCGCCGGTTGCGGTAGCGCCTGCAGGCCATGCGATAGTCCTTGAGCCCCTGGAGGCTGATGGAGCGGTCGGCGCCGGGGTGGCTTAAGACCTCGATTCTGTTGGGAAGGACCCTTACCTCGATGGGCTCGCGCGAGTCGTAGCCCTTGTGGTAGACGGCGTTTGCCAGGACTTCCTTGAGGGCCTCGGGCGGGTAATTGCAGAAGCGCAGGCTGGGCGAGCCGTCGGCTTGCTTCACCACGACCTCGTTGACCACGTTGTTGTTGAGGTAGCGCAGCGCGTCCTCGAGCTGCTGGCCCAAGGGTCCGGTGAAGGTGTGCTCGATCAAGGTGTCGCCGCCCTCGCCGTCCGGGAACTCCACGATGTCGATCTGGGCGTAGGGGAAGAAGCGGCCGGGGTCTTGCGAGAAGAACAGCAGGCCGACGTTGAGCGGCTTGACGTACTCGGAGGGGCCCGTCGCGATGCGCATGTCGCGGCAGACCTCCTCGAAGTCGCTGTTGTCGAATGTTTCGTACAGTGAGCTGCCGACGGCCTTGAGATGGGCCTTGACCAGGATGGGGTTGAGGTCGGCCAGGTCGGCCTCGTGGTTGGGCCGGTCGTCGAACGGGACGTTGTTGGACAGCGTGTAGAGGTCGCGCTCCTCCTCGTTGCTCGGCGCGACCGTCGAGGAAAGGCGGCGGACCCAATGGACGCGCTCGGACTTTTTGCCCATGGCCTTTGGGGAGGAGTACGGCCGCACGCTGCCGCCGTGGCACCACAAGACGATGAAGAGCTTCTCGCCGTATGAGACGACCTCGGAGATGGGCATGTAATCGGGCTGGATGAGCTTGCATTTGTTGAGAATGTCCTTCATCCACGCGTCGACTTGGGACGCGGGGACGCCGAGCAGGTCCATGGTCTTGTCGGTTTGCTCCCGGATGCCGATAACGATGTAGCCGCCTCCCCAGTTGTTGAGGTCGTTGGCGAAGGCGCAGATGGTTTTGAGCGAGGTCTGGGGGTCCCAGGTCTCTTTGAACTCGACGCGCTCGTCCTCCACGACGTTTCCGTCGATAATCGCCTGGATGCTGATTGGGATGGCCACGTGTTCTCCCTGCTAACGAGTGATAGTATCGCGATACTATCACTGATAGTATCAGCAGGAAGCGATGATAGGGCTTCGTTTGAGGAGCTCTCGCGAGTTGCGCCGCGCAAGGGATTTTGTCACACCCGGGCAAAGTGGAGCGGGTTTCAGCTTGATGGGGGAGGAAAAAAGACCCCCTAGCTGCGGATATTGTCACGCGTCTGAAACCGATAGTCACGTAATATAACATGAGGTAAAAATGCCGATTGGGCGCACGCCGGGCCGTGGGAGCCGCTTGCGCCGACGGTTGTTCGATTGTGTTGGGAGAAAGTAATGAAGAAACGGATTCTTAGCATCGTGCTCACCTTGTGCATGGTGACGCAGCTTGTGCCCACAAGCGCGCTCGCCGCGCAGGTAGAGGCCGCGGCGGACCTGGCGGCCGTCGTCGCCTCGCAGGAGCAGGGCGAGACGGGCGACGACGCCGACGCCACCGACGACGCGGTCGACGCCGTCGCCGACGACCAAGCGGCCACCGGCGACGCCGCCGACGATGCCTCGGCCCAGGACGGCGAGACGACCGACGAGGCCGACGCCTCCAACGACGCCGCGCCCCAAGACGACGCCGTGGCCCTGAGCGCCGAGCCCGCCGTCACCTCGGCATCGGCCCACACCCACCCCGACTGCGGCGACGCCAGCTGCACCGACTCCTCCCACACGTCCGTCGAGTGGCAGGCCTGGGACAAGTCCGACAGCCTGCCCAACGACCCCGGCACCAACTACTACTACCTCACGACCGACGTCACGCTTTCCTCTACGTGGCAGTTCACCAGTGGCTACTTCCCCCACATCTGCCTCAACGGCCACACCATCACCGGTCCCAACGGCGATAGCGTCATAAGAATCGCCAGCGGCAACCTCACCATCACCGACTGCCACACCGGCGACGCGGCGGGCAAGATCACCCACAAAGACGGCGAGAGGGGCCAGGGTGTCAGCATCGGCGCCGGCACCTTCACGATGTGGAACGGCATTATCACCGGCAACACGTACGGCTTTGGCGCCGGCGTGGAGAACAACGGCTTGTTCAACATGTACGGCGGCAAGATCGTCGGCAACAAGATCAGCCAAGAGTCCCAGATCCGGGGCTACGGCGGCGGCGTGGCTAACTACAACAGCTTCCACATCTCCGGCAACGCGACCATCACGGATAACACGGGCGCGGACGGCGGCAGCGAAAACGTCTACGTGAGCCGAAGGGCCCGCATCCAAGTTGATGACGCCGGCATGGGCTCGGGCGCCAAGGTCGGCATCACCGCCGAGAAGCCCGCGACTTCCCCTACCGTGGTGGGCAACTCGACGAACCTCGACGCCTTCTTCAGCGACAACTCGGCGTACGTGCTTAAGGTCAGCGGCAGCAACAGCCTAAGGATCGCCTCGGCCCACGACCACGCGATCTGCGGCACCGCCGACTGCGATGACGCCGACCACAGCGACATCGAGTGGGCCCTGTGGACCAGCGACAACAGCCTGCCCACCGAGTCCGGCAACTATTACCTGACAAGCGACGTGACCCTCTCGGATGTCTGGACGGTCGAGGCCGGCAAGACCATCAATCTCTGCCTCAATGGCAATACGGTCACCGGCAAGGACAGGGCAAGCGTCGTCCGCGTCGATTCCGGCGCAAACCTCACCGTCACCGATTGCCACACGGGTGACGCGGCCGGCAAGATCACCCACGCCGAGGGCACCAGCGGCGTGGGCGTCGAGAACTACGGCACCTTCACCCTGTGGGGCGGCTCCGTCTGCGGCAACAGCTGCGGCGTCCTCAACGGCGGCACCTCCGGCGCCATCTTCACCATGGTCGGCGGAGAGATCGCGAACAACAAGGACACCCGCGACGGCGCGGGCGTGTACAACTACGAGAACAACACGTTCGTCATGACGGGCGGCAAGATTCACGGCAACACCGTCACCGGCTCTGGCTCCAATGGCGCCGGCGTGTACAACCGCGGCACCTTCCAGATCTCGGGCAACCCGCAGATCACGGACAACACCAACAGCAAGGGCGCGAGAAGCAACGTCTATCTTTGGGGCACGACCATCACAGCCGTCGGCGCGATGAGCGACGGGGCAAGCGTCGGCGTCTCGAAGGACGTCTCCGAGGTGAGCCCCGTGATCGTCACCGGCCTGTCGTCTGCCACCGGCTTCTTCGCCGACGACACCACGCACACGATCGACGTGGATAGCGTCAACAACAACCTGCGCCTGTCGACCCACAAGCACCGCGTCTGCGGCGAGGCCGGCTGCGACAACGTCAGCGCCCACGGCGATATTCTCGCCTGGTCGCCCATCTCTTCCCTTGACCAGATCAAGGCCGACGGCAACTACTACCTGACGGGCGACGTCGAGCTCACCGAAACCTGGAGGTGCGCCTACAACGTCAACCTCTGCCTCGACGGCCACACCATTACCAACAAGAACTCCGGGTACGTCATCTATGTGAGCAGTGGCGCCAAGCTGGCCATCACCGATTGCCGCTGGGGCGAAGAGGCGGGCAAGATCACGCACGTCGACGGCTCGTCCTCGCAAGGCGGCGGTATCGAGAACAACGGCGAGCTCACTTTGTGGAACGGCTCCATCACCGGCAACAAATCCGAATTCGGCGGCGGCGTCTATAACTGGGCCAACGCCACCTTCACCATGTACGGCGGCAGCCTCACCGGCAACTCCGCGCACTGGGGCGGCGGCGTGCGCAATGACGGCACCTTCACCATGTACGGCGGTGCCATCACGGGCAACATGACCGACTACCTGGGCGGCGGCGTGCAAAACAACGGCACCTTCACGCTGGCGGGCGACGTGACCATCAGCGAGAACACCCTGGACGGCGCGGCCAACAACGTCTACCTCCCTGCCGGCAAGACCATCGCGGTCAAGGAGGGCGTGTCCCTCTCGGCTAAGGCGAAGGTGGGCATCACGGCCAACGAGGCCGAGACGGGCAGGACCGTCGTGTCCGGCACGACGAGCACCACGGGCTTCGAGAGCGACAGCACGGTCTACAGCCTTGTCGCCGGCGAGAACGGCCTTAACCTGCTCGCCGGGCACATCCACGCCGTCTGCGGCAAGAGCGACTGCGGCGAGACGGGCCACGACAACGCCACCTGGATTAAGTGGGAGAGCGCCGACAGCCTGCCCGCCGAGGCCGGCAACTATTACCTGACGAGCGACGTGCAGCTCTCTGACACGTGGAAGGTCAGCGCCAACATCCAGCTTTGCCTCGACGGCCACACCATCACCGGCGCGGCGGGCACCGACGCGATCAACGTGGAGCAGGGCGCGAGCCTGACCCTCACCGATTGCCAGGAGAACCCCGGCCAGGTCACGCACAAGGACGGCGAGACCGGCCGCGGCGTCTGGAACCTGGGGACCTTCTCGCTTTGGAACGTGGCGATCACCGGCAACAGCGCGTCTGACGATCAGGGCGGCGGCGTGCGCAACGCCGGCACGTTCACCATGTACAGCGGCTCGATTTATGGCAACACCGCCGGCAGCCAGGGCGGCGGCGTGTACAACATGGCCGCGTTTACCCTGCGCGGCGGCTCCATCGCGGGCAACACGGCCGGCAGCCAGGGCGGCGGCGTGTGGAACATGCGGACCTTCGCCATGTCCGGCGGCAGCATTTCCGGCAACACCGCCGGCAGCGGCGGCGAGACCGGCCAGGGCGGCGGCGTGTACAACGCCCGTGTCGGCGTTTCAACCAGCAGGTTCGAGATGACCGGCGGCAGCATCACCGCAAACAACGTGGCGGGCACCGGCGCCTTGGGCGGCGGCCTGTACAACTGCAGCACCTTCAACCTTTCCGGCGACGTCGTGATTTCGGGCAACGCGGTTGACGGCACGATCACGGACGGCACGCTCAGCGACGGCACGATCAGCAACGCCTATCTGGCGACTGCCGCGTCCGTGCAGGGCGAGATGGGCTCGGCCGCGAAGGTCGGCGTCACGTCATCGGACCCTTACGATTCAAATCGCGCCGTGGTGCGCGGCACGTCGAGCACCACGGGCTTCTTCAGCGATAACGGCAGCTATTGTCTGGCTCGCCGCGACTCTGACAGCCTGTGCCTGGTCGAGGGGCACAGCCACACCGTTTGCGGCGAGACGGACTGCGCCGACGAGGACCACGCTAACGTCACCTGGACCAAGTGGGAGAAAGACGACAGCCTGCCCACGCAGGCCGGCTACTACTACCTGGTAAACGACGTGTGTCTCGATGATATGTGGGAGGTCGACGCCGACATCAAGCTCTGCCTCAACGGCAAGACCATCAAGAGCTCGACATACAACGACGATGTCGCCGCCATATGGGTGAAGGAGAACGGCAAACTGACCATCACCGATTGCCACACGGGCGTGCTCGCCGGCACGATCACCCATGAACAGGGCGCGACCGGCAGCGGCGTCGCCAACATGCTCGGCGGCACGTTCACGCTCTGGGGCGGCATCATCACCGGCAACACCTACGGCAACGGCGCCGGCGTCGTCAACGGGGCCAACAGCACGTTCAACATGCTCGGCGGCACCATCTCCGGCAACACCGCCACCGCTTCCGGCGCCGGCGTGTACAACACCGGTACCCTGGTCATGGGCGGCACCGCTGTGGTCGAAGGCAACGCGAGGAAAGACGGAACGGTCGACAACGTCGCCTTCTTTGCCAACAACCCCATCAACATGAGCACGACGCCCTTCTCGGCCAGCGCTAAGATCGGCATCACGGCCTTTGGCGAGAACCCCACAGGGCAGACCGTCGTCAAGGGAACGGTTGACACCGGCGCCGCCGGCGCGTTCTTTAGCGACGACGAGCACTACGAGCTGACCGCGGCCGCAGACGGCCTGAAGCTGTCCGAGTCCATCACCATTCACGAGCACCGCATTTGCGGCACGGACGGCTGCGCCGACGAGTCGCACGGCAGCCAGATCATCTGGAGGCCCGTC
>CAVAUD010000027.1:19333-20694 GCA_963591565.1 bacterium
GCTTGTGCTTTGGAACGGCTCCATCGAGGGCAACACCTGCGGGTCCTCCGGCGCCGGCGTGTACAACGACGGCACCCTTATCGTGTACGGCGGTTCCATCGACAAGAACAGCGCGGCTTACGGCGGCGGCATCTTCAACGACGGCGTGCTCAACGTGGCCGGCGGCGTGATTTCTGGCAACAACGCCTCTTACCGCGGCGGCGGCATCTACAACGAAGGCGAGCTTTCTGTCTCCGGCGGCTACATCATCGGCAACGCGGCTGCCGTCTTTGGCGGCGGCGTGTACGACGACGGCTCCAAGTTCGAGCTTGCCGGTGAGGTGGGCATCTACGACAACACGAAGAACGGCGCCGCGGATAACGTCTGCCTCAACAAGAACAGCATCGCGGTCAAGGACAACTTCGAGGCCATCAAGCCCGTGGGTATCACGAGGGTGAAGCCCGAGGTCACCCCCGAGGTCGTGACCGGCATGGACGACGCCGCCAACTTCGTCAGCGACTTCGACGGCTATACCCTTGTGGCGAACGAGGACGGCGACGGCCTCAAGCTGTCGCGCGTCTCGGCAACTATCTCTGGCGTCAAGCTGCTTGCTTCCGCGGGCGGCGCGGAGATGAGCGGCGAGGGCGAGGCCAAGACCAAGGTCTATGACGGCCAGGCCGTTGCCTGCGACTACGGCAGCGTGGTCGTCTCGCCGACCGTGACCGATGCGGCGCTGTCCTACACGTGGCAGAAGAAGAGCGGCGACACCTACGTTGACGTCGAAGACAACACGGCGCCCAAGGCCGTGGGCGAGTACAAGCTCGTGGTGAGCTACGAGCGCGCCGGCGTGGTCTTTGGCACGACTGAGATTCCGTTCACCATCACGGCCAAGCAGCTGGGGGTCGCGCTCCTGTCGATCGTGGACAAGACCTATGACGGCACTGATGCCGCGACCATCTCGAGGCTCGAGGTGCACGGCATCGCCGAGGGCGACTCTGTGAGCGTTGGCGTGACCGATGCCAAGTTCGCCGACAAGAACGTCGGTAATCACAAGGAGGTTACCGCGACGGTCAAGCTGTACGGCGCCGACGCGTCCAACTACACCGTGAAGTGGCCCGGGAAGGCTTTCGCCAAGATCTATGCCAAGAAGCTGACCCTCTCGGCCCTGGCATGGGACAAGGCCTACGACGGCACGACTGCCGCCAACGTCACCGACGTCTGGATGGAGGGCGACCTCGACGGCGACAAAGTCTATGGCAACGCCGATAAGGCGACCCTCTCCGCCGAGTTCGAGGACGCCAACGTGGGCGAGGGCAAGACCGTCAACGTCACCGTCAACGGCCTTACGCTGACCGGCGAGGACGCGGGCAACTACACCCTGC
>CAVAUD010000028.1:0-20275 GCA_963591565.1 bacterium
GGTGCGACACGCCGATCGCGTAGGCCAGCTCGATCTCGCACTTGTGCGCGAGGCCCGCGGCCACGACGTTCTTCGCCACCCAGCGCGCCGCGTAGGCGGCCGAGCGGTCGACCTTGGTGCAGTCCTTGCCCGAGAAGGCGCCGCCGCCGTGGCGACCCATGCCGCCGTAGGTGTCGACGATGATCTTGCGGCCGGTGAGGCCCGTGTCGCCCATGGGGCCGCCCACGACAAAGCGGCCCGTCGGGTTGACGTAGATCTCGGCCGCGTCCCACTTGATGCCCTGGGCGTCCAGGACCGGCGCGATGACGTGCTTGACCATGTCGGCCTTGATGAGCTCCATGTCCTCGACGCACTCGGAGTGCTGGGTCGAGACGACCACGGCCGTGACCTCGACGGGCTTGTCGTCCTCGTAGCGCACGGTCACCTGGGTCTTGCCGTCGGGGCGCAGGTAGTCGACCTCGCCGGACTTGCGCACGGCGGCCAGGCGCTCGGCCATGCGGCTCGCCAGGTAGTGCGGCATGGGCATCAGGACGGGCGTCTCGTCGCAGGCGTAGCCGAACATCATGCCCTGGTCACCGGCGCCCACGGCGTCGATCGGGTCCGTCGTGCGGCCGGCCTGGGCGTCGAAGCTCTCGTCGACGCCGGCGGCGATGTCGGCGCTCTGCTCGTGGATCAGGTTCAAGACGCCGCAGGTATCGCAGTCGAAGCCGAACTTCGCGCGGTCGTAGCCGATGCGGCGGATGGTCTCGCGCGCGATCTTCTGCACGTCGACGTAGGCCTCGGTGCGCACCTCGCCGGCCACGATCACGGTGCCGGTGGTGGCGAAGGTCTCGACGGCGCAGCGCACGTTCTCGAGCTTGGCGGGAACGCCGCCGGGGGCCACGTAGCCCGCGGCCTCAAGCTCGGCCTCTTTGGCGAGAATAGCGTCCAGGATAGCGTCGCTCACCTGGTCGCAGATCTTGTCGGGGTGCCCCTCGGTTACACTCTCGGAGGTAAAAAGATAGTTCTTCTGTGACATGCTAAGACTTCCTTTCTTGCTGCAGTCACGCAATGACGCTGGGCAGGTCAGACACCCAGCTTGTACCCAATTTAGCAGGCGGCGAGAAGTCCGGCCGAACGCCCGCGTACCCGCTCGCAGCCCGGCCAGCCGCAGCCGCGCCGGCCCTACGCGAAGCCCAGCTGCTGCCTTCCCTTCTCGGTTCCCATGCCCTCGAAGGCCAGGTGCACCAGTTTAGCCGAGAACTCGTCGGGCTCCTCCAAGATCTTGTCGGCGGGCCGCTCGAGCACGGCGAACGTGAAGGCGCCGGCGATCGCGATGGCGCCCAGGCGGCTGTCGACGTCGGGGCGCACCACGCCCTCCTCCTTGGCGCGGTCGAACTGCGCCGAGAGGATCGAGATGATGCGGGCCAGGCGCGTCTCCACGCTGGGAAGCACGCTTTCCTTGGAGTCGAGAAGCTCGCGCGTCATGGCAAGCGCGAGCGGGCTGCCCGGGCGCATGCCGCGCGACAAGACGCCCGCGAGGCGCGTGATGGACTCCAGCGCGGAAGGCGCCTTGGCCACCGCGGTCTCGATCTGGTCGACAAGATCGTCGATCGAGCGGTCGAAGATGGACTGGACCAGCGCGTTCTTGTCGGCAAAGTAATAGTAAAGGGAGCCCTTGGACATGTTGCAGCGAGAAGACACCTCGCTCATCTGGAAGTCGGTGCCGCCCGACTCGCGCATGAGCTCGGTCGCGGCCGCCATGATGCGCTCGCGGGTCGCCGCGCTCTTGCGGGTCTTGATGTCCGAGCGCAACCGCGTCGCCTGTCGGCTCACGACGTCGCCGACGGCCTCTTTGGCAGCCTCATGCGCGCCTTTCACCGAGCGGGCGATCTCTGTGGCGGCGTTCTCGTCAAGCAGGCCCATGTTTGTCCCTTTCCCTCAAATTCCCGGGAGGATAATAGCATCTATATATAGTTGCGGGAGAGTAACTTTAGGAGTTTTTTGAGAAAGTTTCAAAAAATCTAGACTCGCACGACTACTGGCGCCCCATCTTGGATAAAGTCATACTCGGTTAATTAGGCTACCAGCAAGTTTCGCCCGTTTTCGCTCACGCGCGACGCGGCGAGAAGACACGACCAGCACGAAAGGGCACCACCTCGTGGGTAAAGTTTTCAAGATCTTCGTTCGCGACCTCAAGCGCCTTCTCAAAAACCCCGTGGCCATCATCGTCACGATCGGCGTCGCGATCATCCCCTCGCTCTACGCATGGTTCAACATCCTGGCCAACTGGGACCCGTACGAGAACACCTCGACGGTGCCCATCGCCGTCTGCATCCAGGATGAGGGCGCAGAGGTCAGCGACATGGGCCTCATCAACGCCGGCGACATGATCCGCGAGCGCCTGGAGGAGAACACCCAGCTCGGCTGGCAGTTCGTCGATGACCAGAACGCCGCCATCGAGGGCGTCGAGGCCGGCACCTACTACGCCGCCTTCATCATCCCGGCAGACTTCACCTCCACCTTGGCCGACGTGCTGGACGGCAACACCAGCAAGGCCCACATCGCCTATTACGTCAACGAGAAGGTCAACGCCGTCTCTCCCAAGGTGACCGACACCGGCTCGACCACCCTCGAGAACCAGATCTCGAACGAGTTCGTCGACACCGTGGGCAAGGTCGTGGTCGAGAAGCTCCAGGGCTTCACCGGCGACTCCGCGAGCACGCTCAACCAGGCCCGCGACTCGGTCGCCGCAGACCTGCGCGAGGTCTCTGACTCCCTCACCACGCTAAGCAGCGACGTCTCGGGCGTGCGCGACTCGATCCAGAGGAGCCGCGACACCATCAGCTCTGCTCGCCAGTCGACCTCCGAGCTCTCGGACGGCGCGACCAGGGTCGGCAACAAGATCAGCTCGGCCTTGGACGACCTGGCCGCCACGCGCACCAGCGTGGGCAACCTCGCCTCGCAGCTCACCTCGAGCACGAGCGCCGGCGCCCAGGCCATCAGCGGCGTCTCGGCAACCCTGACCTACGACATCTCGCAGATGACCGGCAACATCGGCTGGGCGCAGGGCCAGCTCGACTCGGCCGTGACCCAGATCTCTGTCCTGCAGGAGAACACCTTCGGCGACCTGCGCACCTCGCTCGAGCGCCTCAAGTACAACAAGCTCGAGAAGCTCGACGACTCCGTCTATGGCAAGCAGGCCGCGATCGACGCCATCGACGCCGCCCTCGAGTCCCTCTCGACCCTCGACGCGACGACCGCCTCTAAGGTCGAGACCTTGAAGAGCGCCTCTGACGCCATCAAGCAGGGCAACGACGGCATCGCCGAGCTGTCCTCCAACGTGAACGACGTCATCCAGACCAGCGTGAACGGCCTGAACAGCGTCTCTGCCTCGGTGAACACCGACGTCCTGCCCGCCGTCAACCAGACCCTCGACACCTTCGCCGTCTTTGGCGGCCAGGTCGTGGGCACGACCCAGACCCTGCCGGCGATGCTCGCGCAGGCAGACGCCACGCTCGAGAGCCTCGACGCGGTTCTCGCCCAGTGCGACGGCTCCCTCGAGAACACGTCGACCACCCTGGCGTCCGCGGCCGAGAAGGTCACGGCGCTCGCGGACGACGTGTCTGCCGTGGCCGCGGCCGAGACCTTCGCCGGCGTCTCCAACGTGCTCGACCTCGACGCCGAGAGCGTCGGCGACTTCCTGGGCTCGCCCGCCGAGCTCGTCACCGAGTCGATCTTCCCGGTGGACAACTACGGCAGCGGCGTCGCGCCCTTCTACACCAACCTCGCCCTGTGGGTCGGCGGCTTTGTCCTGGTCGCCATCTACAAGCTCGAGGTCGACGACGAGGGGATCGGCGACTTCAAGCCCTGGCAGGGCTTCTTCGGCCGCTGGCTTCTGCTCAACCTCATCGGCCAGCTGCAGGCCATCATCTGCTGCATCGGCGACATCTGCCTGGGCATGCAGTGCCTCTCCCCCGTCGCCTTCGTCTTCGCGGGCATGGTCGAGTCCTTCGTCTACGTCTTCTTCATCTACGCGTTCTCGATCGCGTTCAAGCACATCGGCAAGGCGCTGTGCGTCCTGCTCGTCGTCCTGCAGATCCCGGGCGCCTCGGGCACCTACCCCATCGAGATGCAGCCGGGCTTCTTCCAGGCCCTGAACCCGTGGCTTCCCTTCACCTACGGCATCAACGCGATGCGCGAGGCGATCGCGGGCTTCTACGGCAACTACTACGCCCACAACCTCGTCGTTCTTCTCGCCTTCTTGATCCCGGCGCTGCTCATCGGCGTGACGGCCAGGCGCCACCTGTTGAACATCAACAACCTCTTCGACAAGAAGCTCGCCGAGACCGACATGATGATCGCCGAGCGCACCGGAATGAGCAACCCGCACTTCAGGCTCTCGACCATCGTCAAGGCCCTCATGGACTCCGAGACCTACAAGGAGACCTTCCTCGAGACCGCCGCCCGCTTCGAGCTGGCCTACCCCGTCTTGATCCGCCGCGGTTTCGCCGCGCTGATCATCGTGCCGCTCGTCCTTCTCGGCCTGATGTTCGTGCACCCGGCCAAGTTCCTGATGCTCATGCTGTGGGTCCTGTCGCTGCTGATCATCTGCACCTTCCTCATCGTGGTCGAGTACTTCCACAACCGAGTCGGCGAGAAGACCCGCCTGGCCGAGATGAGCAAGGACGAGCTCTACGACATGCTCAGCGACGAGCTCAAGGAAGAGCTTCTCGCCTTCGCCCCCATCGAGGAGATGCGCCGCAGGAAGGCCCTGAACCTGAGCCTGAGCCTTTCGCTTACCAACCTGAAGATCGCCCGTGGTAAAGGAAACGATGAGAACGACAACAACGACGCCGCAGACCTTGGCGCCAAGGCGCAAGACGCCGGCGACGCCGACAAAACCGCCGTGCGAGACCGTGACGGGAAAGGGGGTGTCGCGTAATGAGTAAGATCTTCGCCCTGGTGAAGCGCGACGCTTCCCACGTCTTTGCCAACGTCATCTCGCTCGTCGTGTGCGTGGGCATGATCGTCGTGCCCTGCTTCTACGCCTGGTTCAACATCGCCGGCAGCTGGGACCCCTACGGCAACACCAAGAACCTCAAGGTCGCCCTTGCCAACTCCGACGCCGGCTACACCAGCGAGCTTATCCCCGTGAACATCAACATGGGCGAGCGCATGGTCTCTGACCTGCAGGGATCCACCTCCATCGGCTACATCGTGACCACCGAGGAGGAGGCCATCGAGGGCGTCAAGAGCGGCGAGTACTACGCGGCCATCGTCTTCCCCGAGGACTTCACCTCCAACATGATGAGCGTCGCGACCACCGCGTCGGTGCGCCCGCAGGTGCGCTTCTACCAAAACGAGAAGCAAAACGCGATCGCGGCCATCGTCACCAACAAGGCCTCGACCGCCGTGCAGCAAGACATCGACGAGTCCTTCGCCAAGTCCGTGACCACGGTGGGCGCGGGCGTGCTGAGCGAGTTCTCGGACTATCTCACCGACGAGAACCTCTCGGGCTTCACGAGCAAGCTCGACACGGCGCTCGACGAGTCGACCTCGCTTCTTTCCACGACCTCCCAAACGCTGCGGACCTTCTCGGCCCTGGCCTCCTCTGCGCAGGCGCTCATGGACACGACGAGCAGCGCTTCCTCGAGCTCGCTTTCCGCGACGCTGGACGCGGGCAACCTGCTGCGCGAGACGGCCGGCAACGTGGGCAGCCTCGGCACCGCCTTCGACGGGACCGTGAGCACCCTGAACAGCGCGCTTTCCTCGAGCTCCGACGCCATCGACAAGGTGTCGACGCAGGTCAACGCCGCCTTCGACAAGGCGGCCGGCCAGACCGACAAGATGGCCGACGGCCTGACGAGCGCCGCCGGCGTCGCCACCCAGGCCGCCGATAAGCTCGCGGCCTTCGACGAGAAGCTCGCCAGCGCCATCGAGAAGCTCAACGACTGCATGGCCAAGCTCGAGGAGGGCACGACCCCGTACAACGTTGTACAGGACACCCGCGACAGCGTCGCCGAGGTCCAGGAGCGCGTCCAGGACGCCGAGTCGCGTATGCGCACCCTGGCCGAGCAGCTCACCAAATCGGCCACCGACCTCGCCCAGGGCGCGACCGACGCCCAGAGCGCCCGCGAGACCATCGCCAAGGTGATCAGCGACGCCAAGGGTTCTCTCGCCGCCGCCCAAAACGACTACGACGCCAGCGTCAAGGGCTCGCTCAGCTCGCTTTCGGGCAGCATCAACGAGGCCGCGACCAAGGCCGACGAGATCGCCTCCAGGCTCTCGGGCACGCTCGACACCGTGAAGTCGACCTCGGGCAACGCCGTGGAGTCTCTCGCCCTCGCCAAGGCCCGCATCGACGAGACGGCCGACAAGATCGACTCCGCCGTGACCAAGATGGCCGACCTTAAGGGCAGCCTCTCCGAGGCCCTCGAGTCCGGCGACATGAACAAGATCCGCACCATCCTGACCGAAGGCCCCGACGCGCTGGCCGCGTTCATCTCCTCCCCCGTCGAGATGGACCGCAACCCCATCTACGCCATCGAGAACAACGGCAGCGCCATGGCGCCCTTCTACACCACGCTGGCCATCTGGATCGGCGGCGTCGTCCTGGCGGCCCTTGTGCGCTGCAACCCCAGCGAGGAGGCCGTCGAGGAGCTGGGCCTGAAGCCCCGCCACGGCTACCTCGGCCGCATGGTCTTCTTCGTCGTGATCGGCCTCATCCAGTCGAGCGTCATCCTTCTGGGCGACCTCTACTTCCTGGGCGTCCAGTGCGCCAACCCCGGCCTGTTCCTTCTCGTTGGCTGGGCCGCGAGCTTCGTCTTCGTGAACATCATCTATGCGCTGACGGCCAGCTTCGGCGACGTGGGCAAGGCCATCGCCGTCGTCTTGATGGTCATCCAGGTCGCGGGCTCGGGCGGCACGTTCCCGGTGCAGATGCTGCCCGACGCCTTCCAGACGCTCTACCCCTTCCTGCCCTTCGTCCACGCCGAGAACGCCATGCGCGCGGCGATGTTCGGCCTGTACAACGGCGACTTCTGGGTCGAGCTCGCCACGCTGCTCGCCTACCTTGTCCCGGCGCTTCTGCTGGGCCTGCTGCTGCGCAAGCCGGTCATCCGCCTCAACGAGTGGGTCGAGCACAAGCTGGAGTCGACCAAGGTCATGTAGCGGCGAGAAGCCCGACATAACCTGCCGAGAAGCCCGCGCGGCACCCGCGCCCTTCTCAGATGTGAAAACGAACCCCCGGGCATCGCGCTCGGGGGTTCTTCTCGCTATACTTTAGACGTTTGCGAAAACTCTCTGAACTCAGGAGACTACATGTCTGACAAGCAGGTACGCGTTCGTTTCGCGCCGTCCCCCACCGGCAAGCTGCACGTGGGCGGCGCCCGCACGGCCATCTTCAACTGGGCCTTCGCCCGCGCCAACGACGGCGTCTTCATCTTGAGGATCGACGACACCGACCCCACCCGCTCGACCGAGGAGAACACCCAGATCATCCTGCGCGCCATGCGCTGGCTGGGCCTCGATTGGGACGAGGGCCCCGAGGTCGGCGGCGACTTTGGCCCCTACGCGCAGACCGAGCGCCTGGACCTCTACAAGCAGGCCGCCCAGAAGCTCTGGGACGAGGGCCGCGCCTACCCCTGCTTCTGCACCGCCGAGAAGCTCGCGGCCGACCGCGCCGCCGCCCAGGAGCGCAAGGACCCCTTCCAGGGCTACCAGCGCACCTGCCGCGACATCGACCCGGCCGAGGCCCGCGCCCGCGTCGAGGCCGGCGAGCCGTACGTCCTGCGCATCAAGGTGCCCGCAGACCGCGGCGACGTGACCATCCACGACGCGGTCCACGGCGACGTGACCTTCAACGCCCGCGAGCTCGACGACTTCGTCATCTTCCGCACCGACGGCACGCCCACCTACAACTTCGCGACCGTCGTCGACGACGCCATGATGGGCATCACCCACGTCATCCGCGGCGACGACCACCTGTCCAACACCCCGCGCCAGGTCATGGTCTACGAGGCCCTGGGCGCGCCTGTGCCCGAGTTCGCGCACATCTCGATGATCCTGGGCGAGGACGGCAAGAAGCTCTCCAAGCGCCACGGCGCGACCAACGTCGAGGAGTACCGCGACGCGGGCTACCTGTCCGACGCCTTCGTCAACTACCTGGCCCTTCTCGGCTGGAGCCCCGACGGCGAGACGACCATCGTGCCGCGCGCGGACCTGGCGTCGAAGTTCAGCCTGGACCACGTGTCCAAGAACCCGGCGACCTTCGACCCCAAGAAGCTCGACTGGATCCAGGCCGAGTACATCCGCTCGATGACCGACGCCGAGTTCGCCGACCAGGTCATGGTGCCCGAGCTGCACGAGGCGGGCCTTATCGCCGGCGACGTGGAGTACGACGAGGCCTGGATCGACGCGCTGGCCGCCATCGTGAAGCCGCGCACCAAGTTCCCGGCCGACGTCGTGGGCGTCTGCGCCCCCATCTTCGCGACCGCAGAGACCCTTGAGTACGACGAGAAGTCCGTGGCGAAGGGCCTGGCCAAGGAGGGCATGGGCGCCATTCTCGACGCCGCCCGCGAGGCGCTGGAGGCGCTTGGCGAGGACGGTTGGACGCCCGAGGCGATCGACGCCGCGCTGGAGCCCCTGCCCGAGGCGCTCGACCTCAAGAAGCGCGTGGTCTTCCAGGCCGTGCGCGTCGCCGTGTGCGGCAACATGGTTTCTCCGCCCCTGGGCGAGACGATGGCCCTCGTGGGCCGCGCGGACTGCATGGCCCGCATCGAGCGCGCCCGCGCGATGGCGCTCTAGGTTTTAGCTGGGATTTTGGGACCGGGGGTTCGGCGGCGGCCGGCCCGCGGTCCCTTTCTTTGAGAGGAGAGGTTCATGGTCATCGATTTCAACAACGAGGAGTTCGTCTCGATCCCCAACTTCAAGGGCGGCGAGGGCCACTTCGACGCCAAGATGCACGACGACGGCAAGTGCAAGATCATCTACGGCCGCGTCGAGCCCGGCTGCACGAGCGGCTACCACCTGCACGAGAAGAACGCCGAGATCATCTACGTCGTCAAGGGCCGCGTGCGCTTTAACTACGACGGCGCGGACGAGATCGTCGAGGCCGGCAACTCCCACTACTGCCCCGAGGGCCACAGCCACGCCATGTTCAACGCCAGCGAGACCGAGCCCTGCGAGGTCTTCTGCGTCGTGCCGGAGCACCACCTGGGGTAATGACGCTCGCTTAGCCTTCCGCAGCTGTTCATATATGCTCGTCAGCTCGCGACTCAGCGCCCTATAGTCGACCAATCAAGAAACAGGTCGTGACGAAGGGCGTCCTGGGCCGCAAGCTGACGGGCCGTTTTCTTGCGACGCGGGGTATTGGTTTTGCTGGCGACGATATCGAGAACGGCATCGAACGACTTCTCGTCAAAGAGCTGGTCAAACGTCAGCAGGATGACCTCGTAGCCCATGCTCATGAGGGCCGTGGTGCGATTGGAGTCCGAGATTCCGGCCGCCTCGCTGGCGTGGACGGATCGACCCTGGCACTCGATGACGACGCCCGGCGCCTTGCCTTTTCCCTCGATCAGGATATCCGCATAGCAAGAGTCGTGTGGGTAAATCCTTCGTGCAGTGGGCGACAGGGGGATTCGCTGGTTGTTCTTGATATCGAGCCCTTCCCCGCCAGCCGAGCGGGCAAGGCCAAGCAGCATCGAGGCCTGCGCCTCAAGGGGCGAGGCCGTTATGCCGGTGACCTGGTCGGCGGCCCAGCGGAGGTTCTTCACGCCGTGGAAGCCGGCCACGTCATCGCAGAAGGACCTAAGCTCATCTATGGTCAAAAGCGGCTTGCGACGCCAGAGGCTAGTGCCGTTCCCGTCGACGTTCATGACTCGGCGCCAACCCTCATTAGGACGAATGAACCCCTGGTAAATCGCCTGTGACAGTAGGTCTTCCGCGCGCTCGCAGGGGTTGAAGACGGCGAACTCCCCCACCATCTCATAGACAGCCATTAAAAGATCGAGGCGCGATACACTTCGGGCCATCGTGAGCAACGTCGCCGCCGGCGAGGTCACCGCAAACCCAAAATCCGTCTCGCGCACCGACCCAAACGGCAAGTCGCCCGTGATCAAATGCGACGCATAGATCTTCCCCGCGCGCTGATTGGCCCTGTCGTAGACGATTCGGTGCAGAGGCAGCTGCAGCAGGTCCTGCGCTATAGGCGAATGGGCCAACTTCCTGTGGTTGGGATCTTCAAACGGCTCTGGCAAAGGCGGATACAGCATAAGAATCTGCGGCGGAACCCGATAGAAACGAAACGCGCTTGCCCCACAAAGCGTTAATCCACTCATCGCCGCCTCTTCCCCAGACGTTTTTTACGAAAGTTGGAGCCTAATTACGATTCCCCTCAACAGCCATCAATCCTAAGTACCAAAATCGCAGGTCGCACGATATCGAAATCAACGGCTACTCGGCCGAAGGCAAGTTAGCCTCCAACTTTCGCAAATACCGAAAGTTGGCAATCCACCAAGCGGGCAGCGGGATGCAACGAGGCTCGTGCGATAGCTTCCTTGTTCCCCATTCCAACTTCCGGTAGCCTCACGGCCCTTGCAAAATCGTTTTCTACGAAAGTTGGAGGGCAACGACAGGCTTTCACAGTAGGCCAGGAACTCACACCGCAAAACCGCAGGTCGCAAAGAGCCAAAACCACAGGCAACTCAAGCAACCGGGAAATAGGCTCCAACTTTCAAAAAAATGAGCGGGCGGTCCATTTGGACCGCCCGCTCATCAGGCAAAAGCTGGCCTAGCGCTACTCCTTAGGCCTCACGATGAACATGAGGTCCATGACCATCTTGCGGGCGCGGCGGAAGCGCCGGCGACGGTAGTGGTAGAGCTCGACGTCAACAAAGCCCAGGTCATCGGCACTCTCGTAGCCGCTACCGGGCAGCCAGTCCTCATAGAAGGCCTGGCGCACCTTGGCGGCGGACAAAGCCGCCGACGCCTGAAGCCTAAACTTCACCGGCACGACGGCAACCAGGGTCCCCGCCGGCACGCGCACGTCCTCCAAGCCCTCCTGGGCCTTCTTGCCCGAGCGGGCCTCGACCTCTTCGCCCATGAAGAACCGGTACGTGCCGTCCTCGGCCGCGGCAAAACTCACCGCCGCAGACACGACAGGCATCACGCGGCCCACAACGGTCTCCTTGACCTGCGCAAACTTGCGCGCGAGCACAGCCCCGTCGTCGAAGACCGTCTTCTCGGTCGTGACAATGGAGCACCCCCTAAAGACGCGCTCGTCTTCAAGGGGTGCCACCGTGATATCAAGCTTGGCGGCCACGCGCTAGTGCTCGCAGCCGGCGGAGGAAGAGACGATGTCCTCGCCCTCGTGGGTGACCATGGCCTCGATCATGAGAGCCAGGCCCTCGGTGATGCGCTCGAGGCTCATCGACGGGGTGCCGGCCTTGAGGTTGGCCGCCTGGGAGTCCAGGTAAGGCACGTGGACAAAGCCGCCGCGCACGCCGGGGTGGTTGTGGTCGAGGTTATACAGCAGCGAGTAGAGCACCTCGTTGCAGCAGTAGGTGCCGGCGGTGTAAGAAACGCCCGCGGGAATACCGGCCTTCTGGGCGGCGTCGGCCATGGCCTGCACCGGGATGGTGGCGAAGTAGGCGTCGGGACCGTCGGCCTCGAGCTTGGTGGCCAGGGGCTGGAAGCCCTCGTTGTCGGGGATGCGGAAGTTCGCGTAGTTGATGCCCACGAACTCCGGGGTGATCTGGGCGCGGCCGCCGGCCTGGCCCACGCACAGGACCATGTCGGGGTTCTCGGCCTGGATCGCGGCCTCAACGGCGGCGGGGCCCTTCTTGTAGACGACCGGGATCTCAACGGTGGCGATCTCGGCGCCCGCGATGGTGGCGGGAAGGCGACGGACGGCCTCGTAGGCCGGGTTGACGGACTCGCCGCCGAAGGGCTGGAAACCAGTGACCAAAATCTTCATGACGCACCTCTCTTAGATGAGAAAGGCGCCGAACCAGCGATTGGCACGGCGCCTTTACCAGTGACTACAGCGATTTTACACGCTATGGAACAGCTTTTCCACGCCTTAGAGGCCGAAGAAAATCATGTAGCAGATCTGGACGGCCAGCATGATCAGGGCGACGGGGATCTGCTTCTTGATGACGCCGTACTCGTCCTTCATGTCCAGGATGGCGACCGGGACTATGTTGAAGTTCGCGGCCATCGGGGTCATGAGGGTGCCGCAGAAGCCGCAGGTCAGGGCGAGAGAACCGATGATGGTCGGGTCGGCGCCCAGGGCCAGGACAAACGGCGCGCCGATGCCGACGGTCATGACGGTGATGGCGCCGTAGGCGTTGCCCATGATCATGGTGAACAGGGCCATGCCGATGGCGTAGACGATGATGCCGATCACGGCGTTGCCGTCGGGGATGATGCCCGAGACAAGCTGCGAGATGACGTCACCGACGCCAGCGGCGGTGAAGACGGAGCCGAGGCCGGCGAGAAGGGTCGGCAGCATGGACAGCGGGCCCACGGTGTCGAGCATGCGGCGGCAGTCGCCGAGGAAGACGCGGGGGTTGTTGTCACGCGAGAAGACCATGAGCAGGATGCCGCCCACGATAACGCCGAAGGTCAGGCCCACGAGAGAGCTGATCTTGGTGAAGAGGGCGAAGACCAGGGCGAAGCCGCCGATGCACAGAGAGGGAACGAAGATCTTCATGCCGATCTTGTTGAAGTTGCCCTCCATCTCCTCGACGGTCGGGATGCCCTTGGTGCCGCGGCCGACCTGCTTGATGATCGGCGGGATGCACATGCAGACGAGAAGAGCGCCGGCGGCCCACTCGGGGATCCACTTGCCGACGACGAGCAGAAGGCCCAGGATGCACCAGAAGGCGGCGGTGCCGGGGCGCTTCTCGTTGGTCTCGTCCTTGGAGTTGATGATGCCGGTGTAGAGGCAGACCAGGCCGATGATGATGTAGACGACCTCGAGAAGCTTGTTGGACAAGGTCACGTCTGCGCTGGTGAAATAGGTGATGAAGGCCTCCATTACTTCTCACCTCCGTTCGCGGCGGCAGCAGGTGCCGCGTGGTACTTCTTCATGAGCTTCTTGTCCACCAGGAAGTAGTAGACGATGGCCACCAGGGTAGAGATGATGGCGACGGGGACCTCGACGGCCGCGATGTCGATCAGCTCGACGGTGTAGCCGAGGTTAGCCAGCGTGGACTGGACGAGAAGGCCGCCGGAGCCGCCGACGAACAGGACCTGGCCAAAGAACCAGGTGACGTTCTCCATGCCCGCGGCCATGCCCTTGATCTGCTCGAGCTGCTCCTCGGCGATCGGCTGGCCGTCCTCCTCGACGGCAGCCTGGGCCATCGGCATGATGACCGGGCGCACGAAGCCGGCGACGCCGCCGAAGCCCACGTTGAAGGCCGCGAAGATCACGCGGAAGACGCCGTAGGCCGCAAGGACCATGCCGGCGGTCGCGCCCTTGAACTTGGACATCAACGCAGCGGCGGCCTGCTTAAGGCCGTTTCTCTCCAGCGTGCCCGTGATGACGAAGGTCATCACGAAGATGAGCATCGAGCGGTTGGAGACGAAAGACTTGCCCATGGTGGACAAGAAGGTCACGGGGTCCATGCCCGCGACCAGGGCGGTGGCCACAGCAGCCACCATGATGATGAGGATGGAGTCAAGCTTAAGAGCAAAGCCCACCACGACGATGAGAATGCCCAGCAGCTTGAGGAGCTCCATGGGGTCCATAAGGTCCTCCTCTACTCTGGATTTTTAGGACTCGAGAAGTCTACACAAAAAACCAACGTTTGTCTTTTGGCGAGAGGACCATCTTTACAGACGGAAACAAAACCGCAGTCCAACGGACTTGTTTGTATCCGGTTTGTAACGGTTTTACATAAAGAAAGGAACGTTTGCCCTTCGGCAGACGAGCCGGCGGCGAGAAGAACGCCGAGCGGCCCGCCGCCCGCACCCGTCCCCTAGCGGCACCCGCCGCAGGCCGCGCAGGCGCTCGGGGTCGCGGCCAGGCCGCCGCGGGCCGTCTCGCGAAGGCTCGCGGGAAGGGCGTGGCCCACCTCGCTCATGGCGTGGACGACCTCGTCGAAGGGCACGAGCGAGCGCACGCCCGAGAGGGCCAGCTGCGCGCTCGAGAAGGCCGCGGCGACGCCGATCGCGTTTCTCACCTGGCAGGGCACCTCGACAAGGCCGCCCACCGGGTCGCATACCAGGCCCAGCAGGTTCGAGATGGCAAGCGAGCTGGCCGTCAGGGCCTGCTCGGGCGTGGCGCCCAGAAGCTGCGCGCAGGCAGCGGCGGCCATGGCGGCGGCGCTTCCCACCTCGGCCTGGCAGCCGCCCTCGGCGCCGGCCACGCAGGCGCCCGTCTGGATGTTGAGGCCAATGGCGGCCGCGCAGTACAGGGCCTCCTTGACGGCGTCGTCGCCGGCGCCCAAATGATCCGCCAGCGCCAACACGCAGCCCGGCACGACGCCGGAGGAGCCGGCCGTGGGCGCCGCCACGATGACGCCCATCGCGGCCGAGCGCTCGAGCACCGCCATCGCGCGGGCGACGGCCTTGGTCTGCACGTCTCCCATGAGGGCGGCGGCGTACTTCTCGCCGGCCTCGACGACCTGCTTGGCCTCCCCGCCGATAAAGCCGCCCAGCGACTTCACGGGGTGCTCGATCGGGGCCGTGGTCTCGTCTCGCATGACGGCCAGCACGCGGTCCATGGCCGCGGCGGCGACGTCCGCGCCCACGAGCATCTCCTCGCGGGTCCGCATGACGCCGCCGATCGACATGCCCAGGGCCGCGCAGGCGTCGAGCATCTGCTCGCCGTCGTCGAAGAGCTCCTCGGCCGTGACGCCGGGCGCGACCAGGGCGTCCGACCCGGCCAGCGAGACGAACGTCGCGTAGTCGACGTTGTCGAGGTTGCGCACGATGGGCAGCACGGCGTCGTCGGGCGCGCCGTCGGTCTCGAAGACGGTGTAGGCCTGGCCGCCGCGCTCGGTGCGGTAGGTGCGGCAGGTCGCGATGTTGACCTTGGCGTAGGCGAGAAGGTTGGCCAGCGCCGCCAGCACGCCGGGCACGTCGCGGTGGGCGACGAACAGCGTGGCGTAGCGGCCCGTGACCTTGACGCCGACGCCGTTGATGCGGCTCACGCGCACCTTGCCGCCGCCCAGGCTCTCGCCGCGCACCGTCGCGCGGGCGCCCGAGGCCGTCTGCATGTCGATGTCGACGGTGTTGGGATGCATCGTCGTGTCGTCCCCGCCGATGGCGAACTCGTAGGCAAGCCCGGCCTCGCGGGCGGCGTCGAAGGCGTCGCGGATCCCCTCGTCGTCGGTCGACATGCCCAGGATGCCCGCGACCAGCGCGCGGTCGGTGCCGTGGCCGCGATAGGTGTGCGCGAAGCTGTTCCACAAGGTGAAGCGCACGCTCGTGACGGGGCCGTCCAAAAGCGAGGCCGCCACGGTGGCGCAGCGCAGGGCGCCCGCCGTATGTGATGACGAAGGGCCGACCATAACAGGTCCCAAAACCTCAAAAGCCGAGGTCGTCGCCAGTGTCTGAGGCTTTCCCGCCATGGTGTCTCTCCCCTCTCGCCGCGCGCCGGCGGCCCAAAATCCATTGCACAGCAGAATAACGCAGGCGAGAAAAGACATGGCCACGAAATTCATCGCGGCCATGTCTTCTCGCTAAATCTTGATGGGGCCGAGAAGCCCGCAGGGGCCCGGGCACGAGGCGCCCGAACGGCCCAGGGCCCGTTACGCCTCCACGCCGCCCTCGACAGCCGCGGCAACCGCCTCGGCCTGCTGGGCCGCCTCGACGGCCGCGACCTTGCTGCGGTAGGCGGCCGCGATGATGTCCACGCAGCCCTGGCGACCAAAGCGGGCGCGGTTCACGACCAGGTCCTTGTTGTCGTGAAGGCAGCACTTGCCCTTGGAGTAGCGCTTGTAGAAGGCCTCGCGGCCCTTCTGCATCTTCTTAACGAGCTTCTTGGCCTTCTTCTCGTCCCAGCCGCGCTTGCGCTGGACGATCTCGACGCGGGCGGCCAGAGGGGCGGTCACCAGGACCGCGATCTGGTTGGGGTTGTCGCGAAGGACCCAGTCGGACAGGCGCCCCTCGATGATGCAGGACTTGGTGCCCAGGTCAAGGATGGTGTCGGCCACGTGCGCGAAGAGCTTGTCGGCGGCAGAGCGGGCGTCGACGCGGTCGGGCAAGAAGGCGTAGAGCTCGGCGGCGACCCTCTCGTCGTAGGCGGCGGCGTCGGCGACAGAGGAGCCGGCGCGCTCAGAGGCCCTTACCAGGACCTCGTTGTCGTAGAACGGGATGCCCAGCTCAAGCGAGAGCATCTTGCCGATCTCGTGGCCCTCGGCGCCGAAGTCGCGGGCGATGGTGATGACCACGGGGTAGTTCTCGACATCGGCGGAAACGGCGTCAGAATCGATGGTCATGGAATTCTCCTTAGCTAAAAGGCGCCCAGGCCCCGCCTTGCGGGGAAGAGTTCGCAAGGCGGGGTCGGACATGTTGCTTTAAGCGGCCACAACGCGGCGCTGGTAAGCACGAACAAGAAGAGAGATGCCGAAGTTCAGGCAGAAGTAGAGCAAGAAGACGAAGCCGTAGACGAGAAGGACGCCCTCGAGGCCGGTGGTCTTCGCCATGACGACGCGCGAGCAGTACATGAACTCGGCGACGTTGATGCCGGCGAGGTAGGACGAGTCCTTGATGACCGTCGTGCACTGCGAGAAGAGCGCCGGGATGATCGTCTTGAAGGTCTGCGGCAAGATGATGAACGCCATGGTCTGGAAGAAGCCGAAGCCCTGGGAGCGGGCGGCCTCGAACTGGCCCTTGGCGATGGAGTTGAATCCGCCGCGCACGATCTCGGCCATGACCGCCGAGGTGAAGATCGTGAAGGCCAAAACCGAGATCACGATGTCGTTGCCCTTGACGGTGAAGTAGATGAAGAGGATCCACAACAGGTTGGGCGTGCAGCGGAAGAGCTCGATGTAGGCCGAGACGAGCAAGCTCAGGGGCTTGAGCGCGCCCTTGCAGTACTGCTTGACCATGGCCAGCACGGTGCCGATGACGATCGAGAAGATGATCGCGAAGAACGAGACGATCAGGGTCTTGCCAAAGCCACCCAGCATGAAGGTGACGTTATCCGGGGTAAAGATATCCATCGATTACGCCTCCTTCGCGAGCTCGGGGGCATCGGTGATGCCGGGGATGGACTTGGCGCGCGGGCGCTCCTTCGAGCGCTTCTCGAGCCACTGGACAAGAAGGGCCAGCGGGAAGCAGATGATGAAGTACAGGACGCACGCCATGATGTAGCCCTGCAGGTAGCCGTAGGTCGAGACGAAGTTGTCCGCGTTGTACATGAGGTCGCCGCCGGCGATCATCGCGAGGACCGAGGTGTTCTTGACGAGGTTGAGCGCCTGGTTGCACATCGGGGGCAGGATGATCTTGAAGGTCTGCGGCAAGATGATGTAGGCGTAGGACTGCACGCGGGTGAAGCCCTGGGAAAGCGCGGCCTCGGACTGGCCCTTGGGCACGGCCTCGATGCCGGTGCGGATGACCTCCGAGATGTAGGCCGCGTGGTAGAGGCCCACGCCCAGGGCGCCGAGGGCAAACGCGCTCGTGCGCACGGGGTTTGCGGCGCCGGTGATGGCCTGCAGCAGCTTAGGTCCTGCCATGTACATGAAGAAGACCTGCACCGGCAGCGGGGTGTTCTGGTAGAACTCCACGTAGATGCGGCTGATGGCGCGCAGGATCGGGTTTCTCGTCGTGGAGAAGACGCCCAGGATGGTTCCGAGCACGATCGAGAGCGCAAGTCCGGCGAACACGACCTGCAGGGTAAGGGAGAATCCCTTCCACAAAGAGTCCATCTCGGCGAAGGTCATCGACCATCGCATGGGGTCGAGAAGTCCGTCTAGCATCTCTTTCCCTTCTACTTACCTGACAAACGAACGGGCCGCCCGGGCTCGGCGCTGCGGGCCCGGGCGGCCGGATGTGGTGCGTGGGCGGCTGCGGCGAGAAGCTCGCGCGCGGGCCGCGAGGTTGCTCTTAGAGCAGGCCCCAGAGCTCGACCTCCTGGTCGATCCAGCCGTTGGAGACGACCTCCTTGACGACCTCCTCGGTCACCTCGGAGAGGTCCGAGCCCTTCTTGGTGGCGATGCCGTAGTCCTGGGCGCCGAACTCGATCTCGGGCTGCAGGAGCTCCTTGTCGTCGGTGGTGTAGGTCTTGAGGGTGGAGCGGTCCATGGCGAAGGCATCGATCTGGCCGGCGTCGAGCGCGGAGTTGATGGACGGGTAGTCGGGGTACTCGTCGAACTCGGGCGTGGCGGAGATGCCCTGCTCCTCAAGCATCTTGGTAATGGCGTCCTTGGTCGTGGAGCCCTGGGAGACGCCGATGTGCTTGCCGTCGAGGTCGGCCAGCGAGGACATCGAGCCCTTCTTGATCAGGATGCCGATGTGGTCGGTGCGGTAGGGGTCGGTGAAATCCCAGCTCTGCTTGCGCTCGTCGGTGATGGTGTAGGTGGCGCAGATGATGTCGAGCTGGTCGTTGTCGATGAGCGGGCCGCGGGTCTTGGGCGTGACGTCGGTGAACTCGACGAGGCCCTGGCTCTTGGCCTCATCGTAGGAGACGTCGAAGAGCTTGGCGGCGACCTGGTAGCACAGGTCGATCTCCATGCCCTCGTAGGTGTTGGTGGAGGTGTTGAGCATGCCGTAGCCCAAGACGTCCTTCTTGACGCCGGCCTTCAGCTTGCCGCGGGCCTTGATGGTGGCCACCTTGGAGTCGGAGCTGGAGGAGCTGTCGGAGCTGGAGCTCGAGGAGCTGGAGCCGCCGCAGCCAACGAGGCCGAGGCCGGCGACCGCCGCGGCGGAGGCGCCGAAGAGCTGCATGAACTGGCGACGAGACATAGAAGACATGATGTTCCCCTTCCCTTGGGACTTATGAACGGTTTTGACGGCGCTGGGCGCCGGTGGTGCCAGAGGCGGTGGTGCGGGCGCGCGATGTCGTGCGGGTTTCTCGCCGGTCGCGCGGGTTTCTCGGCTAGTGCAAGATCTTGGAGAGGAACTCGCGGCAACGCGGGTTCTCGGGGTTGTCGAAGAAGTGCTCGGGGTTGCCCTCCTCCAGGATCTGGCCGTCCTCCATGAAGACCACGCGGTCGGCCACCTGGCGGGCGAAGCCCATCTCGTGGGTGACGCAGATCATCGTGATGTTCTCCTTGGCCAGCTCGATCATGACGTCGAGGACCTCCTGGACCATCTCGGGGTCAAGCGCCGAGGTCGGCTCGTCGAAGAGGATGATCGGCTGCTTGGTGCAAAGCGCGCGGGCGATGGCGACGCGCTGCTGCTGGCCGCCGGAGAGGTTCTGCGGGTACTCCCCTGCCTTGTGGGCCATGCCGACGCGCTTAAGCGCGGCCATGGCGATCTCGTTGGCCTCCTGCTTGGACTTCTTCTGAAGCTTGATGGGGGCCAGGGTGAGGTTGCCCAGGACGGTCATGTTGGGGTACAGGTTGAACTGCTGGAAGACCATCGAGGAATACTTGCGGGCCATCTCGAGGTGGTTCTTCTTGGTAAGAAGGTTGCCGTCGATGTAGACCTCGCCGGAGGTGGGCTCCTCAAGAAAGTCGACGCAGCGGATGAGGGTCGACTTGCCCGAGCCGGACGGCCCGATGATGACGACCTTCTCGCCGGACTTCACGCTAAGGTTGATGTCCTTGAGCACGTGGACGTCGCCAAAGTACTTGTGAAGACCCTTGATTTCAATCATGTCGGCCATGCGGTGTTTCTCCCTTCGATTTCCGTCTGAGGAGAGATTACGACCGTTTGCCGATGGGCCGTATAGAATCGCGCTATTTGAGACGCAGATAAAACTTAGCCGTAATTTTTCAGAAACCGAGGGGAGTGCGGCAATCAGCGAGAACCCCGCACGAAACCTCGTTGACTTTTTGATGCCCGCTTTGGGGGCTTTGGGCTTCTCGCCGCCCCATCATTCCTGCAAATCTTGGACTTGTCTGATAACTTTTGTCCCTCTCGGCTGCAAATTCGAGGGTTGTCTGATGATCCGGCGAAAATCTCGGACTTGTCTGATTCCCGATTATCAGACAAGTCCGAGATTTGAAGGAAGCCGATGGCGAGACGGGCTCGGCGTTGCCGGGCAGCAACCTCGACGCATACGAAAACAGGCTGCCCGAAGGCAGCCTGCTAAGGTTTGGTAGCCCGTACCAGATTCGAACTGGTGATCTCCGCCTTGAGAGGGCGGCGTCCTGAACCGCTAGACGAACGGGCCATA
>CAVAUD010000029.1:0-19959 GCA_963591565.1 bacterium
AATAAGAAATCGACTTGGGAGGGTGCGTGCACCCTCGCTCATCGAAGACTTCGCTTGTCTGTCTTGTCCGATCTTCTCGATCGCGGTATCCGGTTCTCAAGGTCCGTCGCGCCGGTTTGTCTTTTGGACTCACCCGTGCGCGAGGAATAACTATACGCGAGGAACCGCTTGAAACAGACGTGAGAAATTGTCTTCATATTTCCCACACATTTCCTACCGGTAACGGCAGAAGACGGCACGTTCACCTAGTTGGGCATGCCGTTCTTTACCAGATAGCTTACAGCCTCCAGAAGGTCGTCTCGGTCCTTCTCGGTTGAGGCCTCGGCGTAGAGACGGACAATGGCATCTGCTCGGGAGGGGCGAACCACTACCCAGGAACCATCGGCGAAGGTAAGGCGCAGACCGTCGGCGTGGCTCACCTCTACCGGCACCTTGCCCGCGACGTTTGGCGGGTTGAGGCCCGGCAAGATATTGCGGAACGCCTGCGTGTAGGCGGAGTCCAGGTGAAGATCGCGACGCTTATAACAGGTGCGGCCCAGGCGGGACTGCTGCTCGGCCACAAGATCGCCGAGGCTTACGCCCGCCTTGGAGACGAGCTCGACCAGCAGAAGGCAGACGAGAAGACCGTCTCGCTCGTTTAGGTGCTGGGGCAGGCAGACGCCGCCGTACTCCTCGGTACCCATCAAGACATCGCCCTCGAGCACTTCTCTATATATACGCGTGAAGCCGACGGGGACGCTCACGCAATCGAGACCCAGCTCGGCCGCCTGGCGCTCGATGGTGGCCGAGCAGGTCAGCGTGGTGATAACGCGGCCGGAAAGGCCCTTCTCGGATACAAGATGACGAAGAAGGAGCGGGACGAGCTGGCTTGCGGACAAAAGGTTGCCGGCCTGGTCGATGGCGCTGGCGCGGTCGGCGTCGCCATCGAGGATAAGGCCGAGGTCGGCCCCGCGGGAGATAACCTCCTGCTCGCACTCGTCGGCCCAGGGGTCGACGGGGATGGGGTGCAAACCGTTGAAGTCGGGCATCGCCTGGGCGTGGATCTCGCTCACCTGACAGCCAAGCTTGGCCAGGATATCGGCAAGGTAGTGGGCAGACGCACCGTACATGGGGTCGACCACCACAGACGGAGCCGCCGCGCGGATGGCCTCTGTATCGATCTTGGCGAGAAGCCCCTCTATATAGTTGCCCATCAAATCGCAAAGCTCGTAGGCACCACGCGAGGTAGTGGCGTCGCCGGAGACCTGCTGCTCGAGGTCGTCGAGAAACTCCTGGCGAAGCGGGCCGCCGTCGCTTTTGCGGATAAGAATGCCGCCGTACTCGCAGGACTTATCGCTGGCGGTGATGATGAGGCCGCCGATCGCCTGAGGGTCATGGGCGCAGCTCCAGCCGACGGCGGGCGTCGGGCAGGGGCGGTCGGACACGCGGGCGCGCAGGCCATAGGAGCCCAGCACCGCCGCGGAGGTCTCGGCAAAGAGCCGCGAGCTCACGCGCGTGTCGTAGCCGATGTAAACGGTGGCGCCCGGCGCGGTGTCTGCCCACATAAGGCCCAGGCCGTCGACGAGACGCACCACGTTCTCCTCGGTAAAGCCGTCGTCGAAGCGCGACTGCCAGCCATCGTTGCCGAAGCGGATGATTTCTTGCTGCCTATCCAAGGTGAGCCCCTGACGTGCTACTCCTTGGGGATGTTAACCCCTTGCTTTTCCAGATACTCGATGAGGCGCTGCATGGTCTCGGATGAAAGCACGTGCTCCATGAGACAGGCCTCTTCATCTGCGGTATCGGGGTCGACGCCCAGGTCGGTCTCGAGAAACGCGCGCAGCGCACGGTGGGAACGCCACACCATGCGGGCGTACCTCTCGCCTTCCTGGGTCAGGGTAATGCAGCCGTAACGGCACTGCTCGACCATGCCCATCTCCTTGAGCATGGACAGGGCCTTGTTGACGCTGGCCTTGGAAACGCCCAGCTGCTCGGCCACGTCGACCGAGCGCACGGACTTATCGGCCTCGTCGCTGTCGCGGGAGAGGCGGTAGATGGACTCAAGGTAATCCTCGCCTGCGCGAGTGAGGGAGTGATCGTCTTGCACACCGGTATTAATCATGCGAACCACCGTTCATCGATGCATTACGCCGCGCGCGGAAACGAACGGCACTCTGCAATGATACCCACTAATCGGCCAAAGTTGGGTCAGGTATCGATTTGCGGCAGGCCTGGGCGCCGAGCGCGCAAAGCTTGTCGACGAAGCCCTCGTAGCCGCGGTCGATGTGGTGGATGGCGCTGACGGTGGTGAGGCCATCGGCAACGAGGCCGGCCATGACCAGGGCCGCGCCGCCGCGAAGATCCGGGGATTTGACCTGGGCGCCCGAGAAGCCCTCGACGCCGTGGACGATGGCGTGGTGGCCCTCGATCACGACCTCGGCGCCCATGCGCTGCAGCTCGCTGGCGAACATGAAGCGGTTCTCAAAGACGTTCTCGGTGATGACGCAGCTGCCGTTTGCCAAGGCGAGAAGACACATCGTCTGCGCCTGCATGTCGGTGGGGAAACCGGGGAACGGCAGGGTCTGGATATCGGTGGGGAGCAGCGGCCCTTCTCGCCAACAGGTGCACTGGCGCTCGCCGCGCTCGACGCAGATGCCCATCTGCTCGAACTTCTTAAGGACAAGCCCCAGGTGGAGAGGGTCGAAGCCCTTGACCGTGACGGGGTCCTTGCAAAGGCCGCCGATGGCCAGGAAGGTACCGGCCTCGATACGGTCGCCCACGACGGCGTGGGTCACGGGGTGAAGCTCCGAGACGCCCTCGATCTCGATGACCGGGGAGCCGGCGCCCTTGATGTTGGCGCCCATCTCGTTGAGGAGGTTGGCGAGATCGACGATCTCGGGCTCGCGTGCGGCGTTGTCGATCACGGTGGTTCCCTGGGCAAAGACCGAGGCCATCATGAGGTTCTCGGTCGCGCCGACGCTGGCGAAGGCCAGGGTCACGGTCGCGCCGTGGATGCCGTTGGGCGCGCTGGCGTTGATGTTGCCGTGGTCGAACTTGAACTCGACGCCCAGGGCCTCGAGGCCCAGGATGTGCATGTCGATCTTGCGGGCGCCGATGTTGCAGCCGCCGGGCATGGCCACGATGGCCTTGCCAAAGCGAGAAAGAAGGGGACCCAGCACGGCCGTCGACGCGCGCATCTGCACGACGAGGTCGTAGGGGGTCTCCCAAGAATCGATGTTGGTGGTATCGATGCGCAGCTCGTGCTTGTTGACGACTTCGATCGTGGCGCCCAGGTTCTTCAAAACCTTGCCCATGACGTGCACGTCTGCGATGTCGGGGACGTTGGTGAGGGTGGTCACCCCTTTGGCCATGATCGTTGCGGCCATCAACTTGAGAGCCGAGTTCTTGGCTCCCTCAACCGTAACCTCGCCGGTGATCTTGTGACCACCCTCAACCTGAATAACGTCCATGTAACCTCTTTTATGCCGGGCTCTGTGAATAGCCTAGAGTACCTGTTTCAGCAAAAGGTTACACCAGTTGACCTTATTGTCCCAATACGCCCTTCGGTGGTCGCCCTCGGCGCACGCATCACGGGCGTCAATGGCTTCATCACGCGTTTTGCGCACAGTATCTGCATCAATGTCGTCTGTGCGACGGGCGTGGTCGGCCAAAACGATGACTTCGTCGTCCGCAATCTCTGCATAACCGCCAGAGACCACGACGTCGGTCTCCTCGACGCTGCCGTCGGCGGCCTTGCGCTTCATGCGCACAACGCCGTCGCCCAGAGCGACGATCTCGGGGGCGTGGCCCGGCCAGACGCCGAGCTCGCCCGCATAAGTAACCAGAACCAGGCTGGAGACGGGGCCCTCAAAGAGGGCCCTATCCGGCCTTACGAACTGAACATTCAGCTCCGCCATGGCACGTCCTAGTTCTCGCTGGCCATAGCGGCAGCGCGGGCGCGGACGTCGTCGATGTCGCTGGCGTAGCGGAAGGCCTGCTCAGGCAGGTCGTCGCACTTGCCGTCGATAATCTCGCCGAAGGAGCGGACGGTGTCCTGGACGCTCACGTAGGCGCCGGGGTTGCCCGTGAACTTCTCGGCGACGTGGAACGACTGCGAGAGGAACTGCTGGATCTTACGGGCACGCGCGACGACGTTCTGCTGCTCCTCGGAGAGCTCGTCCATGCCGAGAATGGCGATGATGTCCTGGAGGTCGGAGTACTCCTGCAGGGTCTCCTGGACGGCCATGGCCACGCGGTAGTGCTCCTCGCCCACGATGGAGGGGTCGAGAGCCGAGCTGGAGGAAGCCAGCGGGTCGACGGCCGGGTAGATGCCCAGCTCGGTGATGGAGCGGGAAAGTACCGTGGTGGCGTCGAGGTGCGTGAACGTGGTCGCGGGGGCCGGGTCGGTAAGGTCGTCTGCGGGGACGTAGACGGCCTGGACCGAGGTGATGGAGCCCTCCTTGGTGGAGGCGATGCGCTCCTGGAGCTCGCCCATCTCGGTTGCCAAGGTGGGCTGGTAGCCGACTGCGGAAGGCATGCGGCCGAGAAGAGCGGAGACCTCGGAGCCGGCCTGCGAGAAGCGGAAGATGTTGTCGATGAAGAGCAGGACGTCCTGGCCCTGGTCACGGAAGTACTCCGCGGTGGTGAGGCCCGCCAGGGCGACACGCATACGGGCTCCGGGCGGCTCGTTCATCTGGCCGTAGACCAGGCAGGTCTTGTTGATGACGCCGGACTCGGTCATCTCGAGGTAGAGGTCGGTGCCCTCACGGGTACGCTCGCCCACGCCGGTGAAGACGGAGGTGCCGCCGTGCTCCTGGGCCAGGTTGTTGATGAGCTCCTGGATCAGAACGGTCTTGCCGACGCCGGCGCCGCCGAACAGGCCGGTCTTGCCGCCGCGGACGTAGGGCTCGAGAAGGTCGATGGCCTTGATGCCGGTCTCGAAGATCTCGGTCTGGGTGGTCAGGTCCTCGAAAGCGGGGGCCGGGTGGTGGATCGGGTAGTACTGGACGTCGTCGGGGACCTCGCCGCCGTCGACGGGCTCGCCCACGACGTTCCAAACGCGGCCCAGCGTAGAGGGGCCGACGGGCATGAGCATGGGGTGACCGGTGTCCTTGACGCGAAGGCCGCGGGTGAGGCCGTCGGTCGAGGACATGGCGACGCAGCGGACGACGCCGCCCTCGAGCTGGGACTCGACCTCGAGGACGATGTTGACGTGGCCCATGGGGGTGTCGCCGTCGACGACGAGGGCGGTGTAGACACCGGGGACCTGGTCATCGAACTTGACGTCGACGACGGGGCCGACGACACGGACGATGGTGCCGGAGCCCACGCTGTGGTTAAGCTTCTGGAGCGCGGCCTCTTCGAGGGCCGTGAGCTCCTGGGTGTTTTCTGCCATTAATTCTCCTCCAATGCGGACGCGCCCGCGATGATCTCGGTAAGCTCGGTGGTGATGGAACCCTGGCGTGTACGGTTGTACGTACGGCTGAGGTTGCCAAGGACCTCCTTGGCGTTGTCTGTCGCGGACTGCATGGCGCGACGGCGCGCACCGTGCTCCGCGGCGGCCGAGTCGAGCAGCGCGTGGAAGATTACCGTCCTGAAGTACGCCGGCAAGAGCTGTCCCAAAACCTCTTCCGCGGAGGGATCGAAGGCGAAGTCCGTGTACTCGTGGGCGCGGATCTGAGAGAGCGCCTCTGCGGTACGGGGCTTGTTAGGCATCGTGAGCTGCTCCTTTGTGATGGGGAGAAGCTGCTCGGTGACCTGGGTCTGATCGACGCGGTTCTTCGCGTGCCAGTAGTAGAGAACGACACGGTCGAAATCGCCCTTCTCATAGCCCTCCATGGCGTAGGTCGCGATACGGTCGGCCTGGTCCATGTTGGGCTCGGAAGAAATGCCGACGAAGGACATCGCCGGGGGATTCTTGCGGTAGGTGAAGTACTCCGTGGGCTTGCGGCCACAGGTAATCACCTGGGACTTAATGCCTTGTGCGGCGAGCTTTTCCATCTCGTGCTCGACCGCGCGCTGGGGGGCGATGTTGAAACCGCCCGCCAGGCCGCGATCGGACGCGATCAGGATGAACAGGACGCTCTTCTCCTCCGGGTGCTTGGCCAGGAGGGGCTGCGATGCGTCGAAACCAGCGCTGGCAACGTTGGCGAGCATGCGCGTGACAGCGTCCTTGTAGGGCTCTGCTTGTTCGGCTCGCTCAAGGGCCTTGCGGATACGTGCAGTGGAGATCATCTCCATGGTGCGCGTGATCTGCATGGTGCTCTTGATGGAGCTCATGCGCCTGGATATCTCGCGAAGGTTAGCCATGTGACTTACTCCTGACCCTTCTCAGTCGAAGGATCGGAGGCCACGACGGTCTTCTCGGCGTTGCCCTCAACGTCCTCTGCCTGCTTCCTGTTGGGGTGCTCCTTGAGGAACTCCACCTTGAAGCTGGCGATGTGGCGCTTGAGGCGCTCCTGCTTGTCGTCGTCGAGCTTACCGTCGACCAGCGACTTGCGCAGGGCCGGGTGCTTCTCGGCCATGTACTTGGCCAGCTCGTCGCGGAACAGGGCGACGTTGCCCAGATCGATGTCGTCAAGGTAGTTCTCCTTGGCGGCGAAGATCGCGATGATCTGGTCGCGCACGTCGAGAGCCGAGTAACGGTGCTGCTTGAGCAGCTCCATCATGTGGGCGCCGTGGTTGAGCTGGTACTGGGTCGTGGCGTCGAGGTCGGAGCCGAACTGGGAGAAGGCCTGCTTCTCGCGGTAGGACGCGAGGTCCAGACGCAAGGTGCCGGAGACCTGCTTCATGGCCTTGACCTGCGCGGCGCCGCCGACGCGGGAAACGGAGATGCCCACGTCGATAGCCGGGCGCTGGCCCTGGAAGAAGAGGTTGGACTGCAGGTAGATCTGACCGTCGGTAATCGAGATGACGTTGGTCGGGATGTAGGCCGAGACGTCGCCTTCCTGGGTCTCGATGATCGGCAGAGCGGTAAGCGAGCCGCCGCCGTTGGCGTCGGAGAGCTTGCACGCGCGCTCGAGCAGACGAGAGTGCAGGTAGAAGATGTCGCCAGGGTAAGCCTCGCGTCCGGGCGGACGGTGCAGCGTAAGCGACATCTGACGATAGGCGACGGCCTGCTTGGAGAGGTCGTCGTAGATGACCAGGGCGTGGCCGCCGGGGTGCGTCTCGTCTGCGGGGTTGCCGAACTCGTCGTTGTACATGAAGTACTCGCCGATAGCGGCACCGGCCATAGGCGCGATGTACTGCAGCGGGGCCGAGTCGGCAGCGGTGGCGGCGACGATGACGGTCTTGTCAAGGACGCCGTGCTGGGACAGGGACTCGCGGATGGTCGCGACCGTGGAGGCCTTCTGGCCGATGGCCACGTAGATGCAGACCATATCGGTGTTGGCCTGGTTGACGATGGCGTCGATCGCGATGGCGGTCTTACCGGTCTTACGGTCGCCGATGATGAGCTCACGCTGGCCGCGGCCGATGGGCACCATTGCGTCGATGGCGAGAAGACCGGTCTGAACCGGCTCGCAGACGGGCTGGCGCTCCATGATGCCGGGGGCCTTGAACTCGATGGGGCGACGGTGGGTGGTGGCGATGGGGCCGAGGCCGTCGATGGGCTGGCCCAGCGGGTTCACGACGCGACCGAGCATGGCGTGTCCCACGGGGATGTCCATGACGCGGCCGGTGGTGCGGCACTCGTCGCCTTCCTTAATGTCTTCAACGTCGCCGAAGAGAACGGCGCCGACTTCGTCACGGTCGAGGTTCTGGGCCAAGCCGTAGACGTCCAGACCAGTCTTGGAGCTGGTGAACTTGAGGAGCTCGCCGGCCATAGCGGTTTTCAAGCCAGAGACGTGCGCGATACCGTCGCCGACCTCGGTGACCACGGAGGCCTCCTGGCGATCGACGGTGGCGCTGATGGCGTCAAGGTTCTGACGCAGCGTGTCCATGATCTTGCTGGAGCTAATAGCATCCGACATTATTCCTCACCTCCATTAAACGAAGAGGAGAGCGTCTTTCTGATGTTTGCGAGCTGCGCCCGCACCGAGGCGTCGTAACGCTGTCCACGAGCCTCGAGAATGATTCCACCAATAATGGAAGGGTCAACGCGCTCGACGATGTAGACGGGGGCGTTGAGGTAGCTGGAAGCCTTGGCGCGCACCTTGTCGCGCAGGCTGTCGTCCATGGGGACGGAGGTGGTGACCGTCACAGAGACCGTGGCGTCCTCGGAATCGAGGTACTCCTTGTACTGCTTGGCGACCTCCGCCACCAGGTCAAGGTCGTCCTCGCGCTGCATGGCGGCGAGGGTCTCCAGGACCTCGGGCGAGAACTTGCGAGCGTGCTGCCACTGCACCAGGTCGGCGTTGGCGCGGCCCTCGGAGCGAGCGGCCTCCATGAGCGCCCTGGTGTAGGCCTCGACCTTCTCGGCGTCTGCGCGCTTAACGGTCATTAGGGGTGCCTACTTCCGCGAGGTACTTCTCAGCCAACTTGCGCTGATCGGCCTCGGAAAGATCGTTACCGATGATCTTGGTCGCGATCTCGACGGACAAATCAACGACGGAGCTGGAAAGCTCGATCATGGCCTTGTGGCGCTCGGAGTCGACGGCACCGTGGGACTTGGCGATGATATCGGCAGCCTCACGCTGGGCCTTCGCCAGAATCTGGGTGCGCTCCTCCTCGGCCTCCTTCTTGGCCTTGGCGATAATGGCCTCGGCCTCTTTGTGGGCCTCGAGGATCTTGCCCTCGTAGCCCTTTGCCTCCTCGGCGGCCTGAAGCTTGGACTTCTCGGCTGCGTCGAGGTCTTCCTGGATCTTCTGCTGACGCTTGTCCATCATCTCGAGGATCTGCGGCCAAACGAGCTTGGCCAGGACAGCCCAGATGATGAGGAAGGCGATGAGGGCAGGGACGAACTCGGCCACCTTGGGGATCAAGATGTCGGCGCCCACCGCCTCGTCTGCAAAAGCGAAGGTCGGGCAAGCGAGCGTCACGACAGAAGCTGCCGCGCCTGCGCTGGCGAGAAGACCTTTCATCGGGGTTTTCATAAGTGCCTCCTACGAGTTCGTGGTCAGTCTTTACTTAACGATAAGGCTGACGACGAAGCCGATAAGGGCGAGTGCCTCTACGAATGCAGAGCCAAGGATAAAGACCGTAAACAGACGACCCTGGACCTCAGGCTGGCGAGCCATGCCCTGCGCAACACCGCTGGCCGCAAGACCAATACCGATACCAGCGCCGATAACGCCAAGACCGTAACCAACGACACCGAGAGCTCCCACAGTTCCTCCTTTGTCATTCGCCCCATTGGTTCCTAGATTGTGGGGGCGATTTTTAACCAACTTACTTGCTTACGTGCTATAACCTGCGGATACGCGAGCGAGGCGCTTCTCCGCGAGTTGCCTTGCTTGGGTGGTGCTTACTCCTCGTCGGACTCAGCGATCTGGATGTAGACGGCGGAGAGAAGCGCGAAGACGTACGCCTGGATCGCGGCGACCATGATCTCGACCACGTAGATGACCAAGAGGATGGCGACCCACAGGACCGAGGCGCCGGCCTGGGCCACGGCCATCGCCGAGAAGGCGGAGACCAGAGGCTCGAAGAACAGAGAGGCCAGGATCGCGAAGGTGCCCATGACGACGTGGCCCGCGAAGAGGTTGCAGAACAGACGGACGGCCAGGGTGACCAGGCGAAGGATCGTGGAGAGAACCTCGATCAGCCACACGAGGGCGTTAAGCGGGAAGGCGACGCCCGCGGGCGCCAGGCTCTTCACGTAGCCCACGGCGCCGTGCTTCTTGACGCCGCAGACGATGAAGTAGATGAACGAGACGATCGCCAGCGCCGAGGTGGTGGAGATGGTGCCGGTGCCGGGCTTGCAACCGGGGATGATGCCGACGATGTTGTTGGCAAGAATCACCAGGAACAAAGAGGCGATGAAGGGGAAGTGCTTGCGCCAGGTGTCGCCCAGCAGGCCCTTGCACATATCATCGCGGATAAACTCGACCAGGTACTCCATGGCGTTGACAAAGCGGCCCTGGGGAACCAGGCTCTTGGACTGCTTGTTCTTGAAGAGGAACAGCAGCACCAGCATGATGACAACCGCCACAGCAAACCAGAACGAATACTGCGTGAAGCCGACAGTATCCAGATTGCCTGCAATTGGGGTGGATTTGAAGCTCGAGACAAGCTCGTTAACCTCACCACTCAGGCTATCAAGTGGGTTCACTTACGCTTCCTTTCCTTCTCTAGCCCGTTGGGCGGCCTGCGCCGCCTTCCAAGCCCTTACCGCCTCTACTGCCCAGAAGAGCAAAAAGGACAAAACCATCGCGCAGCCAAAGGTAAAGACCTCTGTGCTTGCGAGCGTGAAGACCGCAAGCAGCGCCAAGGACATGAACACAAACGAAACCATAATGCTTGCCACGCCCGCGCTCATGCTCACCCTTGTACCCGGTTTCAAAGCTTTTTCAAACAGAAAAGCGGGGGCAAAACTTCCCGCAAGGCCACAGAGAACGCCGGCGATAATCGCTGTCGTGAAGTCCATGGCCAACTCCCTTTTAAGAGCTTTTTGAAACCGGTGACGAACAATAATTGAACGGTGTTCAAAAATCAACGACCGTTCACGGAATGTTGCCGATTCGCCACATTTCCGCCATCTGTCGATTTAGACGACGTGGCCGGCGGCGACGAGAGGTGCGACCGGTGCCCCGACGGGCGTCGGAACGACCTGCTACGAGCGCCTGACCTGCACCTTAGCGAGTGCCGAAGATGCGGTCGCCCGCGTCGCCAAGACCCGGCAGGATGTAGGCGTTCTCGTTAAGGCAACGGTCGACCGAGCAGGTGTAGATGCGCACATCGGGATCCGCGTCGAGGACGGTGCGAATGCCCTCGGGGGCCGCCACGAGCACCAGGGCGCGCACGTCCTTGGCGCCGGCGTCGCGCAGGTACTTGATGGCCGCCGCCAACGAGCCGCCCGTGGCCAGCATCGGGTCGACGACCAGGCAGGTGCGCTCCTCGATGTCGGCCGGAAGCTTGCAGTAGTAGGGCTGCGGCTCGTGGGTCGCAGGGTCGCGGAACATGCCGATGTGGCCCACGCGGGCAGACGGCACCAGCTGCAGCATGCCGTCGACCATGCCGAGACCGGCGCGCAGGACGGGGACGACGGCGACCTTCTTGCCGGCCAGGCGCTTGCACGTGGCGGTCTCGAGCGGGGTGGTGACCTCGACGTCCTCGAGCGGGAAGTCGCGCATGGCCTCGTAGCCCTCGAAGATCGCGAGCTCGCTCACGAGCTGGCGAAACTGGCCCGTGGGGGTCTTCTCGTCTCGCAAAATGTGCAGCTTGTGCTGGACGAGGGGGTGGTCGACCACGACAAGGCGGTCGCTGGAGATGACGTCGTTGCCCATGCTTATCCCTTCACATAAAGGCCCCGCCGCAGGTACGGCGAGGCCCCGTTTTGAACAGGATTAAGTGTAGACCTTTTAGGCCAGGTTGGGGTAAAGCGGGTGTACGGCGAGAAGTTCCTGCACCTCGGCGTGGGTGCGGTCGATGACGTCGGGGTCGTTGATACCGTTGACGACGTCGCCGATGAGCTGGCCGATGCGCTCGCACTCCTGCTCGGAGAAGCCGCGGGTGGTCGCGGCGGCGGAGCCCACGCGGATGCCCGAGGTCACGAACGGGGAGCGCTGCTCGCCGGGGATGGTGTTCTTGTTGACGGTGATGCCCACGGTGTCGAGGGCCTTCTCGGCATCCTTGCCCGTGACGTCGCCGGCCGGGGTGAGGTCAACGAGCAGCAGGTGGTTGTCGGTGCCGCCGGTGACGAGGCGCAGGCCGCGCGACTCCATGCCGCGGCCGAGGGCCTTGGCGTTGACGAGAATGGCATCGGTGTACTCGGCGAAGCTGGGCTGCAGGGCCTCGCCGAAGGCCACGGCCTTGCCGGCGATGACGTGCTCGAGCGGGCCGCCCTGGGTGCCGGGGAAGACGGCGGAGTTGAGCTTCTTGAAGAGGTCCTCGTCGTTGGTGAGGATGATGCCGCCGCGCGGGCCGCGCAGGGTCTTGTGGGTGGTGGAGGTGGTGACGTCGGCGAAGGGCACCGGGCTGGGGTGACGGCCGGTGGCGACGAGGCCGGCGATGTGGGCCATGTCGACCATGAGCTTGGCGCCGTTGTCGTGGGCGATCTGGGCGAAGCGCTCGAAGTCGATGATGCGCGGGTAGGCCGAGGCGCCGGCGATGATCACCTTGGGCTGGAACTCCTTGACCTTGGCCTCGACGTCGTCGAAGTCGATGCGCTCGGTCTCGGGGTTCAGGCCGTAGGACACGATGTTGTAGAGCTTGCCCGAGAAGTTCGCGGGCGAGCCGTGGGTGAGGTGGCCGCCGTTGTCGAGGCTCATGCCCATGACGGTGTCGCCGGGCTTGACCATCGCGGCGAGGGCGGCGTAGTTGGCCTGGGCGCCCGAGTGGGGCTGGACGTTGGCGAACTTGGCGCCGAAGAGCTCGCACACGCGGTCGCGGGCGATGTTCTCGACCTTGTCGACGGCCCAGCAGCCGCCGTAGTAGCGCTTGCCGGGAAGGCCCTCGGCGTACTTGTTGGTGAGACAGGAGCCGACGGCCTCCATGACGGCCTCGGAAACGAAGTTCTCGGACGCGATGAGCTCGATCGAGCTGCGCTGGCGGCGAAGCTCGTCTCCGATGGCCTCGAAAATCTCGGTGTCCTGCTCGCGAAGGTTCTCCATATACATGTTGTTACCTCTCCTTGGATGTTGCGGCGTGCGAGTAGTTGCGGTTGGTGCGGGCTTGCGGTCGCGCGGCTGACGCGAACCGGCACTTGGCAGCTATAAGAAACCACCCCCGGCCGAGGCCAGGGGCGGATTGTTTTTAGATTCCGAAGTCCTCGGGGACGCCCTCGAAGGTGGGGTCGTCCTCGCGCATCATCTTCTCGACGCGCCCGGTGTGACGGCCGCCGCCGAACTCGGTGGTCAAGAAGGTGTCGACGATCTGGCAGTTGAGCTCCAGCGGCACGAAGCGGCCGGACAGGCCGATGACGTTGGCGTTGTTGTGCTCGCGGCAGAGGGTCGCGAACTCGACCGTCTGGATGGGCACGGCGCGGACGCCGGGGACCTTGTCGGCGGTCATGGCGATACCCAGGCCGGTGCCGCAGATCACGACGCCGCGGTCCGCCTTGCCGGAAGCGACGGCGCGGCCGACCTTGTCGCCAAAGTCAGGGTAGTCGCAGCGGTCGTCGGTCGAGGGGCCCAGGTCGATGACCTCGTGGCCCAAAGACTCGAGGTGCTCGATGATGGGGGCCTTCTGGATGAAGCCCGCGTGATCGGATGCAACGGCGATTCGCATCTGGTGTCCTTCCGCTTTGGTGGATTTACACATTCCACGCTAGCCTAGCACCGCAGCGATTTTCTCGGCAGAAATTGCACCCTCTCGCAACATATCAACAGATGGTTTCGTGCAGTCTACGATCGTCGAGGGCTGGGAAAGCGGGGCCTGGCCGCCGTCGATCACGAGGTCCACCTCGCGAAGAATCGCCGGGTCGAGGACGGCGGCGCTGGTGGCGGCGGGCATGCCGTGGCGGTTGGCGCTGGTCTGGGCAAGGGGCGCGTCGACGGCGCGGAGAAGCTCCTCGATGAAGGGAGAGCCCGGGGCGCGCAGGGCGATCGTGGGCTCGGCGGGGCTGGACGCGCCGCCGGCGGTCGCCGGGTTGGCAGCGCTGAGCTGGGCGTACTCGGGCGGGACGTCCTCGCCCGCGTTGACGACCAGGGTAAGGGCGCCGGGCCAGAAGGCCTCCGCGAGCTTCTTGGCGTCCTCGGGCACGTCCTTGCCCCAGCGCTCAAGGCCGTCCTCGCGCGAGACGAACCACGGGAGGGTCTGCGAGAGGTCGCGGCCCTTGATCTTGAAGATGCGGCGATGCGCGGGGTTGTCCGCGGTCGCCAGGCAGGCCAAGCCGTAGACCGAATCGGTGGGCAGGGCCACGACGCCGCCGTCGCGCAGCACCTGGGCTGCGCGCTCAACGTCTTCTACCTGCGGGTTATTGGGGTCGACCGTCATGGTCTTGGCGGCTAGCACGGGACTTGTGCCCGGCAACTCGCCCTCCCTCACGGCGAGAAGGACACGGGGACGATGGGTCAGGTCCTCGTGGACCTCGACGCGGGCCCAGCCGCCGGCGGCGCGCGTCAGGGCCGCGGCCTGGTCAAGGTGACCCTCGAAGAGCTCGACCGCCATCATGCCGCCGGGACACAGGGCAACGGGCGCCAGCTCAAGCAGGCGGCGGAAGACGTCGAGGCCGTCCTCTCCCCCATCGAGGGCCAGCTCAGGCTCGTTGTCGCGGACCTCGGCGGGGACCTCTTGCTCGAGGACCTTCGTGGGGATGTAGGGCGGGTTGGAGACCAGGACGGCAAAGGTGCCCATGAGGGACGGGTCGACATCGGCGGCCAGGTCGGTCTGGACGATATCGACCGCGGACGTGAGGCCAAGGGAGTCGCGATTTCGTTTGGCCAGGTCAAAGGCTATGGGAGACAGGTCTGTCGCCGTAAGGCGCGTGCCCGGGCGCTCCTGCGCGATGGAAAGCGAGATGCAGCCCGTGCCCGTGCCGACCTCAAGCACGTTGACGCCCTGTCCGCCGGCCGCGGCGTTGGCCGCGTCGACGCCCTCGAGCGCCAGGTCTACCAGCACCTCGGTCTCGGGCCGGGGAATCAGCACGCCCTTCTCGCATCGAAGGATAATGTGGCGGAAGGGCATCTCGCCGGTCACGTACTGCAGGGGCTCGCCGGCCGCGCGGCGCTCGATCGCGGCATGCATGGCCGAGAGCTCCTCGGCGTTCAGGGGCTTGTCGAAGTTGGTGTAGATGCCCACGCGCGTGAGGCCGGTCACCGCGCACAGCAGCCACTCGGCCGAGAGGCGCGCGTGCTCGTCTCCGCGGCGCTCCAGGTAGCCGCTGGTCCAATCCAGGACTTTCTTAACGGTCCAGGCCTCGTTTTGCTCCATGTGCTCTCCCCTTTTGTTCGTGTTGGAAAAGCATAGCTCAGGGCAGCGGCGAGAAAATCATCGGATTTAAAAAGGACGGCTTTTGCTGTCACGAACCTGACAAAACCCTATCGGACAATTGCCCGATAGGGTTTCTCAACTGCGGTTTATTTGACTGCAGAATAATGCGCTCAAAATGCAGGGTGGCCAATGTGCGCCAAGGCTCGCCGCAGGCGAAAACCACGGCACCTCGCCCGACCTGCTTATTTAACGACCATGTAGGTGTTGGCGAGCTGCGCGCCGGTCTCTGACCAGTTCTCTTTGACCTCGATCATGCCGGCCTCGCGCATCTTCTTCATCAAACGGTCCGCGGTCTTCTCGGCACATTTAACAGCTTTTGCAATATCGGCCTTGGTGACAGATGCTGTTTGGTTAGAACTTAGATACTCAAGAATCCTGTTTGCAGTCGGTGTCGGGCGATACACGTCCCCCATCGTCATCGTTCCTTTCGAATCCCCCATGATTTGGTTAAGCGTATTGCCAAACCCTACCCCCCAGGCAAAAAACCTAGGGATAGATTACCCCCCCCCGAGGGCTTTTACTATCTTTACGCGACAATTCGTGTGTCTTCACAAAAAAGCCCACGTCAACGGCGCTCCGTGACGTGGGCTCAAATAAAAGTTGAAACCGCTTTCTGAAAGCTAGCCGAAAACTGGCGAGCCAGGCGGGGCCTAGACGGTCTGCGCGAGCTTCTCGGCACGCTCGGCGGCAGCCAGGGCCTCGATGACGTCGGCAAGGTTGCTGCCCAGAAGAACGCCGTTGTAGGTGCTGTTGTAGCCGATGCGGTGATCGGTCACGCGGTCCTGCGGCTGGTTGTACGTGCGGATCTTCTCGCTGCGGCTGCCGTGGCCGATCTGGGAGAGGCGCTCGGCGCCCTGCTCGGCCTGCTGACGCTCGAGCTCCATCTCGTACAGGCGGGCGCGCAGCATCTGCATGCAGACCTCGCGGTTCTGGATCTGCGAGCGCTGGTCCTGGGACTGGACCACGGTGTTGGTGGGAAGGTGCGTGATGCGGACGGCCGAGTAGGTCGTGTTGACGCACTGGCCGCCGGGGCCGGAGGCGCAGTAGGTGTCGATGCGCAGGTCGGTCTGGTCGATCTGGATGTCGATCTCGTCGGCCTCGGGGAGAACGGCGACGGTGGCCGTCGAGGTCTGGATGCGGCCCTGGCTCTCGGTCTTGGGGACGCGCTGGACGCGGTGGACGCCGGACTCGTACTTGAGGACCGAGTAGACCTTGTCGCCGGTGACCTTGAACTCGATGGTCTTGTAGCCCGAGTACTCGGACGGGTTGGCCGAGAGGACCTCGATCTTCCAGCCGCGGGAGGCGGCGAAGCGCTCGTACATCCTAAAGAGGTCGCCCGCGAAGATGCCCGCCTCGTCGCCGCCGACGCCGGCGCGGATCTCGACGATGGTGTCCTTCTCGTCGTTGGGGTCGGCCGGGATCAGCAAGATCTTGATCTCGTCCTCCAGCGCGGGGAGCTTGCCCTCGTTGGCCGAGATGTCCTCCTGCAGCATGGCCTTCTCGTCTGCATCGGAGGTCTCGCGCAGCATCTCCTTGGCGGCATCGATGTCGTCGAGGGCGCCCAGGTACTCGCGGGCCTTCTCGACGAGCTCGGTCTGGCCGGCGTGCTCCTTGGCCAGGCGGGCGTACTCTTTGGGATCCGAAGCCACGGCCGGGTCCATGAGCTTGGCCTCAAGCTCCTGATAGGCCGCGATGATCTTCTCTAATCTGTCACGCATTTCATAACTCCTGTGCGCTCAATTTGCTCATACGGTCTTAATGATATACCTAAGCAGGGCTAATGCCGCCCGTAAGGTGTGCCACACTATAGACATCCATCTTTTTAGGAGCTTTGAATGTCTGAGGATACCGAAACCGAGAAAAACGCGACGCTCGAGAAGCCGGCGCTGCCAACAGAGAGCCTCGATGCGCAGGTTGTGGCGGTTCGTGGGGCGGACGAGAAGGGCACCGGTGCGGCGGCGGGCCGCAGCGACGTGCGCGCAAAGGTTGCCGAGGCCCGCGCGTTCATCTCGCAGCACAAGGTTACGACCGTCGTTTTCTGCGGGTTTCTCGCCTTCATCGTCGTGTTTCTCGTCATCGCGTTCCTGCGTACCACGGGTGTGCCGGACGAGGCGACGCTGACGGCCGACGCGCAGGCCAGGATCGCCGCGCCGACGCTCGAGGGCAACGACCTTTCCACCGACGACCTGCTGGTTTACGAGAGCACGAAGGTCCGGTCGGTGAAGCGAAGCGCGACGGCTGTCGACTCGGCCGCCGCGCAGTTTGGCGCCTCGGCCTACGCGAGTGCCGAGGTGGCGCTTACCTGGAAGAGCTCCTCGGTCAAGGCCGTGACGACCGCGACTTTGATATATGCCAAGGTCAACGGCTCGTGGATGGGGACCGGCAGCCCGATCGACGCAAAGACGTCCTTCGAGGCGACGGCCGGGATCAACCAGTCGGGCGTGCGCGCGAATATCGACGAGATCCTGTTGAAGGCCGAGGACAGCTTGGCCGGAGAGAAGCCCGCGGCGGCTGGAGCCGGAACCGGGGCCGCCGACGCCGACGCCGACGCCGACGCGACGACCTTGCCCGCCCTCTACTCGAGCGCCGGCGTGAAGATCGAGAGCGAGGACTTCAACGCCGAGGCCCAGACCGACACGGTTAAGCTCACCTGCAAGAAGTCCTCGAGCTTCGTGGCCTACGAGTGCGACCTGACCGTGGTCTTCTCGTTTAAGCAGAACTCCGGCGTGTGGGAGGTCGGCTCCGTGACCGTCGACAACGCCGATGCGGCAAAGACGCCCAGCTACAGCGCCTTGTTGGGGACCTGGACGTCGACCTTCCAGTCCCAGGAGACCGAAGGGACGAAGTGCCTGGCGGCCTCGGCGACCCCGCTGCGCGTGACCGTCACCAAGGTCGAGCCCGCAAAGGACGGCTCGGCCGCCAAGCTGACGGCCAAGGTCGACGGGCTGGCGCACTTCCACGCGCACCCGAGCAAGGACTGCGAGGCCAGCGACGGCGACCTGGCGTTCACCGCGCAGGACCTCACCGCGACCCTGGCCGCAGACGAGGACGGCGACGAGAAGACCCTGACTTTCTCCGGCGACCTTCCGCAGCAGGTCAACGGCACCGTTTCTGTCGAGCTGAGCTTCGGGTCCGCCGACGACGCGACGGCCGTCACCGCGAAGGTCACGAGCACCTACAAGCACACCGGCTCGTTTTTGCTCATCCCCTACGACGAGACCCTGACCTACACCGACACCTTCATCCTCGGCCGCTCCGCCGAGTAGCGCGGTGGCGGCTTCGCGGCTTAGGCCAGTCGATACTTACGGTCCCTGCTGGTAGCAGAGGCTGTCGCGACGACAGACCCATTGGCGAGAAGCCCGCGAATCCGATAGCGGGCCTGCGCCAGGGTAAGGCCGAACTCATCGGCGATTTCCCTGGTAGACAGTTCGCCGCGGTTCTTTAAGGCGGTCAGGATATCATCATCGGACCCTTTAGCGACGGTGCTTGAGGTGCCCGCGTAACCAGGCCTGGCAAGAACGACTTTGAATACATCTAGGCCAGGCCTGAACTCCGGGACCGGAATCCCGCGCTGCTCGCATTCGCGAATCATCATCGGAACGCCCGAACCGTTGCCCTCGGCAGGAGAACCAGCCGCGGCAGGCAAGGGCACGAGCGACATAAGTTTCATCAGCGTCGCGTTTCTGCAGCACGAGAGGCCATCTGCCAGGTTCTCGCGCGTCTTGCTCCCGTAAAGGCCGCCGGGATTCGCAACCTCGATGCGGTCCTCGAAGATGTCGACGGAGACAGCCTGCCCGTCGTGGCGGGGGCTGTAATCGCGGTGGATAAGGGCGTTCGCCACGGCCTCGCGAATGACCTCCTCGGGAATCTCCAGCTCATCGACCCTTCCGACACCCGTCACGACGGAGCGGCGCTTAAGGTTCTTGGCGACTGCGCCAACAGCGTCAGCGACCATCTCGCCCAACGTGCCCTCGCATACCGTGCGGTCGAGGAAACGCGGCGCGCCCGGAGCGCTCTTCTCGAGTCCCGCATGGACGGCAACGTCCACAACAAGGCGCGGGAAAAACTGTTGTGGATACGTGCCCGCCGTCAGCACCCCCGCCTTCGTGACTTCGCCCGCCTCATTGATGAAGTTCAGGCGCTGGAGACGGTCCCATTCGTTTTGCGTGCCGCTCATCGCACGCGGAGAAAGGTCATAGGCTCGATCAAATGTGCGCTCTAGCAGGGTTTTATTTAAATCGGCAACCGTGGCGGCCTCGACGGGCTCCCTGTCGAAGTTGCCCACGCGGCTTGCCGTGGAAACCGAGAACAGCTCGTTAGCAGAGAGCAGGACGTCCTTGTCGTCAACACGCTTGTAGCTCCCCTTAGCAGGACCGCGGTCAAAGAGGTAACAGGGCTTAGACGCCGGGTCGAGCTCAAGAATCTCTATTGCGAGAACGAGCGCACCATCGACCTCGACGCGCTCGATCTTGTATTTGGGCGGGTTGACCAGTTTGGAGGGAGTACCGCCATCGCCCATCCCGGCAACGAACTGATCCCGCACGCGGTCGAGGTCGAAGCCCTGTACCGGCGAGAAGCCTTCCTTCTCGCTTAGCCCCAGAAGAATGAGTCCTCCCGAGGTGTTGGCGAAAGCGCTTACCGTCTCCCAGATGTCGCCGGACAGTTTGCGGCCGCACTCTTTTACCTCAACGTCCCCGTCGTCGGTGCCTTGACGGCGCAGGCGCTCGATAACGGCCAACAATCTGCCTTGGTCCATCTGAGTCACTCCTCAGTTATAATCTCAGTTACAAGTTTACAGCGGTTTGTAACTGAGATTGTAAGTGAGCGTAACCGTAGACTCAAGGTACGAAAAAAGCTTTTATCTGCGGTTAGGCAATCTTAAATGCCAAAAGAACCTTTCTCAGTTACAACGTCACTTACAATCTCACTTACAAATGAGAGTGATTTGTA
>CAVAUD010000030.1:0-9392 GCA_963591565.1 bacterium
GAAGAAGGGCACCCCCTCCACCGGCGACGTCACCTACGGCGGCCTCGCGGGCCTTCTCGCCCTGGCGGTTATCTGCCTCGTCGTCGCCTTCTTCTCTCGCCGCAAGAACTAGCCACTGCCAGCACGGCGAGCTTCTCGCCACCTGCTGATCACGGGCCTGCCGGACACCGGCCGTCCGACAGGCCCGTTCTTTATGCCGTCGGTATTTAGGCTGCGCCAATGTAACCACAAAACTGTATAATGAGGTCACAGTGAGGAGGCGGATATGATCGCAGAATTAGAAGCGGTGGGGGTTAGGCAGGCAAAGGCGCAGTTCAGTTCGTTGGCGCAGGAGGTCAACGAGAGCGGGCGTGCGCTTACGGTCATGCGCCACGGCAAGCCTTGGGTAACGATTTGCCCTGCGGACCCTGACGCGCTGGAGAGAAAGAGGAGGCGCGAGGCGTTTCGCGCGCTAACCGCTTCGATCGAGTCGTATGACACGGACCCTGATTGGTCTGCCCTGGGCGATGATACCGAGCTTCTGGCTCAAGAGAGGGTTGAGCGCTTTGGATAGGGTAGTGGTGGACACCAACGTCGTCCTTGATTATCTGAGTGCCTCGCGGCCGCGCCATTTCGACGCCGTCGACTTCTTCTCGTGCGTGTTTGATGGGGGCGACCTCGAGCCCGTCGTGCTGGCCGGCTCGCTTAAGGACGTTTACTACATCATGTGCCGCGCGTACAAGAATCGCGATGTGGTTAAGCGGCGTCTGGACGACTTTAGGGATGTCGTGAGCGTATACGATCTTTCTGGCGAGGTACTGGACGCGGCGTTTGCTTGCGACGAGCCGGACCTCGAGGACGCGATTGTGAGGGCCTCGGCCGAGCTTATGGGCGCCAAAGCGATCATTACTCGCGATGCGCGGGCCTTTAGGGGCTCGAGCGTGCCGAGCATGGACGCGCGCGAGTTCGTCTTGTCTTGTGAGTAGGAGAGAGGGGCGCGCCGTCACGGGCGCTGGTGTTTGCGTATAAAAACGACCCGCCGAGTAACCAGCGGGTCGTGAACGTGTGGTGGGCGTTATAAGATTTGAACTTATGACCTCTTCCGTGTCAGGGAAGCGCTCTCCCCCTGAGCTAAACGCCCGAAGCTATGATCCGCTTGCGCGGTGTTGCTGGGGTGGCAACGAATTGAAATCATACCGCAGAGTGGGTTGTGGGCGCAAGGGGGTAATTCAACTTTTTTGTGGATCGGAGGTGGCCCGGGAGGGCGGGGTTTAGTTCCATGCTCAAACAGTCCTATTCGCACGGAGGCGACATTAAGTCGCCTCCGGCTCATGCGGAACTGCGCGTGGAACTAAACCCCGCCCTCCCGGGCCCGCACGGTTGCGCCCACAATTACGTTACACCCGTCGTAATTCTCGCCAAATTTGTACGGTACATATCGTACAATTGTGCAGATTGAGAAACCGTGCGAGTAAAGGAGACGCCGTGGACGTTTTGAGCGCAATGTCTTCCAAGCCCCTCGATTTTGAGTCCCACACCCCGCTTTACCAGCAGCTCGAGCAGCGCATCCTGCAGATGGTGGCCACCGGCGTGATCGACGGCAACACCGCCCTTCCCACCGAGACGAGCATCTGCGAGGCCTTTGGCCTGTCGCGCGCGACGGTGCGCCGCTGCTTCAAGGACCTCGTCGAGGAGGGCCACGTCGTGCGGCGCCGCGGCCAAGGGACGTTCCTCGCCCACGGCAAGCCCGTCGACTCGATCACCTACTCGCTGAACTTCTCCGCCGAGATGGAGTCGCGCGGCATGACGCCCAGCTCCAAGATTCTGCACTTCAGGCGCGTGAATCCCAGCGAAGGCGTCTCGAAGCGCCTTAAGCTGCGCGGCAAAGAACAGGTCTGGGAGATCAGCCGCCTGCGCCTGGCCGACGGCAAGCCCATGCGCATCGAGAGCGTTTACGTCCCCTGTTCCGTCTGTCCCGACTTAACCGAGAAGGACCTCGAGCACTCGCTTTACGGCAACATCGCCGAGGCCTCGGGCCTCTTGCCGGCCAGTGCCCGCGAGGTCTACGAGGCCGTCCTTCTCGACAAGACCGAGGCCAAGTACCTGCAGCAACCTGCGGGGTCGCCGGCTTTTAGGCGCATCCGCACGACCTTCGACGCATCTGGGGCGCCTTTCGAGGCGAGCGTCATCGTGGAGTCGGGCTTTGCGGTGGAGTTCGTCGTCGACTTGGACAGCCACGGGGCGACCTTCCGACGGCGGATCCTTTAGCGCATCGACGGCGGTGTGTCCCTCCGGTTCGGGGAGAGGGGGCGGGTTTAGCCCCATGCTCAGACAGTCCTATTCGCACGGAGGCCACATTAAGTGGCCTCCGGCTCATGCGGAACTGCGCGTGGGACTAAACCCGCCCCCTCTCCCCGGACCTGCGTCACCGCGCTTCGCAAGAGACAGGCCAGAAGCACCTCGAGCGACTTATTCCACTTTAAATTTCAATTCACTGAGTAGACCAGATTCTCATTGCCCCGCCAACTGGGAAAACGCGGTGGAAAGAGGCGGGTCTACTCAGCAGATTCAAATTTAAAATGGAAAAGGTCGCTCGGGACATACAGAGGCCCTCAAAATTTGAAATCCATCTATAAAAAGAAGAGCAGAGGGCCGTTAAAGCCATCCCATCCCAACCTCCCGGGACGGATCACCCCAAACGACCCTCTGCTCTTCTTTATAAATAATTAAACTAAGCCCCTAGAACAACCTGAGGCTTTCTTCTTGGATAGTGTCGCGAGCATGTGCGTACCCGTGCGGGCCCGGGAGGGCGGGGTTTTGGTTCCACGCGCAGTTCCGCATGAGCCGGAGGCGACTTAATGTCGCCTCCGTGCGAACAGGACTGTCTGAGCATGGAGCCAAAACCCCGCCCTCCCGGGCCACCAAGTCCCCGCGCCCCCGCGGTCCTACTCCGCCGGCGCGAACTGCGACTCGTAGATATCCCTATAGATCCCCTGCTTCTCCAGCAGCTCCTCATGCGTGCCCATCTCCGCAATGCGCCCCTGGTCAATGACGCAGATCAGGTCCGCGTCGCGCACGGTCGAGAGTCGGTGCGCGACGACGAAGCTCGTGCGCCCCTCCATCAGCCGGTCGAAGGCGCGCTGGACGAGAAGCTCGGTGCGGGTGTCGATGTTGCTCGTCGCCTCGTCCAGGATGAGCATCTGCGGCTGCGCCACCATGACGCGCGCGATGCACAAAAGCTGCCGCTGACCTGCGGAGACAGACGAAGACCCGTCGAGCACCGTGTCGTATCCCGCAGGCATCCTCGAGATGAACTCGTCGGCGTAGGCGGCCTTCGCGGCGGCACGGACCTCCTCGTCGGTGGCGTCGGGCCGCCCGATGCGGATGTTGTCGGCCACCGTCGCGTGGCGCACCCACGTGTCCTGCAGCACCATGCCCCAGCTACCGCGCAGGCTGTCGCGCGTGATGTGCGCGACGTTGGTGCCGTCCACCAGCACCGCGCCGTCGTTCACATCGTAGAAGCGCATCAAAAGGTTAATCAACGTCGTCTTGCCGCAGCCGGTGTGGCCCACCAGCGCGATGCGCTGACCGGGGCGCACCTTAAGATCGACGTCGCGCAGGATCAGACGGTCCGGCGAGTACCCAAACGCCACGTGGCTCAAGGTGACCTCGCCCGTGACCTGGCCCAACACGCGCGCGTCGGCGTCGTCGGGCTTCTCGGCCTCCTCGTCGATCAGGGCAAAGAGGCGCTCGGCGCAGGCCACGGAGTTCTGCAGCTCGGTCACGACGCCCGAGATGTCGTTGAAGGGCTTGGCGTACTGGTCGGCGTAGGACAAGAAGGCCGACAGCCCGCCCACCGTGATGCCGCCCGCCAGCGCCACGAAGGCGCCAAAGATGCCGATCGCGGCGTATACCAGGGCGTTCGCGAAGCGCATGGTGGGGTTTGCCAAAGACGAGAAGAACACGGCCTTGTACGTCTCGTCGCCCATGCGCGCGTCGACGGCGCGGAACTGCTCGCATACCGGCTCGGCCATCGAGAAGGTCTGCACAGACGAGACGCCCGAGACCATCTCCTCGACGATGCCCGTGAGCTCGCCGCGCAGCTGGCTTTGGCCCGCGAAGTGGCGGCTCGCGTGGGTCGAGATGAACCGCGCCGCGAAGACCGAGATGGGGGTCAAGACCGTCACGACGCAGGCGATCTGGAAGTTGAGGCGAAACATGAACGCCAGCGTGACCACGATGGTCAAAACGCCGGTCGGCAGCTGCTGGAAGCCCATGACCAGGCCGTTCGTGAGCTGGTCGGCGTCGGTGACGATGCGGCTGGTCAAATCGCCGTGCTCGTGCGAGTCGATATAGGACAGCGGCAGCTCCTGCAGGTGCGCGAAGGTCTGCTCGCGCAGGTCGCAGGCGGCCTCGAAGGCCAGGCGGTTGGTGAGGGCCGTGAGCGCCCACTGGCCGGCCGCGGTGACGACGATGGTGAGGGCGATGGCGCGCAGGTTGGTGGCCAGGGCGTCCAGGTCGACCTGGCCCGGCCCCACGACGGCGTCGACCGCGCGGCCCGAGAGCGTCGGCAAAGCCAGCGTCCCCACGACGACCACGACGACCAGGGCCACGGTCGCGGCCAGCCCAAGGCGCCGCTTGGCGAAAAGCCCCAGCATGCGGCGGACGGTGCGCTTGTTCTTCTTCTTAGCCCCGGCAGCGCCGGCGGCGGTAACGTTCTTCTCGGCGGCCATTAGCGCGTCGCCTCCTCTCGGCTGAGCTGCGAGTCGCAGATCTCTCGGTACACCTCGCAGTTGGCGAGAAGCTCGTCGTGGGTCCCCAGGCCCACCTCGCGCCCGCCGTCGAGGACCAGGATCTGGTCGCAGCCCTTCACCGCGGTCACGCGCTGCGAGATCGTGATGACGCACGATTCGCGCAGCTCGCGGCGGATGGCGCGGCGCAGCGCGGCGTCGGTCGCGAAGTCCAGGGCAGACGAGGCGTCGTCCAGGATGAGGACGGCCGGCTTCCTCACCAGGGTGCGCGCGATCGCCAGGCGCTGGCGCTGCCCGCCCGAGAAGTTGCGGCCAAACTGCTCGACGCCGCTGTCCAGGCCCTCGGGCTTGGCGGCCACGACGTCTGCGGCCTGGGCGCACGCGACGGCGGCCATGAGGTCGTCGTCGGTGGCCGCGGCGTCGCCCCAGCGCAGGTTCGACGCGATGGTGCCCGAGAAGAGCTGCGGGTTCTGCTCGACGAGGCTGACCTCGCGGCGCAGGCTGGCGACGTCGAGGTCGCGCACGTCCTTCTCGCCGACGTAGACGGTGCCGGCGGTCGCGTCGAAGAAGCGCATGAGCAGGCTCGCCAGGGTCGTCTTGCCCGAGCCCGTGCCGCCGATGACGCCCAGCGTCTGGCCGCGGCCCAGGCTAAAGCTGATGTGCGAGAGGGACTCCTTGCTGCCCTGGGGGTAGGTGAAGCTCACGTCGTCGAAGCGCACGGCCGGGGCGGCCGTGGCGGCCGCGCCCGCCGCGTCCTTCTCGCCGTCCACGCAGGCCTCCAGCGTGCCGTTGACCTGCGACGGCTTGGTGTCGAACACCTCGTTGATGCGCCGCGCGCAGGCCGACGCCTTCGAGATCATGTTGATGAGCATCGTGAGCTTCAAGAGCTCGACCAGCGCCTGGCTGACGTAGCTCACCAGCGCCACGACCTGGCCCTGCGTGAGGTTGCCCACGTTGACCTGCAGCCCGCCGTTCCACAGAAGGGCGATGAGGCCGCAGTTGACCACGGCATAGGTCAGCGGGTTCACGAGGCCCGAGATGTCGCCCGTGGAAACCTGCAGGTCGCGCACGTCGCCGGCGGCCTTGGCGAAGCCGGTCTTCTCGGCCGGCTCCTGCCTAAAGGCGCGAAGGACGCGCGCACCCTCGAGGTTCTCGCTGACCTTCAAAAGGACCTGGTCCAGGGCCTGCTGGATCTTGCGGTAGCGGCGGTTGGTCACGCGCATGAACGCCAGGATCAGCGCCACGGCGGCGGTGGTGGAGGCGAGAAGGCACGCGCCCTCGACGCCGTCCACGATGAAGGCCGAGACGACGGTGCCCACCAGCACGAAGGGGGAGCGCAGGATGAGGCGGAAGAACAGGTTGAGGCCGTCTTGGGCCTGCTGGGTGTCGTTGGTGATGCGCGTGATCAGGCTCGCGCGGCCCAGGCGGTCGACGTCCTCGCGCGGCAGGGTCATGACGTGGTGGAACAGGTCGTCTCGCAGCGCGGTGCCAAACTGGGACGCGAGCTTCGACGAGAAGTACTGCGCCACGACCGAGACGCCGTAGCAGATGACGCCCAGCCCCACGAGGGCCGCTCCGTGCCACAAGATGTAGTTGGTGTCGCCCTGCGCGATGCCGACGTCGATGACCTCGGCCATGACGAGGGGGACGATGAGCTGCAGAATCGCCTCGAGGCCCTTGAACGCCGGTGCCAGGAAGCACTCGAAGTAGTGGCCCTTGAGGTAGCGCCTAAGTCGAAACATGTCACTCCTTATCTTCGGCGCGGGGCCGCGCGGGGTGCGAGCGGCCCGAATTGCCAAACCCCTATTCTAGCCTTTGGGCTGCGGGCCGCGGGCCGTGGGCCGCGGCTTGCGGGCAGGGCCGCCTGGGCGCATTTGTGGCGCGGCTGTGCATATGGCCCTTCTCGATATTTGAATCGGAGCGAGTAAATATAATGGCGCGGGGCCGCTTAGCTGCGCTTTAGCGGTTCAAGATTTTTGAACGACAGTCAAAACATGTGCTGTCCTGCAGGTATGCGGGAGCGGGAAGGCGGTTAGCGATGGCCGAGAAGATCATCATCATGGCGGAGTCGGGAAGCGACGTCTCGGCGAGCGTGGCGGCCGAGCTCGGCATCGAGATCGTGCCCATGCACGTGAACATCGGCGCTAAGACGATCGACGACGGCGATGTGCCCGCCGCCGAGATGCTGGAGGAGTGCCGCCAGCTGGGCGTCTTGCCTAAGACGAGCGGCTGCACCCCCGGCGACTTCGAGGCGGCGTTCGACCGCGTCCACGCGGCGCACCCCGAGGCCAAGATCTTGTATTTGGCCTACTCTGCGGTGACGACCTGCTCTTATGAGTCCGCGATGGCCGCCGCGCAGGGCCGCGACTACGTCGTGGGCCTCGATACCCAGCAGGTCACGATCGGCCAGGGCATCGTCGTGGTCAAGACGGCCAAGTACCTGGCCGCCAACCCGGACATCACCGTCGAGGAGCTGCGCGACTACGCCGCCGACCTGGCCAAACGCGTGCGCACGGGTTTCATCCCCGGCGACCTTGGGTACCTGCGCGCGGGCGGGCGCCTCTCCAACGCGGCCTTCCTCGGCGCGACGCTGCTGCGCATCAAGCCGGTCATCGAGATCGTGGACGGCAGGCTCGTGGCCACCAAGAAGCTGCGCGGCGCGATGAGCGGCGCGGCCCTGGGCCTGATGGACCTTCTCGCCCTGAAGGGTGATTTCGACTGCGACCAGGTCTTTCTCGTGCGCTCGCCCGGCTTGCCCGAGGCCGTGCAGCAGGTAGTCGAGAACCATGCCCGTGACCTGGGCTTCGTTAACGTCGACTGGTTCGAGACCGGCAACGTCATCACCTCGCACTGCGGCCCCGGCAGCATCGCCGTCGCGATGGTCGCCGCCAAGGAGTAGGGGCGCGACGCGCCGCGCCGTGCGTGGCACGGCGCGGCCTTCGCTTTGCGAGGTTATCGCGAATCTGCATGCTTACCAGAATCCACTGCGAGCTTATCGCGAATCTGCATGCTCAAAATCGACTTTGAGGCGATTTTTACGGCCACGAGCCAGCAAAACCCCAGGATAGGTTTTTGCGGGTTGGCCAAAAACCGCTTATCGAGCATGCAGATTCGCGATAACCTCGCAGCGTGAAGGCCCGAGCATGCAGATTCGCGGTAACCTCGCAGTCCTCGGCGCGTCCATTCGCGAAAAATGTTTGGGACGCGCTTCAAGAGCGCCTGGGCGGGATAAACTGGAAGGCAATTCGCATTCACCGCCCTGTTATAAGGAGCTCAAATGGACCAGGAGAACCAGGACGTTTTGGAGGAGGCCCCCGAGGCCTCAAAAACCGTTGAGGAGGCCGCGCCCGAGCCGGAGCCCGCCGCGGCCGACCCCGTCGCCGACCTTGCGACGACAGAGAATCCCGAGGTCATCGATGCCGAGGCCGTGATTCTGGACGACCCTGACGATGCGGCCGAGAAGACACCTTCCGCCCAAGACATCGCCGCCGCAGCGGCCGCCAACGCCGCCCGCGCCACCCGCGGCGCCGCAATCGGCGCGGCCGACACCCTGCGTGACGGCTTCTTCGCCATGCGCGACGTCCGCAGTGCCTCCAAGCTCCACTCCGACGCCCGCGCCCACGCCCGCGAGCTGCGCCTGGCCCTCGAGGCCGACGAGGCCGCCCTCAACCGCCGCGACGAGGTCGCCGCAAACTACGACGAGATCGTGGCCCAGCAGTCCGCCGCCCTCGCCCAGGCCGCGGGCCAGATGGCCGCCGCCGACACCAAGGTCGAGCAGCTCACGGCCGAGAAAGCCGAGCTCAAGGCCCGTCTCGACGCCATGAAGAAAGAGCACGAGCAGCAGATCCGCCCCTACAAGCGCCTGGCCGACGCCGCCAAGGAGCGCCTGGACAACGCCAACCGCACCATGGCCGAGGCCCGCCGCGCCGTGAAGTCGGCCGAGGCCCGCGTGAAGGACGCCCAGGACAAGCGCGAGCAGAGCGTCGCCAGCGCCAACCGTTCGCTCGACTCGGCGCAAAACCGCCTGCGCAAGGCCCAGTCCGAGCTCGCCAAGCTCCAGTCCGGCGGCGGCTCGCCCGACGCCATCGCCTCGATGCAGTCCGAGGTCGTCGCCGAGCTCGCCCACGTCGAGAACGCGAAGGCCGAGGTCACGCGCGCCGGCAGCCAGGCCCAGGCCGGCATGGACAACGCCCAGACCCACCTGTGGACCCAGCAGCAGTCGATGGAGAGCGCCCAGCGCGAGTGCGACGAGGCCAAGGCCGAGCACGAGGAGAAGAAGGCCACCTACGACTCGATGCGCGAGGAGGCCCAGAAAGCCGAGAAGACCCTGGCGGACGACATCGAGGCCCACGACCGCGACATCTTGGCGGCCAAGGCCGACCACGACGACGCGGCCGACGCCCACGACACCGCCCAGGCCCTGCTCGACGAGGCCAACGACGTCCACGCCAACCCCGCCGACACCGAGGCCCTGCGCGCCAGCGTCGCCGCCCAGCGCGAGGCCTTCGCGGCCGCCGAGTCAAAGGAAGCCGAGCTAGCCGGTGCCGAGAAGGACCTGCGCCACAAGACGCGCGTCCAGCGCTACGCCCTTCTCGCCGTGGCCGCCGTCGTGCTTATCGTGGTCGTGCTGGTCTTGCTGCGCGCCTGCGGGCAGTAGGGGAG
>CAVAUD010000030.1:9423-19552 GCA_963591565.1 bacterium
CGCCGCCGGCCGCGAAAAACCTGACGTCCCCCTAATCTTTTCTCGGCTTTAAGTTAATCGTGAATAACACAGCCGGGTTTTGGTACCATACATAAATGTTTACGGGATTAACCCCGTGTGTTTGAAATCTGGAAAGGGAGTCCGCAATGGTTTCTAAGCAGACAAGCATCATCAACGCTACCGGTCTTCACGCTCGTCCCGCTTCTGTCTTCGTGACCGAGGCCAAGAAGTACCAGAGCAACGTCACCATCAAGAACGTTGACAAGGATTCTGCTCCCGTCAACGCCAAGTCCATCATGATGATCCTTGCTGCTGGTCTGGGCACCGGCACCAAGGTCGAGATCTCTTGCGACGGTGCCGACGAGCAGCAGGCTCTCGACGCCCTCGTCGCTCTGGTCGACAGCGGCTTCGGCGAGTAAGCCACGCCCTCATAAGGCCTTGCAACCGGCTCGGGGTCAATTGGCTCCGGGCCGGTTTATGTATGCGAGAAGACCGTGGCCGCGCGCGTCGATGCCGCGGCGAGAAGGGATCCCAGATGTGCGCCACGCCCCAAAATGAGAACCAGGTAGATACCGCCGCGAGCGCCGCCGCCCCGGCCGCCCCGGCCGCCCCGGCCGCCGCCCGCATGCCGGGCCAGCCCGCCGAGCCCGTCTCGCCGGACAAATGGTTCACCTACGACATCGTGGCCGAGGACCCCAAGACCCACGCGCGCGCCGGCGTCCTGCACACCCCGCACGGCGACATCCCCACGCCCATCTTCATGCCCGTCGGCACGAAGTCCACGGTCAAGGGCATCCTGCCGCAGACGCTCGAGCAGATGGGCACCAAGATCCTGCTCAACAACACCTACCACCTCTCGCAGCGCCCCGGCGCCGAGCTGGTCGAGGAGTTCGGCGGCGTCCACGAGTTCATGCGCTGGGGCGGCCCGATCCTCACCGACTCGGGCGGTTTCCAGGTCTTTAGCCACGAGGAGTTCTTCAAGCTCTCCAACAACGGCGTGCGCTTCCGCGCCGTGGACTACGACGGCCGCTGGGTCGAGTGGACGCCCGAGAAGAACATGGAGATCGCCCAGCAGCTGGGCGCCGACATCGTGATGCAGCTCGACCAGTGCGTGGGCTACCCCGCGCCGCGCCGCAAGGTCGAGCGCTCCGTCGAGCTCTCGAGCATGTGGGCCGACCGCTGCTATGCCGCTCACACCCGCCCCGACCAGGCACTCTTTGGCATCGTCCAGGGCGGCATGCACCTCGACCTGCGCGCCCGCAGCATCCGCCACCTCGAGGAGGCGGGCGACTTCCCGGGCTACGGCATCGGCGGCTACTCGGTGGGCGAGGACCACGACACGATGTTCGAGAGCCTCGAGCCCCTCTGCGTCGAGTACATGCCGCGCAACAAGCCCCGCTACCTCATGGGCGTCGGCAACCCGACGACCCTGGTGCGCGGCGTGGCCTGCGGCGTCGACATGTTCGACTGCGTGCTTCCCACCCGCACCGCCCGCACCGGCACCGCGTTTTCCAGCGAGGGGCGCTTAAACCTCAAGCACGCCCGCTTCATCCACGACCACAGCGTGCTTGACCCGGCGTGCGGCTGCCCCACCTGCCAGGCCGGATACACCCGCGGCTACCTCAACCACCTGGCCCGCCAAAAGGAGATGCTCGGCTCGATCCTGGTGTCGCAGCACAACATCTACTACCTGCTCGACCTCATGCGCCGCGCCCGCGAGGCGATCATCGCCGGCACCTACGCCGATTTCGTCGACGAGTGGATGGCCTCCCCGGCGGCTCAGGACTGGTAAGGCGGCGCCGCGGCCGGCTTCGCGATCAAAAATAACGATATTGGGAAGCCAAACGGCGACCTTGCGAGTAGACCCGCCCCTTCGGCGAGAAAACCGCAGGTCGCCGTTTCCTAAAAACGCGGTCTGCCCGCTGTTTGCCAAACTGGCTTCCCAATATCGTCTTTTTTAGTTCGCGGGGCCTGCGGCGGCCCGCTCGGCGGGGCGCAAACCGGGCCGCGTCGTGCTGCGGGTCCGCCGAGAAGCCCCCGCGGGTGGCCGAGAAGTTAACCTCTGTATAAAACTTTTGGTCATGTCCGGTGGTGGGCATATAATCAAGCCCTTAAACAACTACGTGAGACCAGGGGTTTACATGGCAAAGAAAAAGAAGGACGCCGTCCAGAAGACGGGCGTTGACCGTTGGCGCGAAGAAACGCACGACAAGGAAGCCAACAAGGCAAAGAAGGCAGATAAAGCAGCCGAGAAGACCTCGTCCGCTCGCCGCCGCCCCGCGACCCTCGTGGTGCGCCGCGCCCGTGCCTGCATGGTTGCCGCAGCCGTTCTGTGCGTCGCCGCTATCGCGGTGTTTGCCCTGGTCCCGGGCCACATCTCCCGCGGCGTCGACTTCACCGGCGGCACCGAGGCGACCTTCACCGCCACCGTCGACGGCGAGACCCCCAGCGACAGCCAGATGAGCTCGGCCGCCTCGATCCTGCGCTCGCGCCTCGCGGCCCTGGGCGTCGACTACGCGACCGTCAGCAAGGACGGCAGCTCGCTCGTCGTCAAGCTCCCCGGCACCCCGGAGGACACCGCCTCCACCGTCGAGTCCCTCGCCCAGTCCGGCAAGATCGAGTTCGTGCGCGGCGAGGACATCGCCGACGCCGAGGCCCTGGCCAAGCTCAACGCCGGCACCGAGAACGTCAAGCTCGAGGACGGCACCTACACCTCCTTCATGGACGGCTCCCACATCTCGGCCGCCACGGTGACCGAGTCCACCACGACCGAGGGCTCCTACGTCTTGAGCCTCACCTTCGACGACGAGGGCTCCCAGACCTTCGAGACCGTCACCGGCGAGCTGGCCGAGAACTCCGGCGAGCTGGCCATCGTCTTGGACGGCGTCATCAAGGTCTCCGCCACCTGCTCGTCGCAGATCACCGGCGGCCAGGTCTCGGTCTCGGGCTTCTCGCAGGCCGACGCCAACACCATCAAGAGCGCCGTCGACAACGGCACCCTGCCCGTGACCCTTTCCACCGAGGGTGGCCAGGCGGCCAACCCCGTTGTCGCCTCTGACCAGCTGCCCATTGCCGTCGCCGCGGCCGTCGCGGTGTTCGCCGTCGTGGCCGTCATCCTGTTCGTGCGCCAGCGCGCCAAGGCCCTCGTTCCCGTGGCGGCGCTGGTCGTCTACGGCGTCATGCACCTGGGCTGCCTCGCCGCCGCCAGCTACTTTGGCGCCTTCTACCTCTCGGTCCTTTCCTTCGCGGCCGTCGTCATGGGCCTGGCCATCGTCCTGGCCGCCAGCGACATGCTCCTCGAGCGCCACAAGAAGCAGGTGGCCGAGGGCAAGACCGTCAAGAACGCCGCCGTCCTCGCCACCGAGGGCCTTATCTCCGGCAGCTGGAAGACCGATGCCGTCATCTTCATCTGCGGCCTGGTCATCTTCTTCGTCGGCACCGACGACATGCGCGGTTTTGGCATGGCGCTGGCCCTCGCCGTCGTCTGCGAGATCTTGACCGTCTCGCTCTTCGCCGGCCCGTGGCTTCGCCTCCTGGCCCAGGGCACCTTGCAGTCCAACCCCGCCTTCTGGGGAGTTGCACCAAATAAAGACCAGGTAGCAGGCGAGAAGACCCCCGAGGCCGCACCGGCTGCCGAGGGCGACGCCGCCGACAAGCCCGCCTCCGCTAAGGAAGCTTAACCATGTCCGGCCTGGCGGACAGCCCCCGTTGGTCCCTTCTGTCCGCAGACCCCGCAGCCGAGAAGACCCTGCGTGACGGCCTGGGCGTCGACCCCCTGGTCGCCCGTGTCCTGGCCGCCCGCGGCGTCAAGACCGTCGAGGAGGCCAGCGCGTTCCTCTCGCCGTCGCTTGACCGCGACTGGGCAGACCCCCTGGACATCCCCGGCATGGCCGAGGTGGCGGACCGCGTCGAGCGCGCCATCGCGGACGGCGAGCAGATCGCCGTCTTCGGCGACTTCGACGTCGACGGCATGAGCGCGACCTGCCTGCTCACCCTGGCCCTGCGCCGCCTGGGCGCCCGCGTCGAGCCCTATATCCCGCACCGCTTCGGCGAGGGGTACGGCCTGTCGCCCGAGGCCCTCGACCGCGTGGTCGCCGGCTGCGACCCGTCGCTCATCATCACCGTCGACAACGGCATCGCCGCAGCTAACGAGGTCAAAGACCTTCTCGCGCGCGGCATCGACGTCTGCATCACCGACCACCACGAGCCGGCAGACCTCGTCCCCCAGGGCGTGCCCGTGACCGACCCCAAGCTCGTCGAGGACTGCTACTCGCGCGAGCTGGCCGGCGCCGGCGTCGCCCTGAAGCTGGTCGACGAGCTGGGACATCGCCTGGGCCAGCCCGACCTCTGGCGCTCCTACGTCGACGTCGCCACCCTGGGCACCTTGTCCGACATGATGCTTTTGGTGGGGGAGAACCGCGCGCTTGTCGCCGAGGGCATCGCCCGCATGCGCCGCACCACGCGCCCGGGCCTGGTCGCGCTTGCGGCCACCGCCGGCATCGACATCTCCCAGGTCACGGCCGATAACCTTCCCTTCAACATCATCCCGCGCCTCAACGCCGCGGGCCGCATGGGCACGACCGACGTCGCCTTCGACCTGCTCATGGCCGATGACGCCTACGAGGCCACGGTCCTGGCCGGCAAGCTCGAGGAGATCAACACCAACCGCCGCGAGGTCGAGGCCCAGCTGAGCGACCAGGCGATGGCCAAGATCGCCGAGGAGGGCAAGGTCGGCCACTGCGTCGTCGTGGGCGGCGAGGGCTGGCACGAGGGCGTGAAGGGCATCGTCGCCTCGCGCATCGTCAACCGCTACCACGTGCCCGCGATCCTGTTCACGATCAGCGACGGCGTGGCGCGCGGCTCGGGCCGCTCGGTGGGCAAGGTCGACCTCTTCCACGCGGTCGAGCAGTGCGCCGACGTGCTTATCCGCTTCGGCGGCCACGCCGGCGCCGTGGGCGTGACCTGCGAGGCCAGCCGCCTGCCGGAGTTCCGCGACCGCCTTGAGGCCGTGCTCTCCCGGCTCGACGAGGAGCAGTTCGAGGACACCGGCGAGGTCACGGCCCGCGTCGCCCTCTCCGAGGTGAGCGTCGAGTCGATCGACGCCCTCGAGGCCCTGCAGCCCTTTGGCCAGGGCAACAAGAAGCCCCTTCTCGCCAGCTGCGCCGTGTCCATGAAGAACCGCGGCCGCGTGGGTGCCGATGGCTCTCACCTGCGCTTCATTGCCACCGACGGCGCCGCCAGCGTGCCCGCCATCATGTTCCGCGCGCCCCAGATCGCCTATCTCGCAGACTACGAGGGCGCCGTCGACGTCGTCTTCGAGGCCGTCAACGAGTCCTGGCAGGGCCGCGTGAAGCCCAAGCTCATGGTCAAGGACGTGCTGGTGAGACAGGCCGAGAAGCCCGCGGCGGGCGAGGCCGGCGCGCCCGCGGCCCCCGCCCTGGCCGACGACCTCGAGGCCGCGATCGCCGCCGCCGGCCCGGCCGCCCCGGGCGCCGACCTCGCCCCCAGCGAGGCCGCCCGCGCAGATCTCGCCGCCCTTTCCTACGACGACCTCACGAACGCCCTGGTCCGCCGCATGATCGGCGACAACCCGCTGCTCGACGCCCAGGCCGCCGCGCTCGACTGCCTGGCCGCCGGCAAGTCCTGCCTCTCGGTCATGGCGACGGGCCGCGGCAAGTCCTTGATCTTCCACGTCCACGCCGCGCGCGAGGCCATCGCCCGCCACCGCGCGAGCATCTTCGTCTACCCGCTGCGCGCCCTTGTCCAGGACCAGTCCTACCACCTGGCCAAGAGCCTGGCGGATATCGGCGTCAGCGTCTCGGTCATCACGGGCGAGTCGAGCCAAGAGGCCCGCGCCAAGGTCTTCTCCGCGCTGCAAAACCGCAGCTTGGACGTGGTGCTTACCACGCCGGAGTTTCTCGCCATCCACGCCGCCGAGTTCGCCGCGTCAGACATCGGGTTTCTCGCCGTCGACGAGGCCCACCACGCCGGCATGTCCAAGTCGGGCAACCGCAGCGCCTACGCGAGCCTGCCCGCCATCCGCGAGGCCCTGGGGCAGCCCGTCTGCCTGGCCGTCTCGGCCACCGTCACGAGCGACGTCGCGCAGGAGACCTGCCGCCTTCTGGGCATCTCGGGCGACTGCGTCCTTTCCGACCACGCCCTGCGCCCCAACCTGCGCGTCGCCGACGGCCGCGGCTTCAAGGACCGCGACTCTGCCCTGGTAAACCTGGTTTCTGGCGGCGAGAAGTGCGTCGTCTACGTGACCAGCCGCGACCAGTCGGTGACCGTGTGCCGCATGCTGCGCCACCGCATCCCCGAGCTGGCCTCGAAGGTCGCCTTCTACAACGCCGGCCTCGACCGCCCCACGCGCTGCCGCGTCGAGGCGGCCTTCCGCGCGGGCGAGCTTACCTGCATCGTGTCTACCAGCGCGTTTGGCGAGGGCGTCAACCTGCCCGACATCCGCCACGTGGTGCTTTACGGCATGCCCTTTGGCCGCGTCGACTTCAACCAGATGAGCGGCCGCGCCGGCCGAGACGGCCAAGAGGCGCAGGTCCACATGTTCTTCAACGCCTACGACACCGGCATTAACCAGCGGCTCATTGGCACGATGGCCCCGCCGCGCGAGACCATGGTCGAGCTCTACCGCGCCCTGGGCGCCCTCACGAAGAACGCGGCCCAAGACGTCCTTCTCGACCCCAAGGCCTTCGTCGAGGCCGCCCGCGCCAAGAACCCGCGCGCCGCCCTCGACGCCAGCCAGGTCGAGCCCGGCCTCGGCGTCTTCGAGGAGCTCGGCTTTGTTTCGATAAGCGGCATCGCCGACCAGCGCCGCGTGAGTTTGGTCCCCAATCCGGTTAGGATGGAGCTCACGCGCTCCGTGCGCTATCTTGAGGGGATGCACCAACGCGAGGAGTTCGACAGCTTCGCCGCCTGGGCGCTCGATTGCCCGGCAGACGAGCTCCTCGCCCGTATAGTGAGGCCCATCACGCCCAACTTCGGCAAGCAGATGGGAGAGGGGAAGTAACCATGGACGACGCACGCGATGCCTTGACCTCGGCAAACGAGGAAGCCCAGGTAGCCGAGAAGCCCGTCTCGCCGTCTGCTGAGAAGGACGCGGCGCCCGCGGTGCCGGCCCCCGCGGCCCCGGAACCCGCCAAGGCCGCCCCCGACGCGGCCAACTTCCGCCTGCTCGAGGAAGCCTGCAGCACCTACCTGGACGCCGAGGGCCTCGACATGGTCTCGCGCGCCTACCGTTTTGCCGCCGAGTACCACAAGGACCAGCGCCGCCGCTCGGGCGAGCCCTACATCAACCACCCCGTCGAGGTCGCGCTGATCCTGGCCAAGGACCTGCACATGGACGAGGACACCATCTGCGCGGCCCTTCTCCACGACACCGTCGAGGACACCTCGGCCACCCTCACGCAGCTCGCCGACCTCTTTGGCCAGACCGTGGCCGACCTGGTGGACGGCGTGACCAAGCTGACCTCGATCAAGGTCACCTCGATGGACGAGAAGCAGGCCTGGAACCTGCGCAAGATGTTCCTCGCCATGAGCCGCGACATCCGCGTCGTCATCATCAAGCTGGCCGACCGTCTCCACAACATGCGCACCCTCGCCGCCCTGCCGCCCGACCGCCGTCTCTTCAAGGCGCGTGAGACCATGGACGTCTACGCCCCTCTCGCCGACCGCCTGGGCATCTCGTCGGTCAAGTGGGAGCTCGAGGACCTGGCCTTCTTCTGGCTCGAGCCCGAGGAGTACCAGCGCGTCGCCCGCATGGTCCAGGATTCGCGCGCCCAGCGCGAGGACGACACCGAGGGCGCGATCAAGACCTTGGACGACGAGCTCAAGCGCGTGGGCCTCTCCGATTACCAAATAACGGGCAGGCCAAAGCACCTGTGGTCGATCTACATGAAGATGACCCGCAAGGGCCGCGAGTTCTCGGACATCTACGACCTGATCGCCCTGCGCGTCATCACGCAGACGGTGGGGGACTGCTACAGCGCCCTGGGCGCCGTCCACAGCCTGTGGCACCCGATGCCCGGCCGCTTCAAGGACTACATCGCCACGCCCAAGGCCAACCTCTACCAGTCGCTGCACACCACGGTGATCGGCCCCGACGGCCGCCCCATCGAGATCCAGATCCGCACCGTCGAGATGCACGAGGCCTCCGAGTACGGTATCGCCGCGCACTGGCTCTACAAGAAGAGCGGCAACTCGCGCGGCCGCATGAGCGCCGAGGACCGCTCGATCGACTCGACGATCAACTGGATCCGCAAGAGCCTGGACTGGGCGGCCGAGGACGACATCGAGGACCCGCACGAGTTTCTCGACAGCCTGCGCGTCGACCTCTTCGAGCGCGAGATCTTCGTCTTCACGCCAAAGGGCGAGGTCATGAGCCTGCGCCGCGACTCGACGCCGCTCGACTTCGCCTACGCCGTCCACACCGAGGTCGGCAACCACTGCGTGGGCGCCAAGGTCAACGGCTCGGTCGTGCCGCTGACGTACAAGCTGCACATGGGCGACCGCGTCGACATCCTGACCAACAAGAACGCGCGCCCCTCGCACGACTGGATGGACCTTGTCGTCACGCCGAGCGCCCGCGCCAAGATCCGCAAGTACTTCTCGACCGAGACCAAGACCGACGACGCCGAGCAGGGCCGCGTCGAGCTGGCCCGTGAGCTGCGCAAACGCGGCTACGGCATCTCGACCCGCCGCACGGTGAAGGCGCTCGACTCGGTCTGCGAGGAGCTGGGTTTCCGCAGCCAGGACGACCTTTTTGCCGCCATCCACACCGGCAAGGCCTCGCCCAAGCAGGTCTCCAACAAGGTCGAGGAGATCTTGGAGGCGGGCTCGCCCGAGCAGCTCGCGGCCGCCGCCAAGGAGGCCGAGAAGGCCGAGCGCCAGCGCCAGGCCATGGCGACGGGCAAGCCCATCATGCAGGCCTACGCCATCACCCAGACGGTGGCCGGCGGTAAGAGCAAGAAGCGCAAGGCCAGCTGCGGCGTCGTGGTCAAGGGCGACGCGGACCTTCTCGTCCACCTGGCCCACTGCTGCAACCCGGTGGCCGGCGACGACATCGTGGGCTTCATTACCCGCGGCCGCGGCGTCTCGGTCCACCGCGCGAACTGCCCCAACGTGCGCGACCTGATGAACAACCCCGAGCGCCTGATCGACGTGGCCTGGGACACCTCGGGCGCCACGGAGTTCCGCGTCGAGATCGTCGTCGAGGCGACCGACCGCATGGGCCTGCTCAAGGACGTCACGATCGCGATCGGCGACGCCGGCGGAAACATCATGTCGGCCGCCACGCAGACCTCCGCGCAGGGCATCGCGCGCCTGCGCTTCCTCGTGTCCATCTCTGACGCGAGCCTGCTTGACGCCCTGTTGGCGCAGGTCAGCCGCGTGCCTTCCGTCTACGACGCGCGTCGTCTCATGCCCGGCGAGGGCGCGCAGACGCCCAAGAAAAGGGGTTAGGAATGTCTGAATTCGTGTCCGGCGCCTCCGCCGGCTCCGGCGCCGCAGGTGGCGAGAAGGCCGACGAGCTGCGCCAGTTCATGGTGACGCCGCTGCAGACCAACTGCTTCGCCTACGTGAGCGGGGGAGAGGCCATGGTCGTCGACCCCGGCGGCGAGGGCCGCGCGGTGGCCGAGCACCTGGGTGACGTGCAGGTCGCCTACATCGTGGCCACCCACGGCCACGGCGACCACGTGGGCGGCGTCGCTGCTTTGAAGGCCGCCTGCGGAGCCCCGTACCTCATCCACGCCGCCGACGCCGAGCGCGCGACCCATGCTGGCGAGATGTCCGAGGTCGGCCGTGCCTACGACGACAACGCGCCCGAGCCCGACGGTTTTCTCGCCGAGGGCCAGGTCATTAAGGTGGGCACCGCGACCTTCACCGTCATGGAGACCCCGGGCCACACGCCGGGCGGCGTCTGCCTCATCGGCGGCGGCACCGCCGAGGGCGTCGTCTTTGTGGGGGACACGTTGTTCCCCTCGAGCCACGGCCGCACCGACCTGTCCGGCGGCGACGAGGCCACTATCCTGGCCTCCCTTGCCCGCATGGCCCGCGAGATCCCGGCCTCCGCGACCCTCTTCTGCGGCCACGGCCCCGCCACCACCATGGCTTTCGAGCT
>CAVAUD010000031.1:0-19099 GCA_963591565.1 bacterium
CGTCGATTGTGATCCTCATGGGTCCTCCCTTCGGGCTGACCTCATAGTAGCCGCCCAAGAAGCCCGGGCTTCCGGCGTTCAACTAACCTGCGCTGCCGGGGACCCAAGATGCAGAAAGGGCGAGTGGGGCGGCGCGAGAAGTTCGGCACGGGGGTCTGCTGGGCGCCTGTCCATCATGGCCCCTGTTCACATGAGATTCCGCCAAAACGTGTACAGCCTGTACACGAAATTACATAAAAACGTGTACAGGCTGTACATGAAATAGCATAAAATCGTGTACAAGCAGCATCAGTCAAAGGGGTTAGCAAAATGACGGCAGCTCAGACAAGCGAATTGAAGCGCAAGTTCTCGCAGGTCATCGAGGACTGGTACGCAAACGATGCCGACCACCCGCTTCTTGTGACTGGCGCCCGCCGTACAGGAAAGACGTTCGTGATCGAGCATACGTGCCGCGCCATTGCGGGGGAGCAGTTCGTGAAGCTGGATTTCCAGACGGATCTCGAGTCGGTGGAGCGCATATTCGACGTGCCCACCGACGATGTTGACCGCATAGTCTCACGGATTGGCGAGTATTTGGGGGCAACGTTCGACCCAAGCCGGGCCATCCTCTTTTTCGACGAGGTCCAACTTTGCGAGAAGGCCCTCAATTCTCTGCGATTCTTCGCCGGCTCTTCGTGGCGTGTAATTGCGAGCGGCAGCTTACTCGGCGTCACCACCAAGCAAAGAAAGCTGCCCTTTCCGTCGGGCGTGCGGCAGGCGACGCTCTACCCGTTGGACTTTGAGGAGTTCCTCTGGGCCATGGGCGAAGAAGCGATGGCTGTCGCAATCCGTGAGCATGCAAGCACGTTCGAGTCCTATGTGCTTCACGAGCGGGCGCTCGAGCTCTATCGCCGTTATCTGGTGGTTGGGGGCATGCCTCTTCCGGTTCGTCAATATCGCGACACTGGGTTGATTGAGCGTGCGCTCGAGGAAACCGCCGAGATAGATGCCACCTATACTGCCGATATGACCGATCCCGAGAACGGCATCAGCGGTATCTCCGCCAAACGAATCTGGGACAGCCTTCCTAAGCAGCTCCTGCGTTCCTCAACCAAGAAGTTCAAGTACGCGGACGTCGTTAGGGGTGGGCGCAGGGAGCGCCTGCTGGAGCCGCTCGAATGGCTGGCCGCGGCGGGCATCGTCTCTATCAACGACCTTACGCGCGGATCGCAGGCCCCTCTCGCCCCATATTCCGCTGACGAGGGGAGCTTCTTCAAGGTCTACGTGGCGGACACGGGGATTATGTTCAACAAGTTCGGGATTGACCCCAAGTTCGTACTGGACTCGTCGCTTCATGGGGTTTTGTCTTCCGACTTTCGTGGTGCGCTTGCCGAGAACTACGTTATGCAGGCTCTGCGCGCTGCGGGTCTCAAGACGTTCTACTGGATGCCGGAGGGTAGCGGAGTACGTGGCGAGATTGACTTCGTGTTCCAGACCCGCGAGGCCCAAGTCATTCCCGTCGAGGTGAAGTCCGCGCGCAACGTGAGCGCCAAGAGCCTGGCGCGTTTCATGGCCGAGGGGCGCTCCCCGTACTGCATTCGCCTCTCGGAGCGCGACTTCGGCCGCACGGAGCTCGAGGGCGGCGGCGAGCTCAGGAGCCTTCCCCTCTACGCGGCTCACTGCATAGGGGAGTAGGGCAGTGAGCCGCGGCGCGTAGATTGGTGGCGGAGAGTCGGCTTCTTTACCTCACGAAGTTGGTGTAGACGGGCGCCTCGGGCGGGGCGGGGTTGGCTCCCGCCTGCCTGGCGCCGCGAATCGCCTTGATGAGAAAGGCCATGTTGTGGCCGAGGTTACGCATCGTCCGAAGCCCCTCGGCGTCCCGCTCCACGTCCGCCGCAGTCGCGCCGTGCACGATGTTCCAGTAGCTCGAGGTGGCGATGGGCATCTGCATGAGCTGGAAATACCGGTTGAGCTGGTCAATCGTCGTGGTGTTTCCCGCTCGGCGGCAGCTCGTCACGGCGGCGCCGACCGTCATGCGCAGGGCATTGCCCGCTGAGCTGCGCAAGAGGGAATAGAACGCGCGGTCGTAAAACGCGGTCGCGGCGCCCGTCGCCGCGCCAAAATGCACGGGTGACCCCAGGACGATTCCGTCGTAGCCGGGCGCAATGGCGACGAAGTCGTTCACGCGGTCGTTGATCACACAATGCCCCAGCTCGTCGCATTTGCGGCACGCAAGACAGCTGGCCACGGGCTTGTTGCCCACCCAAAAGATGTCGGTGCCCACGCCCTCCTCGTGAAGCGCGGCTGCGACTTCCTCGAGCGCTCGGTTGGTGCAGCCTGCTTTATGGGGGCCGGCATTGACGAGAAGGGCTTTGGGTTCCTGACGGTCGCTCATTGATGGTTTCCTCTCCTTGCGGCTGATCTGGCCGCCTTGTCGCAAACGTGACCGACAACAACGAACAGAGCTCCTACCAGCAGATATTCAGCAATACATCGCAATACGGGTTCAGTGAAGTCGATCAGCGCAAAATGGTTGAGCCCCAGCAGGTAGTGCGGATTCCCCGGCGGCCCAGCTTAAAGCCCCACGGCCCAGGCGCGAACCTCGTCGTCGGACGCGCCGGACGAGAAGCGCTGGCCCGTCTGCCAGTCGCCGGTGCCTGCCGCGCTGGCGAGAAGCTCGCCGCTTTGGCCCAGACCCGAGGACGAGGAGGTGCAGAAGGGGATGACCTTCTTGCCCGTGAAGTCGTTGTCGGCGGCAAAGCGGTTGCACGGCCAGGCCGCGATGGCCCACCAAATGGGATAGCCGAGAAGCACGGTGTCGTAATCGGCCCAGTTATCCGGGGTCGTCTGCGCCAGGGGCACGTCGCGCAGGCTCTCGTCCTCATGCTCGCGGGTGACGCGGCTCTGGTCGTTGGACCAGTTGAGGTCGTCGCTGGAGTAGACCTCCTGCGGAACGATCTCGAAGAGGTCGGCGCCCAGCTCGTCGGCCGCGGCCTCGGCCACGCGCTTGGTGTGGCCCTGCGCGGAGTAGTAGGCCACGAGGATCTTGCCGGCGCCCGCGGTCGTCTCGCCGCTGACCTGCGCGTCGTTGGATGCGGGGGCGTCGGTGCCGGTCGAGGTGCCGGTGGAGCTCCCGGTCGATGTCCCGCTCGCCGCCGAGCCCTGATCGCCGGTCTTCTCGCCAGAAGAGCAGCCCGCCAGAACCCCGCCCATCGCCAGCGATGCCGCCGCGGCGCCCATCATCACGAAGTCCCTTCTCGACACGTTGAAGTCCTTAGCCATTCTCGCCACCTCCTACCAGCTCTTCTTTTCCTTGGAGCTGTCGTGCTGCTGCTTGCGCTCCTCGACCATCTTGGCGAACCACTGGACCATGGCCGGGTCGGCGTGGCTAAAGAAGCTCGAGGTCTTGGTGTCGAGAGAGGCGATCCGGGCCATCTCCTCGGCCGTGAGCTCGAAGTCAAAGACGTCGAGGTTCTGCTCCATGCGCTCGCGGTGGACGGACTTGGGGATCACGACGACGCCGCGCTGCAGGTTCCAGCGAAGCATGACCTGCGCGGCCGACTTGCCGTGCGCCTCGCCGATCGCCGCCAGCACCGGGTTCTCGAAGAGGCCGCCGCGGCCCTCGCCAAAGGGCGCCCAGGCCTCGGGTACAACGTTGTACTTAGCCTCCCACTCCTGCAGCGCGACGTTCTGGTTAAGCGGGTGGCGCTCCATCTGGTTGACCATGGGCAGCACGTCGTTGAACTCGCAGAACTCGACGAAGCGGTCCGCGTAGAAGTTGGAGATGCCGATCGCGCGGACCTTGCCCTCCTCGTAGAGGCGCACGAGGTCGCGCCACGCGCCAAACGCGTCGCCAAAGGGCTGGTGGAGAAGAACGAGGTCCAGGTAGTCGGTCTTAAGCTTGCGCAGCGACTCCTCGACCGAGGCGCGCGTGGCGCCCTCGCCGTAGTGCTCGAGCCAGACCTTGGTGGTCAGCCAGATGTCGCCGCGCTCCACGCCGGAGGACGCGACAGCCTCGCCGACCTGCTCCTCGTTGAAGTAGCTCTGCGCCGTGTCGATGTGGCGGTAGCCGACCTCAAGGGCGTCGCGCACGCAGCGCTCGCACTCGTCCTGGGTCACCTGGTACACGCCGTAGCCGAGCTGCGGCATCTTGACGCCGTTGGAAAGCTCCACGTACATCATGCTGTTGGGATCGAAAGCCATGGTTGCTCCTTCGCGTTGCCGGCCTTTGCTTGACAATGCGGTTATAACAACCGATAGTTGCTATCGGTAAAGACCCAAACGGCGGCGAGAGGACCTTCTCCACATGACGTACACGATGATGCAGGTGTGCCGCGAGCTGGACATGACCTACCAGACGCTCAAGTTCTACTGCAACCAGGGGCTCGTTCCCAACGTCAAGCGCGACAAGAACAACCGCCGCGTCTTCGACGAGCGCGACGTCGAGTGGATCCGCGGCCTGGGTTGCCTCAAGCGCTGCGGCATGAGCATCGACGAGATGCGCGAGTACCTGCAGCTTTGCCTGGAAGGGGAGAAGAGCATCCCCGCGCGCAAAGAGATGCTTGCCGAGAAACGCGAGCGCCTGGTGGCCAAGCTCGCCGAGGTCCAGGCCAGCATCGACTACATCGACTGGAAGCAGGGCTTCTACGACGACGTCCTTTCCGGCCGCACCGAGTACTACAGCAACCTTCTGCCGGGAGACGGGTCCGAGAGCTAGCAGGATGAACGGGGCCGCAGCCTATCGCGTGTAGTCGCACATCTGGCACTGCTTGGGGGCATCCTCGGTGACCTCGCGGTGGAACATGCCGGCCCACCTGCAGATCTCTTGCAGAACAGGCACGACGCTCGAGCCCTTCTCGGTTAAGGAATACTCCACGCGCGGCGGGATCTCGTCGTAGCTTTTGCGCTCGACGATGCCGTCGGCGATGAGCTCCTTGAGCGACGACGACAGCACCGCGTCCGAGACGTTGGTCATCTCGCCGCGCAGGCCGCTGTAGCGCAGCGTCCCTTTGGTGCCCAGCACGCAGATGATGCGCGATTTCCAGCGCCCGCCAAAAACGTCCAGCCCGTACTCCAGCGGGCAACGGATATCCTTCTCGAGCTTTCGTTTGTGCGGCATGGGGCTCCTCTCTTCGTGGTTCCCACGCTACGCCGCCGGCCCGGCGCGCGCTAGTAACTAAGGGGAACTTTAGCGACTCATCTTTTGCCCCATATCTGGGATTTGCCGAGAAGCCCGCGTATCTTGAGCGTCAAGGCGAGACGCCCGCGGGCGCCTTCGCGAAGCATCCGGCAAAGGGAGAACAACATGCAGGTCAAAGCGTATCTTCAGGTCATCATGACCATCAACCCCGAGAACCGCGCCGCCGCGGCCAAGGTCTACAACGACTACCGCCAGCCGTTCCTTGACGAGGTCGCCGGCGCCCTTACCAAGGAGTGCCTGATCCGCGACGAGGATGTCCAGGTGATCCATGGCTTCGACTCGATGGAGCACGCCCGCGCTTACCTCGAGACCCCGCTTTTCAAGGAGAAGGTCGCCCCGGGCCTGGCTCCCACCTGGGCGGCCGATCCGGATATCCGCTTCTATGAGGTGCTGTAGGGTCCCAGATAGTACAACGTTGTACCTTCCTGTCGCTGATGAAGCGCCGATTGTGAACCCGGGGGTACACCGCTAAACTCATTTCTCGGCTGTGCGAACCCGCGTGCCCGCGGGGCCGTGCGGCCGAGAATATCTTTGCAAGAAGAAGGAAGGCTCGTTTTGTCCAGCATCACAGAGAAGCTCCGGGGCGTCGCCCTTTGCCTGGCCATCAGCGTCGTCGCGTGGCTTTTGGGCCAGCAGCTCGAGGTCGTGGGAGGCCCGGTTTTTGGCATCCTGATCGGCATGCTGCTCGCCGTCGCGCTTCGCGGGCGCGATACCGCGGCGCTTCAGCCTGGCGTCAAGTTCACCTCTAAGTACATCCTGCAGGCCGCCGTTGTGTTTCTCGGCTTTGGCCTTAATCTTGCACAGATCGCTAAGGTGGGCGCCACGAGCCTGCCCATCATCCTGTCGACTATCACGACCTCGCTGGTGGTTGCATTTTTGATGTGTCGTGTCATGAAGGTGCCGGGCAAGATCGCCACGCTCATTGGTGTGGGCTCGTCCATCTGCGGCGGCTCGGCCATCGCGGCCACCGCGCCCGTCATCCGCGCCGACGACGAGGACGTCGCCCAGGCCATCTCGGTTATCTTCCTGTTCAACGTGGTCGCCGCGCTGATCTTCCCGACGCTCGGCGGCATGCTGGGCCTCACCAACGAGGGCTTTGGCCTGTTCGCGGGCACCGCGGTCAACGACACGTCCTCGGTCACCGCGGCCGCGGCGGCTTGGGACGGCATGCACCCGGGCGCGAACACACTTGATGCCGCGACGATCGTCAAGCTCACCCGCACGCTGGCGATTATCCCGATCACCCTGGTGCTCGCCGTGTGGCAGATGCGCGTCGACCGCCGCGCGGGCGGGGAGGGTGCCAACACCTTCAGCCTGCGCCGCGCGTTCCCGACCTTCGTGGGCCTCTTCGTCCTGGCGAGCATCGTGACCACGGTTTTCGCGCTGCCCGCCGCCGTCACCGCGCCGCTCAAGACGCTGTCGAAGTTCCTGATCGTCATGGCGATGAGCGCCATCGGCCTCAACACCGACATCGTCAAGCTGGTCAAAAGCGGCGGCAAGCCCATTGCGCTGGGCGCCTGCTGCTGGGTCGCGATCGCCCTGGTCAGTCTGGGGATGCAACACGTCCTGGGGATTTGGTAGAAGCCGCGGCCTTCGGCAACGCTAGAATCCGGTGCCGCCGAAGGCCGATTGCGGCTGGTTGGTCCTTGCCCTTTGCGAGCTTTTTCGATATCTGCATGTTTGACCAGTTTCGCTGCGAGCTTATTGCTTATCTGCATGCTCGAAATCGCCTCTGAAGCGATTTTTGCGACCCCGCGCCGGCAAAACCCCAGGATAGCTTTCAAGAGGTTTGCCTAAAACGCTGTTTTGAGCATGCAGATATCGAATAAGCTCGCAGCAAAAAGGCTCGAGCATGCAGATATCGAATAAGCTCGCAATGCACGGCCGCCGCGCGGCCCCGTGTGCGCCGCCCGACCGCCCTTCTCAGCGTAAATCCTATATAACCCATAGGAATTACCCTCGCGCCCGCCCGCGGTTTCGGTTAGCCTTATGCATCGCAAACAAACGCGTGATGGAAGAGGGTGCCAGTGGACGACTCGAGCTTCAAGGCAATGGCAGAAGAGATCGACGGGCTTTTGGGAATCGACGAGAAACGCTGCGCCGGCCTGCGCGCAGACTCGGTGGTCGTGCGCGGCTACCGCGGCGTCGACAAAGAGACCGGCTCGATCAGCTTCCCCATCTACCAGACGGCCACCTTCGCCCACCCCGGCTTTGGCCAGTCGACCGGCTACTGCTACTCCCGCTGCGGAAACCCCACGCGCCTCGAGCTCGAGAACACCATCGCGGCGCTCGAGGGCGGCAAGAAGGCGATGGCCTTCTCGAGCGGCATGGCGGCCATATCGTGCCTGCTCAAGCTGGTCAAATCCGGCGACCACGTCGTGGTGAGCGACGACCTCTACGGCGGCACCTACCGCCTGTTCTCGCAGGTCTTTAGCCAGTACGGCCTTGAGTTCACCTACGCCGACCTCACGGACGAGAAGACCCTGCGCGACGCGATGCGTCCCAACACCCGCCTGGTTTTCCTCGAGACCCCCACTAACCCCATGATGAAGGTCGCCGACATCGCGGCCGTTGCCACGGTCGCGCACGAGGCGGGTGCCCTTCTCGCCGTGGACAACACGTTCCTCACCATGTACTTCCAGCGGCCGCTCGACCTGGGCGCCGACGTCGTGGTCTACAGCGGCACGAAGTACCTGTGCGGCCACAACGACGTTTTGTCCGGTTTCCTGGTCGTGCGCGACGAGGCCCTGATCGAGCCCCTGTTCAACGCCACGATGAGCGAGGGCAACCAGCTCGCGCCGTTCGACAGCTGGCTGATGATCCGCAGCTTGAAGACCCTGGGCGTGCGCCTGCGCCGCCAGGAGCAAAACGCCCTGCGCATCGCGGAGTTCCTCAAGGGCCACCCCCACGTGACCGAGGTCCACTACGTCGGCGACCCCGAGCACCCCAGCTACGGGCTGTCCCAGCGCCAGACCAAGGGCTTCGGCGCCATGATCTCGTTCAAGGTCGACTCGCGCCAGCGCGCCGTCGACGCCCTCGAGCGCACGAAGCTCATCCTCTTTGCCGAGAGCCTGGGCGGCGCCGAGTCGCTCATGACGTACCCGCTGGTCCAGACGCACGGCGCGATACCTGCGCAGATGCGCGACGCGCTGGGCATCGACGAGCGCCTGCTGCGCCTCTCGGTTGGCATCGAGGACGTCGAGGACCTTCTCGCCGACCTCGAGCAGGCGCTGGCGTAAGAGACGCGGGAGGGGAGAAGACCGGCCATGAAGTACGATTTCGAGACGCCCGTCGAGCGCCGCGGCACGGGCTGCCTTAAGTGGGACGCGTGGGAGGCGCGCGGCCACACCGCCGATGAGCTGCCCTTATGGGTGGCCGACATGGACTTTCGCGTGATGCCCGAGGCCCTGGAGGCCCTGCAGGAGCGCGTCGCCCACGGCGTCTTTGGCTACACGATGCCGACCGACGCCTACCACGACGCGGTCGAGGGCTGGTTCGAGCGCCACCACGGCTGGCGCCCCGAGCGCGAGTGGACGGTCCACGCCCCCGGAGTCGTCTTCGCGCTGGCCACGGCGATCCGCGCCTACACGCAGCCGGGCGACTTCGTCCTCATCCAGCAGCCGGTGTACTACCCGTTCAAGCTGATGGTCGAGAAGAACGGCCGGCGCGTGGCCAATAACCCGCTGGTACGGGGTGTCGACGGTCGTTATGAGATGGACTTCGACGCCTTCGAGCGCACGGTTGCGGAGACGGGCGCCACGCTCTTCATCCTCTGCAGCCCGCACAACCCCGTGGGTCGTGAATGGACGGCCGATGAGCTGCGGCGCATTGGCGAGATCTGCCTCGCGCACGGTGTCACGGTGGTCTCGGACGAGATTCACGCCGACTTCGCGCGCCCGGGCTTCACGCACGTGCCCTTCGCGACCCTTGGCGAGGACTTCGCGCAAAACGTCGTCCTGTGCACGTCTCCGTCGAAGACCTTCAACCTGGCTGGCCTGCAGATCTGCAACGTCTTCATCCCCAACCCGGGCCTGCGCGCCGCGTTCCAGCGCGAGCTGGGCCGCACCGGCTACGACGAGCCCAACTGCCTGGGCGCCTGCGCCGCGCAGGCCTGCTACGAGCACGGCGACGAGTGGTTCGCCCAGCTCAAGGCCAAGCTCGAGGAGAACTACGCGCTGGTAGAGGCCATGGCCGGCCGCACGCCGGGCCTGGCGTTGACCCCGCTCGAGAGCACGTACCTGCCGTGGATCGACTGCTCGGGCCTGGGCCTGGCGAGCGACGACGCGCTGGCCAGCTTCATCACGCGAGACGCCAAGCTGTGGCTCGACATGGGCACGATGTTCGGCCCCGAGGGCTCCGGCTTCATCCGCCTCAACCTCGCGAGCCCCACCGCCATGGTCCAAGAGGCCTGCGACCGCCTCGAGTCCGCCGTCGCCCGCCTGGGGTAGGCGCCGGCGCCGGGAACCGCCGAAGGTTGCTGCCTAGCGAAGTCCTGTACGCCTCAAGACGTACAGGACTTCTCTGTAAAGGCTCTAAATCGAGAAAATCAGCCTGTTCTGTACGCGCCGAGACGTACAGAACAGCCCGGCCTTAGTTCGGATGTACGTACTGCCCGTGGGCCTTGGTGCGGTGGCCGTACTGGATGGCGAACTTGGGGCAGCGATGCAGGCAGCCGAGACACGCGGCGCAGCGGTCGGCGACCCAGACGGGCCGGCCGTCGCGCATCTCGATGGCCTCGACGGGGCAGTTGCGTGCGCACAGGCCGCAACCAACGCAACTGTCCTCGACCACAAAATTGCTGGTACGACGCATGGAATCGTATTCCAAGCCGTAAACCGCCCGGGTGAGAAGCCAGGGCATCTTGCGGGTCATGAAGTCGCCGCGGGCCCGGTCGCGCACCTTCTCGGCAAGGCGCTCAATCTGCCGGTCGGCGGCTTCGTTGGTACGTGCGACCTTGTCTTTGTTGCTCAGGTCGAAGATGGGCGTCCAGGTGTCCGGCATCCTCACGCCGAACTTTGCGGAGAGGGTCAGGCCGCGCCCGCGCAGGATCTCCTCGGCAAAACGGCCGGTCCGCCCCGGCGTCGTGCCGAAGGTCGCCGCGAACCAAAGGTACTCCGGCGCCGGGTCCAACGTTAAACCTTGCAGGAACTCGCGCGTGACAACAGGCAGGCCCCAGGAGTACGTCGGGGTCACGATGCCGATAGCCTCGCCGGGCTTGATCGCCGCGGGCATCTCGGCGCGCCCGCGCCGGATATCGACGATGGACACGGCCACATCGCCCGTCTCGGCCGCCACCCGCTCGGCGACGTGCCGGCTGTTACCCGTTGCAGAGAAATAGAAAATCATGTCGTGGCTCCCCTAACCCAAACCTGCGACGCGGACAAGCGCCGTGTGCGGCGCGAGCTTCGCCAACAGCCGGTAAGCCTTGTAAAACATCCCGGTGGTGTAAACGGCTCGTCCGCGTTTAGCTGCCTTAAGCGATTTTAGCGCCGCGACCTGCGGATCTATCACAGGAAGACGTTTTTGGCCGTCCGTCAGCTCGACCTTGCCGTCGCGCCGGCTCATCTCGGTGAGCATCAGGCCGGGGCAAACGGCGCACACGTTGATCTTACGGCTGCGCAGTTCCTCGCGCAGGCCCAGGCACAGCGCCATGACGTAGGATTTCGACGCGCTGTAGACGACTAGGCTCGTATTGGGAACAAACGCCGAGGTCGAGGACACCTCCAGGATCGTCCCGCCGTCCACGATGTAGGGAAGGCAGACCCTCGTGATGGCCGTGGCACCCTTGCAGTTGAGGTCGATTGTCTTGACCATCTGATCAAGCCCCATCTTTTCAAAAGGGTCGTTCCTCGCTGTCCCCGCGTCATTGATGAGCACCTTGACCTGCGGCTTTTCGCGCTCGAGCCGCTGGGTCAGGCTTTCGTAGGCCGACATGTCGGCCAGGTCCATGGGTATCACGACACAGTGCTTGTCGGGGTGCGCGGCGGCCACCTGGCGCAGTCGCTCTTCTCGCCGGGCAATCAGCCATAGCTCGTCTACCTCGGGAAACACCTTCGTGACGGCATCTACGTAACAGGCTCCTAGTCCCGAAGAGGCCCCGGTGATAATGGCAACGCTCATGTGCTCCTCCGTGTTGACGGACGTATTAAAATGGACAGGTGTAAAAGTCTGTAAGACTATGAAACGGCCTCGCCGCGCGTGGCGCAAGCTACAAAGACAGGGTTAAGTACAACGTTGGACAGATTTGAGATTTTGCAAAGGAGTGCCATGAAGCGCGATCTCTCAAAGCCGCTCACGCAAGGCGCGCGCCGGACGCTTGCCGCCTTTTCGTCGCAGATGTTTACGCTTTTAGCCGAGAAGAGCTTCGAGGAAATTACCGTCGGCGAGCTGTGCGCTAAGGCGCAGTACCCTCGCGCGACTTTCTACAATTACTTCGACGATAAATATGATTTGTTGAACTATTGCTGGCTTACCCTGGCCGAGAGGATCGGCCTGCCGGAGTACCGCCACGCGCCCGAAAACGAGATGCTTTTCCTCTACTTCGATCGCATTTGGACCTTCACAAGGGAAAAAGGCGAGAAGATCGCTCGCGTGTTGGCTAAAAATCCCGAGGCGGGCTACATGTTCGCGAGCTTCCGCGGATATCTCAACACCCAGATGCGCCAGATTTTCAAGGAGTGTCCCGAAGCTGCGGAGAAGGGCCTGCCGACCGAGCTTCTCGCCGACCATTACAGCAACACGCTGTTTCTCGTGTGGCAATGGGCGGCTTTGAAGGACTGCGGATGCGGCAAGGAAAAAGCCATGTCTTACCTGCGTAAACTTATCTCCTTACAGTAACCGCGCGAACTGGGCCGAGCCGCGGGCCACGAGAGCGGCTCCCCGCCATGCAAGAAAGGAACGCCATGCTAACAATCGGATGCCATCTGTCGACGTCAAAGGGGTTTCTCGCCATGGGGCAGACCGCGGTGTCGATCGGCGCCACGACCTTTGCGTTCTTCACGCGAAACCCCCGCGGCGGCGCGGCCAAGGCGATCGACCCGGCCGACGCGGCGGCCCTGCGCGACCTCATGGCGGCAAACGGCTTTGGCACCCTGGTCGCGCACGCGCCCTACACGCTGAACCCCTGCTCGGACAAGGAGCGCGCCCGCGAGTTCGCCCGCGAGTGCATGGCCGAGGACCTCGTGCGCATGGAGGCCGTGCCCCACAGCTACTACAACTTCCACCCGGGAAGCCACGTCAAACAAGGCGCCGAGAAGGGCATTGAGCTCATATCCGCCCTGCTCAACGAGGTGCTGCGCCCCGAGCAGACCACGACGGTTCTGCTCGAGACCATGGCGGGCAAGGGCACGGAGGTCGGACGTACCTTCGAGGAACTGGCGGCCATCATCGAGCGCGTAGACCTGCGCGACCACCTGGGCGTTTGCTTGGACACCTGCCACGTTCACGACGGCGGCTACGACATCGTGGGCGACCTGGACGGCGTGCTGGCGGAGCTCGACCGCGTCGTGGGCATCGACCGCCTGCGCGCCGTGCACGTCAACGACTCGAAGAACCCGTGCGGTGCCCACAAGGACCGCCACGAGCGGATCGGGGAGGGCTACATCGGCACCGAGGCCTTTGGGCACATCGTGCGCCACCCGTACCTTCGTGACCTGCCGTTTATTCTCGAGACGCCCAATGAGCTGCCGGGCTACGCGGCAGAGATTGAGCTTTTGCGGGGGCTGGCGGAGTAGGGCGGCGGTGTCGCGCTCGCCGTTTGGGGACAGCTTTGCGCCGTTCGCAAAACTGCAGGAAAAACCTGGTGCAACGTTGGACTTGCCTCGTGGCCGTTGTGCTAGCATGGCCGCAACATCGGCGGGTTGGGGCGCATGGGCGTCTCGCCCACAAAACAGGAGGTAGAGCATGGCGACCCTCAAGGATGTGGCGCAGCGCTGCGGCGTCTCGCTGAGCACGGTCTCGATCGTGGCGCGCGGCCTGGGGGACGCCCGCAAGATCTCGCAGTCCACGCAGGAGAAGGTCCGCACGGCCATGCGCGAGGTGGGCTACGTCCCCAGCGCGGCCGCTCGTTCCCTGCGCGGCGGGGCCAGCCGCCAGATCCTGGCGCTTTACTGGGCCGATGGCCACGGCGAGTCCGCGCTGGCCCGTCTGCTCGCCGGCCTTCATGCCGCGATCGAGAAGCGCCGTCTAGATTGGGACATCGCCGTGGTGCCCTACCGCGCGGGCGGCCTGGCCGAGGTCCCGTCGCTGGCCGGCGCCTCGAACTTCAACCTGGCGATCGTGGCCAACCCCGATGCGTCTGACCTTGAGTTTCTCGCCGCAAAGCCGCCGGTCATGCCTGTGGTTCTGTACGGTGCCCGCCTCGACGGCATGCCCTCGGTCGCGGTCGACGAGGCCGAGGTCGGACGCCTTGCCGCCGAGCTTATCGGCGACGCTGCCGAGGCCCGCGGCGCCTTCTCCGGCGAGACGGGCGAGGCCCTGTGCCTCTGCGCGCCTTTCTCCGCCGCCCAAGCCCGTGAGCAGGCCTTTATTGACGGTTTGGCCGAGAAGGGCATCCGCTGCCGCCGCGCCGCCGTCGCGGAGCAAAACGCCTCCGCCGGCTTCGACGCCGTCCTGTCCTTGGGCGCCCTCGGTGGTCTGACCAGCGTCTTTGCCCCTAACGAGAACGTGGCCCTGGGTGTCCTGCACGCCCTGCGCTCCCGCGGCATCGACGTGCCCGGCAAGGTGGGCGTCGTGGCCGTCGCCTCTGGCCCGCGCGATTGTGCCGAGCACGCTTTCCCACCCCTGACCTGCGTCGAGCTCCCCGTCGAGCAGATGGCCCTCGACTGCGTCGACCTTCTCCGCGCCGGCTCGGCGGCCGAAAAGCACGCCGACCCCAAGCTGGCCCGCCGCGCCTCGCTGTAGGCGCACGCGGCCCGCCGCACCCGGTCGCCGCGACCGGCCCGCCGACTCCCTAAAGCTCGAGCAGCTCCAGCGCACGCGCGGGCGTGATGCACATCTCGGGCGCCAGGCGCAGGAACTCTCGGTCTTGCGTGACGATGTAGTCGGCCTTGCCCGCCTCGGCCGCGGCGATGATGAGGTTGTCCTCGAAGTCCGGGAACTTCCTTCTCAGCATCCGCGCCAGCTCGCACTCGGGGAAAGACAGCGGCGCCGCGACGGCGATTTCCATCATGCGGTCGAGACATGCCCATGCGGCCGGCGCGTACGAGGTCGCCGCGCCACCGCTCCCGCCACCGCCGCGCGCCCTAAGCCGGCGAGGTATGAGATAGAAGAGGTCCTTGGCCGTCGTAGGCGCGTAGAGCAAAGTCGCTGCGCCTGCCTGCCCGCGCGCGATCAGCCCGCTAATCTCGTCGAGGCTGGGCCCCTCGCCCATGAAATAGTCGAGCCAAACGTTCGTGTCCAGCAAAAGGGAGCCAATCTTCGTTATCGGCATCGCTCGTCCATTCGGGCCAAGAGCTCGTCATACATCGCGTCGCGCTCGTCGCGCGCACAGGTGCCCTCGAGGTGAGAAGGCCCCCTGTCGACAAACCCGCACTCCCGGGCGGCGACGGCGACGGCCAGGCCGGCCCCGTCAAGCGCGCCCGTGGCGGCCTCGCCTGAAGGCTTCTTCTCTGCGACGAGAAACTCCGGGACAGACTGTGTCTCGACGGCATAGCGCCAAACGCCGCGAACAACGTCGCTCGCGCTCAGCCCTGCTCGGGCGAAGACGGCGTCCCCGCCTCGTTTGAGGTCGGCCGGAACACGTGTGTTTAGCTGCGTCATCGCGGTAGACATAAAAGCCCCCTTCCGTCTGCTAGCAGTATAGCAAACGGAAGGGGGGGCATTTAACGCACGCCCGTTAAACTGGCAGCCTAAAACGGCGTTCGCTTAGCCGAGAAGCTCCCTCGCGGCCGCGGCGACGCCCTCGGGCGTGAGGCCGCAGCTGGCCATGAGCTCGTCGGGGTTATAGCGGTCGTAGTAACCGCGCGGGATGCCCAGGCAGCGCACGGCCGCGCCGCACGAGCCGGCCTGACGGGCGACCTTCTCGCCAAAACCGCCCTCGAGCTGGCCGTCCTCGACGGTGACGATGGCCCGGTGCCCGCGAGCCAGCTCCTCGACGAAGCCCGCCTCGAGGCCCGACGCCACACGCGGGTTCACCAGGGTGACCCCCACGCCCTCGGCCTCAAGCGCGGCCGCGGCCTCCTGCGCGACGGGGAAGGCGCAGCCCAAGCCGAGAATCGCCACGTCGCCGCCGCGGCTCACGACCTCGGGCTCCAGCGCCCAGGCGACCCCGCTCCCGGCCCCGGCGCCGTTCGCCGCGCCCAGCGCCACGTCCCCACGGCTCACGACCCCGGCCGCCGGCACGCGGATCGCCACCGGGCCCTCGTCCCAAGCCAAGGCCCACTGCAGCATGGCCAGGTACTCCTCCTTGCACGTGGGCGCCAGGTAGGTGAGCCCCGGAATCGCGCTGAGCTCCGCGATGTCAAAGATGCCCAGGTGGGTGACGTCGTTCATGGAGCGCGCCGAGTCGCAGAAGCTCAAGAGCACCGCCGGGTTGCCGTTCACGCAAAGGTCCTGCATGAGCTGGTCGAACCCGCGCTGGATGAAGGTGCCGTAGAAGCCGTAGACGGGCTTGCCGCCGGCCGCCGCGATGCCGCTGGCCAGGGCCACGGCGTGCTCCTCGGCGATGCCCACGTCGACGAACTGCTTACCGGCCGCCGCGCGGCGCTCGGGCGTGAAGCCCATGACGCCCGGCGTGGCGCTCGAGATCGCGACGACGCGCGGGTCGGCCTCGATCGCGGCAGAAAGCGCCTGGTAGGTGAGCTCCTCGTAGCTGGGCTCGCCGCCGGCGGGCAGCAGGCTCTCGCCCGTCTCCTTGTCAAACCATCCGTCCCAGTGGAAGCGCTCCTTGTCGGCGACGGCGGGCGCGTACCCATGGCCCTTCTCGGTGTGGATGTGCACGACGACGGGGTGGTCGATGTCGCGGACCTCGGCCAGCGCGGCCTCGACGACCTGCTCGTCGTTGCCCTCCTCGACGTAGCGGTAGTCCAGGCCCAGCGCGCGGAAGTAGTTGTTCTCGCTCTTGCCGCCGGTTGCGCGCAGCTCGGCCAGGCTCTGGTACAGGCCGCCGTGGTTCTCGGCGATCGACATCTCGTTGTCGTTCACGACGACGATGAGGTTGGTCCCCAGCTCGGCCGCCCAGTCCAGGCCCTCGAAGGCCTCACCGCCGGACAAGGACCCGTCGCCGATGATAGCTACAACGTTGTACTTCTCGCCAAGAAGGTCGCGTCCCTTCGCAAGTCCGCAGGCCAGGCTGACCGAGGTCGACGTGTGCCCGATGACAAAGTGGTCGTGCGCCGACTCGCCGGGCTCGGAGTAGCCCGAGATATCGTCGTAGCGCGCCGGGTCGATGAAACCGTACGCGCGCCCGGTCAGCATCTTGTGCACGTAGGTCTGGTGCGAGACGTCAAAGACAAACTTGTCGGTGGGGGAGTCGAAGACGCGGTGCAGCGCGATGGTCGTCTCGACAATGCCCAGGTTGGGGCCCACGTGGCCGCCGTGGACCACCAGCTTGTCGATCAGGGCGCCGCGAATCTCGCACGCCAGCGCGTCCAGCTCGGCCGCGGGGATGGCGCGCACGTCCGCCGGCGATTCGATCTTCTCGAGGTACATATCGTTTCCTCTCTGCTTGGCTGCTGCTATGCTGAGAGGGACGATAAAACCTAAACCTGACTTTAGGTCAAGCCCATGGCGAGAAAATCTTGAGAGGAGCCGCGCATGTACACGATCGGCCAGGTGTCCGAGATGTTCGACATCCCCGTCTCGACGCTTCGCTACTACGACAAGCAGGGACTTTTCCCGCACATGCAACGCACCTCGGGCATCCGCCGCTTTAGCGACGACGAGATCGAGGCCCTGAAGCTCATTGAGTGCCTCAAACGTTCGGGCTTGGAGATCCGCGAGATTCGCCAGTTCATGGACTGGGCCGCGCAAGGCCCCTCGACCTGCCCGCAGCGCAAGGAGCTCATCGAGCAGACTCGCGCCCGCGTCGAGGAGGAGCAGAAGAGCCTCCAGCGCGCCCTTGACATGCTCACCTTCAAGACCTGGTACTACGAGCAGGCCATCGCCGACGGCAACGAGGACCGCGTGAAGGCGATGATCCCCGACGGCCTGCCGCCCAAGATCCGCGCCGCCTACAAAAGCTCGCACGAGGGGTAACGGCCGGCACCCCGGCGGCGACACGACCTGCCCGCACGTCGCGTAAACTGCCCAAAACCTGCCGCTCATCGAGAAAAGTTGACAGCGTGTCAACATTTCTCGAAATCTCCTGGTAATCTAAGAATGTTGTTTCGGACCAGCGTTCAGGAGAGAGGCCCATGGAGCAGTACAAGGTTCTTGAGATCAAGGAGTCGGTCTTTGCCGACAACGACCGCGAGGCCGACCGCCTGCGCGAAGACCTGCGCGGCCGCGGCCAGTACCTGCTCAACCTCATGAGCTCGCCGGGCTCGGGCAAGACCACCACGCTCTCGCGCACCATCGAGGCCCTGGGCCAAGAGATGAAGCTCGCCGTCATGGAGGCCGACATCGACTCCGACGTCGACGCCGCCACCATCGCCAAGCTGGGCGCCAAGACGATCCAGCTCCACACCGGCGGCATGTGCCACCTGGACGCCGGCATGTGCGCGCAGGGCCTTGAGGGCCTGGCCGCCAACGACGCCGACCTCATCTTCCTCGAGAACGTCGGCAACCTCGTGTGCCCCGCCGAGTTCGACACCGGCGCCTGCAAAAACGCCTGCATCCTGAGCGTCCCCGAGGGCGACGACAAGCCGCTCAAGTACCCCCTGATGTTCAGCGTCTGCGACGTTGTGCTGGTCAACAAGATCGACGTCGCCCCGTACTTTGACTTCGATCTCGAGAAGTGCCGCAAGAACGTGGCGGCGAGAAACCCCAACGCCCGCGTCATCCCCATCTGCGCCAAGACCGGCGAGGGGATGGACGAGTGGTTCGAGTGGCTCCGCGACCAGGTTGCCGCTTGGAAGGCCTCCAAGTAGCCGCCGGTCACCGGCCTGCCCGGCCTTCTCGGCCCGCGCGGCCGGGCCCCACACCCCGCACCACCCTGCCTAACCTGCAGTTCATTCGCAATGCCTGAGGGGGCATTGCCCGTAATAAGGAGAGGGACATGTCCGTTAACCTGGACGAGAACCCCATGAGGGGAACGTTGACCGACGAGGAGATCGCCGCGCGCAACGTCATTCCGACGACCAACCCCGCAGGTGAGCCCCACCGCATCCTGGCTCCCGACTACTTCCAGGAGGTCGACACCTTCACCACCTGGGTAAACGAGGACCGCAACACCCCCGGCCCCGCCGCCAGCGAGCCCATGAAGCCCGCCGTTCTCGCCACCGCGGCCAAGATCACCGACCGCATCGGCAACAAGACCGGCGCCAACGACCCCGATTACTGGGGCCTCGCCTCCGTCATGACCAACGAGGAGGCCGAGCTCACGGCCCACATGAAGATCCGCAAGCCGGTCACCCTGCCCGAGCTGGTCAAGGCCTCCGGCATGCCCGAGGCCAAGGTCCAGGAGCTTCTCGACTCCATGTCCGTCAAGGGCATCCTCGAGTACAACTGGGAGAACCCCGCGCACGAGAAGCAGTACGTCCTGCCCATGTACGTGCCCGGCTGCGCCGAGTTCACCCTGATGAACCAGAAGCAGCTCGAGGAGCACCCCGAGCTGGGCAGCTTCTTCGAGCGCATGGCCTTTTTGCCCCTCACCAAGGTGACCAAGATGGTCCCGCAGGGCGGCGCCGGCATCGGCATGCACGTCATCCCCGTCGAGAAGTCCATCTCCCACGAGAACCAGTCCGTCGACATCGAGCACATCTCGTACTGGCTCAAGAAGTACGACCGCTACGCCGCCGGCGCGTGCTCCTGCCGCCTGGG
>CAVAUD010000032.1:0-18852 GCA_963591565.1 bacterium
GAGTCGATGGAGGACCTCGCGGACTTCTTCGCGCATTACCGCCAGTAGGGGCGGCGTCCGACCCCGCCCCGGAGTCGTCTACGCGACGACCGTCTTGTAGTACGCGCCGAAGTCGGCGAGCGAGTCGATGACGGGCATCATCTGCTGCCCGAGCTCGGTCAGGCCGTACTCGACGCGCGGCGGGTTCTCGCCGTAGTCGCGGCGAAAGATGAGGCCGTCGCCCTCGAGCTGGCGAAGGCTGTCGGTCAGGACCTTTTGTGAGATGCCCTCGAGGTCGCGGCGCAGCTCGTTGAAGCGCCACGGCCTCGCGCGCAGGTTGCGGATGATGAGCAGCTTCCACTTGCCGCCCACGAGCGCGACCGCCGTGGCGACGGGGCATTCGGGCAGCTCGTCCTTGGTCTTCATTGCGGGTTCCTCTCCCTTGAATCGCGTGTCGCGCGTGTCGCAAACGCAGTTACAAAAAGGTGCGTACTCGATTTCGCGTGTGCTCTGACGTTGAATATAGCCCAAGCAAGGAGTTCTTGCGAATCGGCTTTATTAGAGAGAGGACACGAAATGGCCAACTACACCAAGACCAACATCGGCGACGAGGCGCGCGCCGAGCTGCACGACGCCCTGGGCCTTACCGGCGCCGAGGTGAGCGTCAACCAGCTGCCCGCGGGGGCCGGCGTCCCGTTTGTCCACGCGCACAGGCAAAACGAGGAGATCTACGGCATCGTCGCAGGCAGCGGCGTCGCAATGATCGACGGCGAGAAGGTCGAGCTTGCGGCGGGCGACTGGCTGCGCGTCGCTCCCGAGGCAAAGCGCCAGTTCAGCGCTGCCGCCGACGAGGGCATAACCTACGTGTGCGTCCAGGTGAAGCAAGGTTCTCTCGAGGCCTTCACCGCCGGCGACGCCGTTATGTGCTAGGCGGGCCGCTCGGGAAACTTTGGGCGCGGAGAAGCCCGGCCCCGTTCTTGAAACGCCGCGAGCTGCGCGCCGGCCGGTGCGCGACTTGCGGCGTTTACGTGTGCGAACACTTTGTTTACCTGCGCGATTGCGCCTCTCGGCTAAACTGGGGAACTTGATGTGGCCGGAGGAGCCGGCCCTAATGAATCGCCGGAAGGCGCAAGAAGGAGACGCATGTCTGAGTACAAGAACGACGAGGTTATGGACGACGAGCTCGAGGTTGAGGCCGAGGAGGAGCTCGACGAGGAGGTCGTCGAGGAGGACGACTTCGAGGATGACGACGAGAACGACGACGACTTTGTAGACGACGATGACGACGAGGACCTCGACGATGACGACGAGGACTTCGACGACGATGACGACGACGAGGACTTTGAGGACGAGGACGAGGACGAGGACGACGAGGAGGACGACGAGGACGAGGCCGAGAAGGCCGTCGACTACGACGCCGTCCTGTTCGACAAGGTGAACCGCGCCGCCCGCCTGCTCCGCAACCGTCGCGACATGATGAGCGACGAGGAGTCCGCCCGCAACGAGCGCGTGAGCAACCTGGTGCGCGCCCTCAAGCTCCTGGAGCTCAAGCCCAAGATGGAGCAGCGCGAGATCGCCGACCTGCTCGGCATGCGCCTGCGCGAGGTCGACGCGATGCTCGCCAAGGCCGAGGACGCCGACCTCGTGGGCCGCGTCGTTCCCGAGGACAACGACATGCGCCTGATCGTGGTCTTCGCTGCCGAGGGCGCCGTTGAGGCCGCCAAGCACGCCGGCGTCGAGAAGATCAAGCTGGTCCCCTCTTTGAGCGACGAGAAGTGCGACGAGCTCTTCGCCCTGCTCGACCAGGTCATCGAGCCCCTGACCGCCATGGGCCTGGACAACGACTCCCGTGGTCCGCGCGGCGGCTTCGGCGGCCGTGGCGGCCGTGACGACCGTCGCGGCGGCGACCGCGGTGGCCGTGGCGGCTTTGGCGGCGGGCGCGGCGGCGACCGTGGCGGCCGCGGTGGCTTCGGCGGCCGCGATGACCGTCGCGGCGGCGACCGCGGTGGCCGCGGCGGCTTCGGCAGCCGTGACGAGCGCGGTGGTCGTGATGACCGTCGCGGCGGCTTTGGCGGTCGTGACGACCGTCGTGGCGGCTTCGGCGGCGACCGTGGCGGCCGCGGCGGCTTCGGCGGCGGTCGCGATGACCGTCGCGGCGGCTTTGGCGGCAACCGTGACGACCGTCGCGGCAACGACCGCAACGGCTTCGCTTCCCGCGACTCCCGTCCCGGCCGTGGTGGCCGTGGCGGCTACGGCGGCGGTAACGATCGCGGTGGCTACGGCGACCGTGGCGGCCGCGGCAACTACGGCGGCCGCGACAACCGCGACTCCCGCGGCGGCAACGATCGCGGCGGCTACGGCGACCGCGGCAACCGCGGCGGCTTCGGCGGCCGTTCTCGCTACTAAGGGGTCCGGCGTAAAATTTCCTCCAACCGGAGGCGCTAGAGACGTTTGCCCAGGATAGGGCGGCATGGCGCTTCGGTTAGAGGAAGATGCCATAGCAGAAGGCCTTCCGGTCGATCCCGGAAGGCCTTCTTTTTGTGAGGTTGGATGTTATGCGAGCCGGCGAACTTACCCAAACAGCGCGTCGCAGACGATCGGCCCGGTCTTGCTCCACGAGAAGGTCCCGCCGCGCAGCATGACCTCGCTGGCGCCGTTGAAGACGACGTTGAGGAACTCGGTCGCGGCCTCGATGTTCATGCTGTCGCGAAGAACGCCCAGCTCAGCGCCGCGCTTGAGGGCGCGCGAAAGGATATCCTTGATGGCCTCGTCCTGGCGGTGGACCTCCTCCATGATCTCGGGAGACTGGTAGGCGGCCGATTCGACGGCGGCCACGAAGCGCGCGCGGGAGGGGTCGCTGCGCAGGTTGCCAAAGACGGTGCGCATGAGGTCGTTGAACGCGGCGAGGTAGCTCTCGGCGTCGCTCGCCGCCTCCACGGCATCGGGCGTGGCGCTGACCAGCGGGTCGATGCGCTCGTAGACGGCGCGGAAGAGGTCCTCTTTGGACTGGAAGTGGTAGTAGAGCGCAGGCCGCGTGACCCCGATCTTGTCGGCGATGTAGCCGAGCGAGGTGCCACGGTAGCCCTTCTCGGCAAATGCCTCGTAGGCAACGTCCAAAATGTCGTCTCTGGTGCTCATGCGGCTCCTAGCTGCGCGTCTTACGTTACGTAAATACTAGTTGGAAGTTTACCGTAAGAATTTGACCGTTCATCGTCTCTTTACTTACTGTCCGTAAGTATGACACGGGCGTGCGGTAAATGCGAGCGCGGTCGACTAGATGGCGCGTTCTATGGCGCCAACGGCGCGCGGCACGTCGGCGGCGTCGATTCCGCTGTACTGAATGACGAAGCGAGCCAAGCCGTCTGCCTGCGTTTTATTTGCCGAGAGGTGCGCGAAGCCCGAGAGGGGCGCCAGTGCGCAGCCGGCCGCGCGGGCGTCCGCCGCGACCTGGGCCTCGTTCTTCGCGGTCTCGACCGCCAAGACGAAGTGCAGGCCCGAGTCGGCCTCCTCGACGCGCAACCGCGACCCCGCTGAGCTGCCCTTTATTGCGTCGAGAAGGACGTCGCGCACTTCTCGCTGCTGCTTTCTCACGCGCATGACGTGTCGCTCGTAGGCCCCGGACTCGAGCAGGCGGGCCAGGGTGATCTGCTCGACGGAGCTCACGGTGGGGGAGAGGTAGGTCAGCTGTGCCGAGAAACGCTCCTGGAGCTGCGGCGGCAGGACCATGTAGGCCAGGCGCAGGCCGGCGTTGAGGCTCTTCGAGAAGGTGTTGGTGTAGATGACGCGGCCCTCGGCGTCGATGCTGGCAAGCGACGGGACGGGCCGTCCTGCCAGGCGAAACTCGCAGTCGTAGTCGTCCTCGATGATCCAGCGGTCCTGGGCACGGGCGGGTCCATCCAGGTCCGTCTCGCCGGCGTTTGCCCAGCTCAAGAGCTCGTAACGGCGAGAGATGCTCGTCACGCGGCCGGTGGGGAACTGGTGGGACGGCATGATGTGGACGACGGAGGCCCAGCTGGCGAGAAGCTCGTCGAGCCTGATGCCCTCGCGGTCGAGCGCGATGTGCTCTACCTGCACGTTATTTGCCAGATAGAGGCTTGTGAGACGCAGGTAGCCCGGGTCCTCGACGGCAAAGACGCGCCCGCGGCCCAAAAGCTGTACGAGCATGTTGTCCAGTACCTGGGCGCCGGCCGCGACCACGACGCAGGCCGGGTCGACGACCATCCCGCGGGTCTGCCTCAGGTGCTCGGCGATGGCCTCCTGCAGGCGGGGCGCCCCTTGCGTAGGCGTCGGCGAGAACAGCGCCTCTTCGGGCTCTTGGGCCAGGGTCGCGCGCAGCTCGCGAGACCACAGGCGGGCGGCCGAGGCGTCGAGCGGGGCGGACGCGCCGGTCAGGTCGACGAGGGACGTGTCGTCGCCGGCCGCACCGTCTATCTGCGGCTCCGCGATCCGCGCCGGTCTTCTCGCCACCTGCGCCTGAGCCTGAGCCCCGCCCGCCGGCCGGGGAAGCTCGCAGGCAAAGTAGCCGCTCTTGGGACGGCTGTAGACGTAGCCCTCGGCCACGAGCTGGGCATAGGCCGCCTCGACGGTGACGACGCTCACGCCCAGGTGCTGGGCCAGGGCGCGCTTGGAGGGCAAGCGGTCGCCGGCCTCGATCGCGCCCGAGGTGATGTCTGCCTTGATGCGCCGGTAGAGGTACTCGTACAGCGCGCAATCGCCCTTCTCGGCAAGGTTGTAATCCAGCACGGCGGTCTCCTGTCGGCCATCTGGCCTTATCGAATTGCTAAATCTGGCCTGTTACTGACCCTAGTATTATCTCACGATGTGGGCATTTTAACCGTGCCAGTTTGCGCGTAGGATGAGGCCTCGTCACACGGCAGCTCGACCAAGGGAGAAACGATGGCTGCAGCAAACCAGGAACGCGTCAACCTCAACCGCCAGCTCGCGCAGATGCTCAAGGGCGGCGTGATCATGGACGTCACCACCCCTGAGCAGGCACGCATTGCCGAGGAGGCGGGCGCCTGCGCCGTCATGGCCCTTGAGCGCATCCCGGCCGACATTCGCGCGGCGGGCGGCGTCTCGCGCATGAGCGACCCCGCGATGATCCGCGGCATCCAAGAGGCCGTCTCGATCCCCGTCATGGCCAAGTGCCGCATCGGCCACATCGTCGAGGCCCAGGTCCTGCAGGCCATCCAGATCGACTACATCGACGAGTCCGAGGTCCTGACCCCGGCAGACGACACCTATCACATCGACAAGACCGCCTTTGACGTGCCCTTTGTTTGCGGCGCGCGCGACCTGGGCGAGGCCCTTCGCCGCGTGGCCGAGGGCGCCACGATGATCCGCACCAAGGGCGAGCCGGGCACGGGCGACGTCGTGCAGGCCGTGCGCCACATGCGCAAGATCCAAAAGCAGATCCGCGACGTCGTTGCCCTGCGCGACGACGAGCTCTTCGAGGCCGCAAAGCAGCTGGCCGTGCCCGTCGAGCTGCTGCGCGAGGTCCACGAGACCGGCAAGCTCCCCGTGGTCAACTTCGCTGCCGGCGGCGTGGCCACCCCTGCCGACGCGGCCCTCATGATGCAGCTGGGCGCCGAGGGCGTCTTCGTGGGCTCGGGCATCTTCAAGAGCGGCGACCCCGCCCGCCGCGCCGCCGCGATCGTCAAGGCCGTGGCCAACTACACCGACGCCGCGCTGATCGCCGAGCTCTCGGCCAACCTGGGCGAGGCCATGGTGGGCATCAACGCCGACGAGATCGAGATCATCATGGAAGAGCGCGGAAGGTAGGCCCTTGCGATGACGACCGCTGTTTTGGCTGTTCAGGGTGCCTTTATCGAGCATGAACGTAAGCTGGCCGAACTTGGCGAGAAGACCGTCGAGCTGCGCCAGGCCGCCGACCTTGAGCAGCCCTTCGACCGCCTGGTCCTGCCCGGCGGCGAGTCCACAACGCAGGGCAAACTGTTGGATGAGCTGGGCATGCTTGATGGCCTCCGCGAGCGGATTCTGGGCGGGATGCCCGTGCTGGGCACTTGCGCGGGCCTGATTCTGCTGGCCAGCCGCCTGAGTGCCCACGACGACAAGGGCACGCCGCGCCTGGCGACGATGGACGTCGAGGTCTGCCGCAACGCCTACGGCCGTCAGCTGGGGAGCTTTCACGCCACGGCCGACGTCGCCGGCGTGGGCCAGGGCCTGCCGCTGACGTTCATCCGCGCGCCGTACGTGGTCGAGGCGGGCCCGGCCGTCGAGGTCCTGGCCCAGGTAGACGGGCGTATTGTCGCCGTGCGGCAGGGTCGCCAGCTCGGCCTGGCCTTCCACCCCGAGCTGGACTGCGGCCACGCCCTCCACGAGGCCTTCCTCGCGCTCTAGCGGGTCTTCTCGCCGCTGCTGCTCCTGCAAAATCCGGACTTGTCTGATGCTTTTGGCACGTCTCGGCTTCAAATCCAGGGCTTGTCTGATAATCGAGCCACAAAAAACGGGGTTGTCTGATAACCAACTATCAGACAACCCCGAATTTTGCAGCTATGCAGGAAGAAAGGCCCGGCGCTAGTCCATGAAGTAGCTCACGCCGCCCTCGATGAGGGGCTGGTACTTGTTGCCGGGGACGTTCTTGTACAGGCCCTCGCCGCTGCGCTCGGTGTGGCCCATCTTGCCCAGGACGCGGCCGTCGGGGCTGGTGATGCCCTCGATCGCCAGGACCGAGCCGTTGGGGTTGACGTCGAGGCTCATGCCGGGCTGGCCCGCCTCGTCGACGTACTGCGTGGCGACCTGGCCGGCGGCCACAAGCTGGGAAACCAGCTCGTCAGAGGCCACGAAGCGGCCCTCGCCGTGCGAGATCGCGACGGTGTGGACCTCGTCGACGTCGCACTTGGACAGCCACGGCGACAGGTTGCTCGCGATGCGCGTGCGCACGAGGCGGCTCTGGTGACGGCCGATGGTGTTGAACGTCAGCGTGGGGCAGGCGTCGTCCATCGGGCGGATGTCGCCGTAGGGAACAAGTCCCAGCTTGATGAGGGCCTGGAAGCCGTTGCAGATGCCCAGCATCAGGCCGTCGCGGGACTGGAGAAGCTCGCGCACGGCCTCGGTGACCTCGGGCGCGCGGAAGAACGCGGTGATGAACTTGGCCGAGCCGTCGGGCTCGTCTCCGCCGGAGAAGCCGCCGGGGATCATGACGATCTGGCTGTTGCGGATCTGGCGGGCCAGCTCGTGGGTGCTCTCGGCGACGGCCTCGGGCGTGAGGTTGTTGATGACCAGCACGTTTGCCTCGGCGCCGGCGCGGCGGAAGGCGCGGGCGGTGTCGTACTCGCAGTTGGTGCCGGGGAAGACCGGGATGATCACGCGCGGGCGGGCGACGCGAACGGCGGGCGCGGGACGGCTGACGCCGGCGGCGGCCACGTCGAAGCTGACCTTCTCGACGGCCTCGCCCTTCTCGCGATAGGCAAAGACGCCCTCGAGCGCGCTTTCCCACTCCTCCTGCAGCTCGGCCAGGTCGATCTTCTCGCCGTCAACAACCAGCTGGTAGGAGGCGGTGGTGGTGCCGAGAAGACCCACGGCGACGCCGTCTGCCTCCTGGGGCAGGTCGCAGCCGTCGGCCAGCTCGACGATGAAGGAGCCGTACGCCGGCTGGAAGAGGGCGTCGGTCCCAAAGGCGCCGGAAAGCTCGACGCCCAGCTGGTTGCCCACGCACATCTTGAAGACGGCCTCGGCCGCGCAGCCGTAGCCCGGGGTAGAGACGGCCACGGCCTCACCGCGAGCGATCATGCCCTCGACCAGGTCAAACGCGGCGAGAAGGGACTCGGCCTGCGGAACCAGGCCGCGCTCGCCGTAGGACGGGACGATGACGGCGACCTTGTGGCCGGCCGCCTTGAACTCCGGCGAGGTCACGCGGTCGACGCATCCCAGGCCGGTCGCGAAGGAGACCAGGGTGGGCGGCACGTCGAGGTCCTCGAAGCTGCCGGACATGGAGTCCTTGCCGCCGATCGAGCCGATGCCCAGGTCGACCTGGGCCATGAGGGCGCCCAGCACGGCCGCCGTCGGCTTGCCCCAGCGCTCGGGCTCCTGGCGCAGCTTCTCGAAGTACTCCTGGAAGGTGAGGTAGAAGTTCTTGTGCTCGAAGCCGGCGGCCACGAGGCGGCTCACGGACTCGACGACCGAGAGGTAGGCGCCGCGGTACTGGTCGACGCTCATGAGGTAGGGGTTGAAGCCCCACGCCATGCCCGAGCACGTGGTGGTCTCGCCGTCGACGGGCAGCTTGGCGGCCATCGCCATGGCCGGGGTGAGCTGGGTCTTTCCGCCGAAGGGCATGAGGACCGTGGCCGCGCCGATGGTGGAGTCGAAGCGCTCGGAGAGGCCCTTGTTGGACGCGACGTTGAGGTCGCGCACCAAAGACGAGAACTTCTCGGCGGCAGTGGCGCCCTCCCAGTCGTGGGAGAACTCGCCGGCGGCCTCGACGTGGACGTCCTGGGACTTGGGCGCGCCGTTGGAGGCCAAGAACTCGCGGCTCACGTCGACGATGGTCGTGCCGTTCCAGTCCATGGTGAGGCGCGGCTCCTCGGTCACGGTCGCGACCGGGGTGGCCTCGAGGTTCTCCTCGCGGGCGTAGCCGAGGAACTCCTCGACGTCTTCGGGCGCCAGGGCCACGGCCATGCGCTCCTGGGACTCGGAGATGGCGAGCTCGGTGCCGTCGAGGCCCTCGTACTTCTTGGGGACGGCGTTGAGGTCGACGTGCAGGCCGTCGGCCAGCTCGCCGATGGCGACCGAGACTCCGCCGGCGCCGAAGTCGTTGCAGCGCTTGATCAGGCGGCAGGCGTCCTCGCGGCGGAAGAGGCGCTGGAGCTTGCGCTCGATCGGCGCGTTGCCCTTCTGGACCTCGGCGCCGTCCTTCTCCAGGGACTCGACGTTGTGGGCCTTGGACGAGCCGGTGGCGCCGCCGATGCCGTCACGGCCGGTGCGGCCGCCGAGAAGCACGATGACGTCGCCGGGGGCGGGGCACTCGCGGCGCACGTGGGAGGCCGGGGTGGCCGCCACGACGGCGCCGATCTCCATGCGCTTGGCCACGTAGCCGGGGTGGTAGAGCTCACTGACCTGGCCGGTCGCCAGGCCGATCTGGTTGCCGTAGCTGGAGTAGCCGGCCGCGGCGGTGGTCACGAGCTTGCGCTGGGGCAGCTTGCCGGCAAGGGTGGCCGAGACGGGCGCGGTGGGGTCCGCGGCGCCGGTCACGCGCATGGCCTGGTAGACGTAGCTGCGGCCCGAGAGCGGGTCGCGGATGGCGCCGCCGATGCAGGTCGCCGCGCCGCCGAAGGGCTCGATCTCGGTCGGGTGGTTGTGGGTCTCGTTCTTGAAGAGGTAGAGCCAGTCCTGCTCCTCGCCGTCGACGTCGACCTTGACCTTGACGGTGCAGGCGTTGATCTCCTCGGACTCGTCGAGGTTCTTGAGGATGCCCTTGGCCTTGAGGTACTTGGCGCCGATGGTGCCCATGTCCATAAGGCAGATGGGCTTCTCGTCGCGGCCGAGCTCGTGGCGCATGGACTGGTAGCGGGTAAAGGCGTCCTTGACGCGCGGGTCGCCCGAGAGGATGTGGTGCAGGCGCGTGCCGAAGGTGGTGTGGCGGCAGTGGTCGGACCAGTAGGTGTCGATCATCTTGATCTCGGTGATCGTGGGGACGCGGCCCTCGCCGGTGAAGTACTGCTGGCAGAACTTGATGTCGGCCAGGTCCATGGCCAGGCCGCGCTCGGCGATGAAGGCGGCCAGGGCCTCGTCGTCCATCTCGTTGAAGCCGTCGAGGGACTCGACCATGGCGGGCTCGGGGTAGCTCTGGCGCAGGGTCTCGCGCGCGTCGAGCGAGGCCTCGCGGGCCTCGACGGGGTTGATCACGTAGTGCTTGACGGCCGCGACGTCGGCCTCGGAGAGCTCGCCCTCCAGCACGTAGACCTTGGCGGAGCGCACCAGGGGCCTCTCGCCCTGGGAGATGAGCTGCACGCACTCGGCCGCGGAGTCGGCGCGCTGGTCGAACTGGCCGGGGAGGAACTCGACGGCGAAGACGGTCGCGCCGGCGGCCACCTCGGGCATCTCGCGGGTCGCGTTGTCGGTCTGGGGCTCGGAGAAGACGGTGGGGACGCACTGGTCGAACAGCGCCTCCTCGATGCCCTCCACGTCGTAGCGGTTAATGATTCGCAGGTTGGTGATGGCAGAGATCTCGAGCAGCGTCTTGAGCTCGCGCTCGAGCGCCTTCGCCTCTCCGTCGAACCCGGGCTTTTTCTCTACAAAGATGCGAGAAACCATGCGTGTGTACCTCCGACAGGACGCAACGAGTGTGATTTAGCCATTCTACGGCAAAAACACTACCGTTCGCCGAGGTGGGCGCACATCGCAGGAAATATTTAACCGTCGGCCCAGGGGCGATTTTCCTCTAACCGGTACGCCTCGCGGCGTTTGCCCAGGATTGGTCTCGCAGGATTTCCGGTTAGAGGAACTTTAGAAGCGCATGGGCGAGTATAAAGGCCGCGCAGACGAGTGCCATGGCGATGTCTGCCGGGCAAACGTGCTGCTCGTGGAGGTGGGTGCGGCGAGCGGCGCCCTCGTAGCAGCGGGCGTCGAGGGCGCGCGAGAGGCCGTCGGCGTGGCGCAGGCCGCTGGCCAGCACGGCCGTGAGGATGGCCACGGTCGAGCGGGCGCGGCGCACGAGGCTGCCCTCGTCAAGGCCGCCGCCGCGCATGGCCTGGGCGTCGATCACGGCCGCGGTCTCGTCGGCGATGGTGGGGATGAAGCGCAGGACCAGCGAGATGACCATCGCGATCTCGTGCGCGGGCAGGCCCAGGCGCGCGAGCGGCGAGAGCAGCGAGTCGAAGGCGTCGGCGAGCTGCGTGGGCGTGGTCGTGAGCAGGATGAGGCCGCCCATGACAAAGGCCAGGCCAAAGCGCACGGTGTAGAGGACGGCCGACCACGCGCCGCCCGTCGTGATCTGCAGGATACCCAAGCTGAGAAGCACGTCTCCGCGGCGAATAAAGAGCAGGTTGAAGAGGGAGAGGAAGGCCATGAAGGCCACGAGCGGGCGGATCGAGGCCAGGATCTGGCGGCCAGGGACCTTTGAGGCGGCGACGACCGCGGCCACGAAGACGACGGACGCGATGAGCTGCGCGGGGTTGCTCGACGCGAAGAGGAAGATGGTCGTCAGCAGCGAGCAGCAGACCTTGACGCGCGCGTCCATGGCGTGGATGGGGGAGGCCGTGCGGTAGTACTGACCGATGTTGAGCTTAAAGGCCACGGTCGACCTCCTTTTCCTGCGCGGAGACGGGCGCGGCGGGCGTCGGGGCGGTTGCCGGGGCCGAGGGGGCGGGCGCGGCCGCGAGGGTCGCCGCGAGGTCCTCCAGCGTCAGCGGGTCGCCGAGGGGCCGGCCGCACTTCTCCTCCAGGGCCCAGGCGTGGGCCAGGGACTCGGGAACACCGAGGCCCGCGGCCTTGAGCTGCGCCTCGTTTGCTTTTGTGAAGACGCGGGCGGGCGCGTCGTCGAAGAGCACGCGGCGGTGGTCGAGCACGATCACCTGGTCGCAGGCGGCCGCGTCCTCCATCGAGTGGGTGACCTGGACCACGGTCGTCCCCTGCGCGTGCAGATGGTTCAAAACTCTATGCACGAGGCGACGGCCCTTGGGGTCAAGGCCGGCCAGCGGCTCGTCCAGCACCATGATGGAGGGCTCCATGACCAGCACGCCTGCGATGGCCACGAGGCGCTTCTGGCCTCCGGAAAGCTCGAAGGGCGAGACGCGCCGCTTTGCCTCAAGCCCCACGAAGGCCAAGGCCCGGTCGACTCGGCGGGCCACCTCATCTGCGGGAAGGCCCAGGTTGTGGGGGCCAAAGGCAACGTCTTCCTCGACCGTGGGGGCAAAGAGCTGGCGCTCGGCGTGCTGCATGACGAAGCCCACCTGGCGCATGAGCCGGCGGCGCTCCTTCTTGTTGCGGGCGAACTCGCCGCCGATGAAGACGCGCCCGTGGTCGGCCACCTCCAGCCCGCAGAGCAGGCGCAGCGCCGTCGACTTGCCCGAGCCGGTCTGGCCCACCAGCGCGCAGAGGGCGCCCTTGGCGATCGAGAAGCTCACGTCTTCCAGGGCCGGCTCGGTGGGGGTGTAGGAGAAGCCCACGTGGTCGAAGGCGCAGGCAGGGGCGGCAGACGGGTCGGGGGCCGCGGTGGGCTCGGCGCCTGCCGGCTCCTTCGCGACCTTCTCGCCCGCCTGGATTTGCCTTACCGCGTGCTCGAGGCGCATCTCGAACGGCAGCTCGAGGCCCAGCTCCTCGATGAGCTGGGCGTTCTTCTCGCAAAAGACCTCTGCGGGCGTGCCGTCGAGGACCACCTTGCCGTGGCTCATGACCACGACGCGGGTGGCGAGAAGGGCCTCGTCCATGAAGTGCGTCACGTGGACCAGGGTCGCGCCGGCGGCGTGCAGGCGCGCCATCACGTCGAGGACGGTCTTCCGGCCGCGCACGTCGAGGGCGGCCGAGGGCTCGTCCAGCACGAGCAGGCGCGGCTCGAGCGCGAGGGCGCCCGCGATGCAGACGCGCTGGCGCTGCCCGCCCGAGAGGCGGTTGGGGTCCTTCTCGGCAAAGTCGAGAAGGTCGACGCGGGCAAGCTCGCGCTCGACGCGCGCGGCGATCTCCTCGCGGGGAAGGCCCAGGTTCTCGGGGCCAAAGGCCACGTCGTCGGCCACGACCGAGGTCACGATCTGGTCGTCGGGGTTCTGGAAAACGAGGCCCAGCTCGCGCCGTGCCAGGCGATAAGCGTCCAGGTCGGGCTTGCCGTTTGCGAAGACTTGGTGGCCGAGAAGCTCGACTGTGCCCTGGTCAGGCGCGAGAAGGCCGCAGATGACGGAGGCCGTCGTGGACTTGCCGCTGCCGTTGCCGCCCAGGATGCAGACGCGCTCGCCCTCGCGGATCGTCAGGTCGACGCCGGCCAGGGCGCGGGTGGCCTCATAGTCCAGCACCACGCCCGAGAGGCGCGCGAGGACGGGCTTCTCGGCTGCGGCTTTAGTCGCCGCGGTCTTCTCGCTTACCAAAAGTCCTTCTCCCTAAGCCGATTACTTGCTCAAGACCTTGGAGGCCGGCTTGAGCACCAGCGCGCACAGGACGCAGTTGAGGATGATCTTAATGACGTTGAAGGGCATGAGGATGGGGACGATCATCGCGACGACCGCCTCGGTGCTGACGGCGGTGTAGAGCGGAGTGACCACGATGTTCATGCCGATGCAGACGGCCAGCGAGACGATGGCGCCCACGATCATGCCCGCGACGAGGCCCTTGCCGCCGCCGAGCTTGCCGTACACCAGCGAGCAGGGGACGACCAGCGCGACGTTGGCGGCGATCGCCATCAGCACGCCCCAGGGGTTGAACGCGAACAGCAGGTGCATGAGCCACGAGAGAACCGCGACGATGGCTCCGGTGACCGGGCCAAAGACCAGGCCCGCCACCAGGGCGATCACGCCGGAGGGGTCGTACTCGAGCCAGGGCGCGGGCGGGAAGATCGGGATCTCGATGAAGCTCGTGATGAGGGCCATCGCGCAGAAGAGCGCCGTGACGGCGATGCGCTTGTTGGACCAGGCTGCGCCCGTGTCTGTCGTGGAGTGAGAATCGTACGTAAAGTGCGTGGAAGTGGCCATGGCGGCCTCCGTTTCTTCCATCCGGACTATAACCGTTGGTCCTGGAATCTCACCAGGTCAACCGCGTATTCGCGGGTCGCGGACTTCCCGGCGCGCACGCCTGGGTTACCGCCAGTGGGGAATTTCGCCCCGCCCTGAAACTGACGCGCACGACTTTATCACTTTCGTAAGGGGTTTGCTACGAGAGGGTTAGCGCCGTTACGCCCCTGTTATACTCACGTGGCCGCGCACCTGCGCGCATCCCCTGATGGACGATCGAAAGGAAATGATGTCCGACAGTGACAGTCCCCTCGAGTGGAAGCTTCGTGCGATCGTTGGCGAGGACAACCTGCTGGTAGACGAGCCGATGAGCGAGCACACGACCTTCGAGGTAGGCGGAGCCGCCGACTTCTATGTCATCCCCGAGGACTTCGACGAGGTGCGCGACGTGATCGCGGCCTGCAAAGAGGCGCAGGTAGACTACTTTGTCCTGGGATGCGGGTCCGACCTTTTGGTGGCCGACGAGGGGTACCGCGGCGTGATCGTCGCCGTGGCCGACGGCCTTGTGGGCGTCACGGTCGAGGACGACCAGATCTGCTGTCAGGCGGGCGTGGGGCTTCGCGAGGCCTCCGAGATGGCCTGTGAGCTGGGGCTTTCTGGCCTGGAGTTCGCGTGCGGGATCCCCGGCTCTGTGGGTGGTGCGTGCTATATGAACGCCGGGGCCTACGGCGGCTGCGTGGCCGATGTCCTGCACGAGGTGCGGGCCCTGACGCCCGAGGGCGCGGTGGTCGACCTGGCCGCCGACGAGCTCGAGATGGGCTACCGCACGAGCCGCGTTGCCAAGGAGGGTCTGGTGGTCCTCTCGGCCACGTTTGATCTGGACCGCGGCGACCCGGAGAAGATTCGCGCCACGATGGACGACCTCACCCACCAGCGCGAGGAGAAGCAGCCGCTCGACATGCCGAGCGCGGGCTCGACCTTCAAGCGCCCCGAGGGCCACTTCGCCGGCAAGCTGATCACCGACGCGGGCCTCAAGGGTTTCCAGGTGGGCGCCGCCGCCGTGAGCAAGAAGCACGCCGGCTTCGTCGTGAACTGCGGCGGCGCGACCTGCGCCGACGTCCGCGCCGTCATCGAGCACGTCCAGGCCGAGGTCTTTCGCCAGTTCGGCGTCTCCCTCGAGCCCGAGGTCCGCTTCCTGGGGTAGTGATTTTCCTCTAACCGGCATACGATTTTGCAAAACCCCAGTTGAGGGGTATTTCGCATTCCGGTTAGAGGAAGAAAATCAGAAGAGGGCATGGTATCCAGACAGTCGATGGTAGAGATTCTGCTGCCTTCTAATTTGCTCGGGCCTGTATACGTGCATGGGCAGACCTAGGTGCTCAATGGACATCCACATGAAATCGTTGAACCTTTCATAGGTATTTATCTGCCGTTTTGTTGCGGAAACTGTCTTGATTCCCATGGCTTCGAGAACGTTGCGCCGCGTCTGGGTGTAGTCGAGCTTTTCCTCGCCAGAGTGATAGGCCGATCCGTCAAACTCGACATCGCCGTTCACGGACGGAAAGTAGATGTCGCACCTTAGCTGCCGGTAGCCAAGCATGCCGCGCAGGTGCGGCGGGACGTCGACGGCATAGTTTGCCTGCAGTTCTGGATAGCCCCATCCACCGAGCCGCGGCGGCAGGGAAAACGCGAGGCACAGCAAGACTTCCATGGGTGACGCCGTGTTGGGGACTATGAACCTAAGAGCCTCTCTCGCCTTTTTGGCCCCGTAAGATCCTGTCTTGGAACAGACGAAAGATTCCAACTTTGATGTAGTCGTCACAGGCTCTCTGAGCCCGTTGAAGCCGCGCCCGTCTTTAACCGAGAATCCGGCGCATAGATAGGTTCCCAGCTCAATTAGGTCGATCAAGTCACGGCTCCCGGCTAGTTGGAGGAAGGTGAACTCCGGTGAGCTTATCTGGCAAAGGTCGGAGTATTCGTAGAAACAGCCGGGCCCAAGCGCGCCAGTCCACCGGTGCGCGGCGATGGCGGTCTTGTTTCTTGACGCGTTGAGATCCGCCCCGAGGACGTGCAATTTCCTTGCGGTGTCATATTCAAAAGGTAGATCTGCGCGCTTAACCTCTCGTTTGTTCGTCGAGGCGAACAATAGGTTGTTGCTTCCGTCTTGGCTCATGATGGCATCAGTGTTGTCGCAAGTGAGCCAATACCGAAGCGCCGACTCATGGCTTAGAAAGATCGTCATGCTGTCTCCTTTCATCGGGTTGGATGGGAGACGATATCATTCGAATCTTCCAGAAACCTATCAATTGTCCGACAGTAGTCTCGCAGCGTATAAAAGGCAGGGTAAGAGGTGTTTTCCGGTTAGAGGAAGTTTTATCGGAGACCCTGGAGTATCCCTTGTTAAACTGCCTGTATTTCCGCAGGTAGATTTGTCGTTTGAAAATTGGATACTTGCCTAATCCGAGAAAAACTTCCTCCAACCGGAAAATCGACTGGAGGAAGTTGGATTGTGGCTGGGTTTTGGGCCAGAAAGCTAGTTCTTCAGGGAGTTCAAGGGGGCGGGGAAGCGGCCACCGCGGTGGGCGAAGACGGTGCCGGCGTGCTTGTTGACGGGCATGACGGGCGCGGAGCCAAACAGGCCGCCGAACTCGAGCATGTCGCCCTCGGACTTGCCGATCGCCGGGATCAGGCGCACGGCCGTGGTCTTGGTGTTGATCACGCCGATGGCCATCTCGTCGGCGATGATGCCGGCGATCGCCTCGACCGAGGTGTCCCCGGGCACGGCGATCATGTCGAGGCCCACCGAGCACACGCAGGTCATGGCCTCGAGCTTCTCGATCGAAAGCGCGCCGTCGATGGCCGCCTGGATCATGCCGGCGTCCTCGGACACGGGGATGAAGGCGCCCGACAAGCCGCCCACAGAAGACGACGCCATGACGCCGCCCTTCTTGACGCAGTCGTTGAGCAGGGCCAACGCGGCCGTGGTGCCCGGGCCGCCGCACTGCCCGACGCCGATGATCTCCAAGATCTTGGCCACCGAGTCGCCAGCCGCCGGCGTCGGCGCCAGCGACAGGTCGACGATGCCCTTCTCCACGCCCAGGCGGCGGCTGGCCTCGCGGCTCATGAGCTCGCCCGCGCGCGTGATCTTGAACGCGGTCTGCTTGATCTTCTCGGCCACCTCCATGAGGTTGGCGTCGGCGGGCAGCTCGGACAGGGCGGCGGCCATGACGCCGGGGCCCGAGACGCCCACGTTGATGACGGCGTCGGCCTCGCCCGAGCCGTGGACGGCGCCCGCCATGAACGGCGAGTCCTCGACCATGTTGGCGAAGACGACGAACTTGGCCGCGCCGTAGCAGTCGATGTCGACGGTGCGGCGGGCGCACTCGAGGATCGTCTCGGCGGAGAGCAAAACGGCGTCCATGTTGATGCCGGCCCTGGTAGACGCGATGTTGAGCGACGAGCACACGCGCTCGGTCGTGGCCAGGGCCTCAGGCACGCTGGCGATCAGCTTGCGGTCGGTGGCGCCCATGCCCTTCTGCACGAGGGCCGAGAAGCCGCCCATGAAGTCGATGCCCAGGGTCTCGGCCGCGCGGTCCATGGCGTGGGCGATGGGGGAGAGGTCCTGATCGGGGCAGGCGGCCGCGATCTGGGCGACCGGCGTCACGCTCACGCGCTTGTTGGCGATGGGGATGCCGTACTCTGCCTCGAGGTCGTTGGCCGTCTCGACCAGGTTCTCGGCCGTGCGGGTGATCTTGTCGTAGACCTTGTCGCACATGCGGCCCATGTCCTCGTCGGCGCAACCGGCCAGGCTGATGCCCATGGTAATGGTGCGCAGGTCAAGGTTTTGCTCCGAGACCATCGACAGGGTCTCGGCGACTTCTTGGGGCGTGATATCCACGGTTGGCCCTTTCTTTGAAAGCTGTGCTGCGACGCTAGTGTGCCCTATTATAAATATGTGCGCCGAGCCTCCGCAGACGGTGACACATTCGAAAACAAACCGGCGAGAAGGACGCGCCGGCGCCGGCGGCCGGGCAGGCGCCAGGCGCCACGCCGGGGCCGGTTTTGGGCGAGACGGACGAGAAGACGGGCAGGTAAACGTGGGCAAGGTGACGCTCAAGGACATCGCGCGCGAGACGGGCATGTCGACGGCCGCGGTCTCTCTCGTCTTGAACGACCGCCCCAACAAGATATCGGCCGAGAAACGCAAGCTCATCCGCGACGTCGCGCGCAAGAAAGGCTACGTCCCCAACCAGATCGCGCGCAGCCTCGTCATGCAGCACTCCCAGACGCTGGGCCTGATCGTCCCCAACATCGTGAGCCCGTTCTTCTCGTCCTTGGCCCGTGAGCTGGAGATTCGTTGCCGCGCGCAGGGCTACGCGCTGTTCATCACCAACTCCGACGACAAGTCCGAGAACGACCTCGAGCTCGTGCGCCAGCTCATCAACCGCGGCGTCGACGGGATCTTCCTCGTCGTGGCCTCCGAGCCGCCCGCGCCCGAGCTCCTGCGCGTCCTAAGCACCCTGCCGGTCCCGTATCTGCTGGTAGACCGCGTGATCCCGAGCTTTGAGTGCGACCGCATAGGCTTCGACAACCAGCAGGGCGGCTACCTGGCCACGCGCTACCTGCTGTCCTACGGCCACCGCCGCGTGGCCTGCATCGTCAACACCGAGTCGAACACCGGCGTCGCGCGTCTCGCCGGCTACACGCAGGCCTTGGCCGAGAAGGGCATCGAGCCCGACCCGGGCCTGGTCCTCCACAGCGCCTACTACATCAGCGACGCCTACGAGGCCGCCCGCGCCCTTCTCGCCACCGACGCCACCGCGGTCTTCGCGAGCTCGGACAACATCGCGTTGGGCCTGCTCAAGCGCCTGTACGAGGAGAGCCTGCGCGTGCCGCGCGACTACTCGGTGGTGAGCTACGACAACTCGGCGGCCGATTCCTTGTTCGAGCCGGCGCTGACCTCGATCGAGCAGAACGTCGCCGAGCTGGCCGAGGGCGCGATCGAGATCATGGTGGGGCGGCTTCGCGAGGGCGGCGGCGCGGCTGCCGGCGAGACGATCACGCGCGTGCTGACCCCGCGGCTGGTTGTGAAGGCCAGCGTCCGCAGGCGGTAGGGGAGCCGGGCGGCCGCGGGGTCCCGGCCGCCCCGCCGCGCGTCGTTGGCCACGGGACCCGGCCGCCCCGCCGCGCCCTTCTCGCCCCCACGTCCTTCTCCGCAAGACAAAAACTTTCCTTTCTCTTACAAATTTCTTTCACTTTC